>DATIVG010000446.1:0-19830 GCA_035466075.1 Nodosilinea sp. | reverse complement strand
AATAATCTTTCTTCTAGCCCGTCGCTGGATTGCATGTGCAGGAGCCGCTGGAGCTTTTTGTCAGCAGCTGTTGCGAACGGCTAGCGTAAGCCTTGAGCAATCTGTGGGTCAGCGGCAGACTTGACTTCCCCATTTAGTCCCAGCGATGCAATCGTGGCAACTGCTTGAATCCTTTCAAAACTAGATGCTTGTAGGCTTGAGCCGCAGGCCTGGCTGTTCTGGATGAGAAGCAAGTAAACAAAACTTAACCCTTTGCTGTTGAGAATGATTCCGATCTGTGGTTCCATGGCTCTATCGATGGTCTTATTGAGTTTACTTCTCAATAAGTGCTGTGTTGATACTGACCTTGAGTAAGGATTCATTGACCATGCAGACCTATGGCAATCCCGAAGTGAGTTACGACTGGTGGGCGGGCAATGCTCGTTTTGCCAACCTGTCGGGATTTTTTATCTCCGCCCATGTCGGCCAGGCGGCGTTGATTGCGCTCTGGGCCGGGGCCTTTACCCTGTTTGAGCTGTCCTGGTTTGACCCGGCTGTGCCCATGGGTGAACAGGGGCTAATTTTGCTGCCTCACCTGGCCACCCTGGGCCTGGGCATTGGCGATGGCGGCCAGGTGGTCGATACCTACCCCTACTTTGTGGTGGGGGCGGTGCACCTGATTTCCTCGGCGGTGCTGGGGGCCGGGGCGCTGTTTCACACCTTCAAGGCCCCGGCCAATCTCAAAGATGCCACCGGCCAGGCCCGCAAATTTCACTTTGAATGGGATGACCCGGCCCAGCTGGGGCTGATTTTGGGCCACCATCTGCTGTTTTTGGGGGCCGGGGCGCTGCTGCTAGTGGCCAAAGCCACCACCTGGGGCGGCCTCTACGACGCCACCACCCAGACAGTGCGTCTGGTGCAGCCCACCCTCGACCCGCTGGTGATCTACGGCTACCAGACCCACTTTGCCAGCGTCAACAGCCTCGAAGACCTGGTGGGTGGCCACCTGTATGTTGGCCTGCTGCTGATTGCCGGGGGGGTGTGGCACATTCTGGTGCCGCCGCTGCGGTGGGCCAAAAAGGTGCTGCTGTTTTCGGGCGAGGCGATTTTGTCGTACTCCCTGGGGGGCATTGCCCTGGCGGGGTTTGTGGCGGCCTACTTCTGCGCGGTCAATACCCTGGCCTACCCGGTGGAGTTTTACGGCCCGCCGCTGGCGGTCAAGCTGGGCATCATGCCCTACTTTGCCGACACGGTGGTGCTGCCGCTCAACGCCCACACCTCGCGCTGCTGGTTGGCCAATGCCCATTTCATTCTGGCGTTCTTCTTTTTGCAGGGCCATCTGTGGCATGCCCTGCGCGCCATCGGGTTCGACTTTCGCCGGGTAGAAAAGGCCCTGAGCGCGGTCGAATCCTAGGTTCAGTGTTGGGTTAACTTCTCCTCTCTTGGGGGGCGTATAGGGCTCCAACAACCTGCCCCCCTTTCCTCATGCCGCTTAACAACGCAGCAGCAGCGCAATAGCAACGTAATGCAGCAGAAACGCGAGGCAACGGGCGGCGATTGCTTATCTCTGCGGTGCGGCTAGGCCGCTGCGACAGATGTGTGGCGGATGGCGGTTTTGCCCGACTTGCCGCCCAGCCATCCCTGGCGCCCCGCCCTCTAATAATTTGCTTGATTTGCTCAATTCACGATGAGATGTCTAATGACTAAGATTGGCCTATTTTTTGGCACCCAGACTGGCAATACCGAAACCCTGGCTGCCGCTATCCAGGCGGAGTTTGGCGGCGATGGGGTGGTGACCCTGCACGACATTGCCGACGCCAGCCCCGAAGACTTTGCCGACTACGCCTGCCTGATTATCGGCTGCCCCACCTGGAACATCGGCGAGCTGCAAGCCGATTGGGAAGGCTTCTATGACGAGCTGGAGGCGGTTGACTTTAGCGGTAAGCAGGTCGCCTACTTTGGCGCTGGCGATCAGGTGGGCTATGCCGACAACTTTCAGGATGCGATGGGCATTTTGGCCGAAAAAATTACTGGCCTGGGGGCCACCACCGTCGGCCATTGGCCCACCGACGGCTACGACTTTGACGCCTCTAGGGCGGTGCAAGACGGCAAGTTTGTGGGGCTGGCCCTCGATGAAGACAACCAGCCGGAGCTGACCCGCGATCGCATCACCACCTGGGTGGCCCAGCTGAAACTGGCCTTTGGCATCTAGGGGCGCGATGCATGGCAGCCCCAGCGCTGCACCTTATTACCTAACCAATTACTCAGCGGAGATTTCAGGCTGCCCATGCACTTTCCCTCATCCCCTGATTTGGCCGCCTCTTTGTTTATCTATTCGTTCACCGACTCACCGATCTATGACCCTTTCCACCTGCCCCGATGCCCTCTGGCTCAACGTCAGCCCCAGTTTTGAGCGGTTTGACCAAAAGTTATTGGGCTGCCTGGCCCGCCACGGGGCGGTGGCCCAGTGGGCCTACCGCCAAACCCCCGACGAGCCCAGTTCGCTAGCGATTGCCGTCACCCTGCTGCACGACTACCTCAAGGGCCACAACCGGCCCGTGCACCTGCTGGGCCACGGCACCGGTGGGCTGGTGGGGCTGCTCTACGCCCGCCAAAACCCCCACCGGGTGCGCTCGCTCACCCTGCTTTCGGTGGGGGTGAACCCCATGGTTGACTGGCAGGCCCACTACTACGCCCAGCTAGAACGGCTGCCCTGTGATCGCCAGAGGGTGCTTACCCAGGTGGTCTACAGCCTGTTTGGCCACCAGTCGCGCCCGCTGCTGGCAGGCTGGATCAGCCTGCTGGAGCAGGATCTGCTGCATTCGGTGTCGCCCCACTCGCTGCTAAAGCGGGTGAGTCTGTGCCCTGGCAGCGTGGCGGTGCCGCTGCTGGTGGCCGGTGGGGACGATGACACCATTGTCGATCCGACCCAAATTCGCGGCTGGCAGTCGTGGCTGAAGCCCTGCGATCGCACCCTGCTTTGCCCCGGTCGCCACTTTTTCCACGCCGTTCACCCTCACCTGGTGGCCAGCCAGATTCTCGACTTTTGGGCCGCGACCGGCGACCGGTTGCCGTTGCCCCCAGGGCTGAAGGCGGTTTCCTAGGCCCCGCTGCCGTTTGTGAGGTTTGCTATGTCCGCTGCCGACATTTCTGCTGCTAACATCTCTGCTGCCGATCTGTGGCTGGCCCTGCTGGTGCCCCTGGGCATTTGGGGGGTGGTGCTGGTGTTTGTGCTGGCTGGTTTGCTCGCCATCAGCGACGGGCTGCGGCGGCTGCGGCGGCTGCACCAGATTCCCTGCTTTAGCTGCCGCTACTACACCGGCAGCCCCCACCTCAAATGCCCGGTGCGCCCCCTGGAGGCCGCTTCCGAGGCCGCCCTACACTGCACCGACTACGCGGCTGCGCCCCGGCGCCCTCGCCCCACTCGCTCCAAACCGTGGGCCTGGCGGCGGCGGGCTTAGGCCGCTGCGGCGGGGTACTCGGTTTTGATCAGCCGCCCGTCTTCCATGTAGATGATGCGGTGGGCGATGTCGAGAATGCGGTTGTCGTGGGTGACCAGCAAAATGGTGCATTGCTGCTCGCGGGCCAGGCGCTGCATCAGCTCTACCACCTCGCGGCCCGACTGGCTGTCGAGGGCGGCGGTGGGCTCGTCGGCGAGAATCAGCTGGGGCTGGGTGACCAGGGCCCGTGCGATCGCAACTCGCTGCTTCTGCCCCCCGGAGAGGTTGTCCGGGCGATAGTCAACCCGGTGCCCCAGCCCCAAGGCCTCTAGCATGGCGGTGGCCTGGGCGGTGCGCTCGTCGTAGGAGAGGGTGGGTTGCAGCCGCAGGGCCATGCGCACATTTTCTTGCGCGGTCAGGCAGTCGAGCAAATTGTGGGCCTGAAAGATATAACCAATCTGGCTGCGCAGCGCCACCAGCTGCCCTTTGCTGGCCCCCAGCAGCTCCTGGCCCAAAATCTGCAAGCTCCCCTGCTGCACCGATCGCAGCCCCCCCATCAGGCTCAGCAGCGTCGTTTTGCCGCTGCCCGACGGCCCGGTCAAAATCACAATCTCGCCGGGGTGAATGGCGAGGTCAATGTCGAGCAGCACCGGTTTGGCCAGCTGGCCCTTGCCAAAGGCATGGTGCAGGTGTTGGATGTTGACGACGGGGGCCATAGTCGAGGTCCAATTCAAAATTAAAAACTCAAAACCCAAAATTTCTAAAACACATCGGCGGGGTCGGCGGAGCGGAGTTTGCGCACTGCGATCGCAGCCGACACCAGCCCCATCACCAGGGTCATCGAAAACACCTGCACTCCCACCCCCAGGCGCATCAGCACCGCCACCCCGGTCAGATTGCTGAGCAGGCTGTAGAGCCCCAGCGCCGAGAGAATGCCCGGCATAAACCCCAGCACCGCCAAAATGGCCGCCTCCTGAAACACCACCAGCAACAGCTGCCCGTCGGAGTAGCCAATCGCCTTCAGGGTGGCGTATTCCGACAGGTGGTCATTCACATCGGAGTACAGCACCTGGTAGACAATCACCACCCCCACCACAAAGCCCATAATCGTGCCGAAGGTAAAAATAATCCCCGCCGGTTCCTTGGCCCAGTAGCTTTCCTCCAGGGCAATTAGCTCCCCGTGGCTGAGGGCGCTAATCTCCTCCGGCAGGGTGCGCTCCAGCTCGGCGATCACCTGCTGCGGGTCGGCGCCGGGGGCCAGCTTGAGCACCCCGGCGTGGATCTGGTTGGCCTGCTCGGCCCCAAACAGCCGCAGGTAGTTGACATCACTAATGACAATGTGGCCCCGCTTAAAGATGTTGCTGCCCAGCGAAAAGGTGCCATTCACCCGCATTTTGCGGCCCTGCACCTCGACCGGCTGGTCCTGACCGGCGGCAAAGTTTTGGGCAATGGGCCCCAAGGACGGTAGAGACTTGGTGTCGTACAGCATGCGGTCGGCCTGCTCGACCAGGGGCAGCTGCTCGTTGATGGCGGGCAGGGTCATCACCGGCTGGGCCGGGTTTAGGGCAATGACGGTAATGGCTGTGGTCTTGCGATTGTCGGGGTTTACCCAACCGGCGGTGTTGTAGTAAAACGGCCGCGCCGTCGCCACCCCCGGCACCGCCGCCGCCCGGTAGAGCTGCGGCTTATCAAAGGATTCATTGCCCAAAAACTGGCTCTTTTCGTCGATTAAAAACAGGTCGCCGTCGAGGCTGGCGGGCACGTTGGTGGTGCCGCTAAACATTGCTGCCCGAAACCCCAGCTGCATAAAAATAAGAATATTCGCGAAGGAAATGCCCGCCATGGCCACCAGCAGCCGCACCCGCTGGTGCGACAGCTGCGACCAGGCCAGGGGCTTCTCAATGCGCGGTAGCGGTGACTTGCCAAAGACCATGGGTTGACCTGGGGAATGACCGATTTAAACATCTGGACCGCCTGATCTGGGCCGCCTAATTTGGCTCGATTGAATGGTGGTCCATTGGAAAGCGCCAATGAAAATCGCCGCCCGCCCCTACTCCAGGCGAATCTTCACCCGCACCTGCATGTAGGTCAGCCCCGCCACCTGGGCACTATCCGCCGGGTCGAGGCGAATTTTGACCTCCACGACGCGGGCGTTGCTGTCGGTGGCCGGGTCAGAGTTGAGCACGTCGGTCTTGCGAATTTGCAGACCAATCGACTCCACCTCGCCCCCGAGGCTGTTGGTAAAGCCGCCGTTTTCGCTGGTGATTTCGGCTCGCTGGCCGACCGCCAGCTTGGGTACGTCGGTCTCGTAGACCTCGGCAATCACCACCATTTGGTCGGTCTGGCCCAGGTCAACAATGCCCTGGTCGGGGTTGACCCGCTCGCCCACGCGGGTGTTGACCCGCAAAATTTGCCCCGCCACCGGCACCCGCACATAAAAGTCTTCTAGATCGGCTCGGGCCCGGTCGGCCTGGCTTTGGGCGTAGGCGAGCTGGGCCTGGGCCAGGTCGATATCCACCGGGCGCACTTCGCCCAGCTGTGCCAGGGTGGCGGTGGCCGCCTCAATTTGGGCGGTCAGGGTTTGGCGGGTGCTGGCCAGCTGGGCCTCGGCGCTGCGCAGGCTGGCCTGGGCGGTGTCGCGGGTTTTGAGGTAGCTGTCGAGGTCGGCGGCGCTGACGGCCCCCCGGTCGTGGAGCTGCCGGTAGCGGTCGTAGTCGGCCTGGGCGGCGCGCAGGGTGGCGGCGGCGCTATCGATGGCAGCTCGGTTGCTCAACTCGGTGGTGCGCAGCTCCGCTTCGATCTGGCGAATGGTGGCCTGCTGGGCGGCCCGCTGGCTGGGGGTGGCGGCGGCGGTTTGGGCCTGGGCTACGGCGGCCCGTTGCACCATGACGTTTTGCTCGGCCTCGGCCACTTCGGCCTGGAGTTTTTCGATGCCCTGGAGGGTGGCAATCACCTGGTTGGCCGTCACCCGGTCGCCTTCGTTGACCAGCAGCTGGTTGACGCGGCTGTCCTGGGCGTTGGCCACCGACAGCTTGATCACTGAGGAGGTGGGCTCAATGCGTCCCAGGGCGGCAACGGTGGGGATGGCCGCCGGAGCGCTGGCGACTGGGGCCGGGGCGGGGCGGGTGAGGTGCGATCGCACCGCGTAGACCCCCCAGCCGCCCAGCAACAGCGCCAGGAATGCAGCCGCCAAGCTGTAGGGGTTGGTCTTAGTGGCAATGGCTTTTAGGGTCATGGGTTCGAGACGTTAGGGGTGAGGCCATCAAATCGGTCAGGCCACGAAACTCGGCCAAACGCTTACAGATAAAAGTTGACCCTAAGATTCCCCCCCCGACTGGATAGCTACCAGCCAAAGGCCGCCTTTTCTGACTGCACTCAGGTATGGCTGGCTGGTCAGAAATCCAAAGACTTTTTGGCCGCTTGCCCAGCTTCAAATTTGGCACGGTCAAACAGCGGCAGCCGTGATCTGAGCAAACTTTTGGGCACCCTGAATGGGCGTATCTGAGGGTAAACAACCATGGCAAAACCGGTCTATCAGCCGCTCAACGATCCCGATGCGGGGCAGAAGCTCGAACAATTTCGTCAGGACCTCAATCAAGAGCTAGAGCACGCCATCGAAGGCCATGAATTCAAGATGGTCTACATTGGCATCGCCACCCTGATTGCCTTTGCCGCCGTGATCTATCTGGCCTGGAAGTTTTAGCCTGAGCCGCCCCATATTAGCTGTTGAATAATTACATCAATCAGGGCGGCTAACAGTTAAGTTCAGCCGCCCTGATTGATGTAATCGACTATTTTTAGTTAGCCGAGTCTGAAAAACTAAAGTCAGCCTAGTGCAAGTAAATCTGCATGCCCACCACGATGGCAATCAGCAAAATAATCGGGGCTGCGATCGCAGCCATGCCGTTGTGGCTTTTCACCACCCTCGACTCATGGCTAATCACCGCTGACTTAATGGTTTCATGCATCTCCTCCCGCAGCTTAGTCAGCTCCCCGTCGAGGCTGTCGGCGCTGTAGAGCTGACGCAGCCGATCAAAGACATCGCGCGCCAAAATCAAGCTCTTCTCAGGGTTTTCAAACACCATATCCATGATTTCATCGTGGGAGAAAATCACGATCTTGGCCGCCTCTGTGGCCTTGGCCGTAGAGGATCGGGGGCGGCGATCGATCAGCTCAATCTCTCCAAAAACGCGCCCTGGCCCCAGCGACTTGGCCACCACTTCCCCGGTCTCGGGGTAGACATCTACCAGATCAATGCGGCCCGACTTAATCAAATAAACTGTTTGACTTTCGTCGCCCTCTTGATAGATCACATCGCCCGGCGCGTAGGTGAGTTTTTCCATAGGTAATTTTGGGTGGCGCGTTAGTTTCGCGGCTATTGTTCCCATACTAGGCCCAGTTCTACCGGCCCAATTTGTTTGTACCCCTGGGCCACCGGTCACTACAGTCCCGTTGTTTATCCGGCAGAGGTCAGAGTTTCATGGCGCAGGTTATTTCCATTCACTCCTTTCGCGGCGGCACCGGCAAATCTAACCTGACGGCTAACATTGCCACCGCCGTCGCCAGCCAGGGCAAGCGCGTCGCCATTGTCGATACCGACATCCAATCCCCCGGCATTCACGTCTTGTTTGGCCTCGACGAAGAAGACTTTGCCCACTCCCTCAACGACTACCTGTGGGACAAATGCAGCGCTAAGGATGCCGCCTACGACGTAACCGCCCAGATCGCCACCGCCGACGGCACCCCCGCCGACATCAGCGGCCGCGTGTATCTGGTGCCCTCCAGCCTCAAAGCCGGCGAAATCGCTAAAATTCTGCGCGAAGGCTACGACGTCGGCCTGCTCAACGACGGCTTCCACGACCTCATCGACCAGCTCCACCTCGACTACCTGTTCATCGACACCCACCCCGGCCTCAACGAAGAAACCCTGCTCTCCATCGCCATCTCCGACCGCATGGTGATCATTCTGCGCCCCGACCGCCAAGACTTTTTGGGCACCGCCGTCACCCTGGAAGTGGCTCAAAAGCTCGACGTGCCCGACATCACCCTGCTGGTCAACAAAGCTCCCAGCATCTATCCCCGCCACACCCTGATCGAAAAAGTGCAAAGTCAGTACGGCGTACCCGTCGGCGGGCTGTTTTACGAAAACGACGAAATGCTTCAACTGGCCAGCGGTGGCATCTTCTGGCTGCACCACCCCGACCATGCCTTTAGCCAAGAGGTCCACACCGTGGCCCGTCAGATCACCGCTGCGGAGTAGGGCAGGTATGACCTACCCTGCTGCGGGTGCCGCTTCAGACCCAGGAGACAGCGGCCCTGCCCCCAAAACCATGACCGATCTGCTGGCGCTGGCCGACTCAGAGCGCACCCTGATGAACTGGCTGGTGCGCCAGCGGGGTGCGCCCCTTGGCGATATCGTTGCCCATACCCAGGCCGAGCTCGCCGTGGCTCAGACCATGGTCGCAGCCCTGGTAGCCGCCGGTTTTTTAACCGTAGATACCGCCACCGACCCACCGATCTTTAAGCCCAACCTGGTCTCTCGCAAACCCCGCACCGTCCCCGATCGGCTCTGGCAGGCCCTAGATTAACCCGGTTCATCCAATGCTATCGGCATGGCCAGGCTCGACCTAAAGCACAGGCTAGGGGCTGTAGCTCACCGATGACACCCCCTAGAGATCGCGGCTCAGGGATGGGGTATCCCCATCGACATTTTCAATGTTTTCGGCCTCAAAGATTTCAGGCACGCCGCCGTTGAGAACCGTAATCACCTGGGGCGGGGTGGCATCGGGTGGGTAAACCAGATCAATTTCGAGATCCTGGCGGGCCTCAGCGGGAATCGTGAGCTTGAGCAGGGCCTCGCTCTCCTGACCCCGCCGCTGCACGAGATGAACATAGTGGGTACGCTCTAGCCCCATCTGGTTCCTAAATCTCAGCCGTACCGTACCGCGAAAAAATACCCGATCCTCTGGCGGGCGACGAAACCGCAGCCCCTGGTTCAGGCTCTCATCGCGCATGGGGGTCTGAAACTTGAGGGTGATGGTCTGGTCGGTGCCGCGGTTGTTGTAGAAGGGGAGCTTGAGGCTGTAGCGCACGCCGTAGTTGCCGTGGGCTCGGTAGGCGGTGTCGGGGTAGCGAGCCACCATGGGCGCACTCTGAATTTGCCCGGTGCCAAAGGTATTGCGGTCAACCGAGCTAATCACGTAGGAAAACGCATTGCCGGGGGCCGGAATGGTCAGCACGTCGGTCTCGGGATTGTCGGTGAGAGTGGCTTTCCAATTGGCGCCCTTGGCCACCCCGGCCACGCGGCCATAGTAAAAGCGACCGTAGCGGTAGGTCTCTGGATCAGAGGGGGGAATGTCGCGGGGGCCGGCCAAACGGCCGCCCTTGAGCACCTGTAGCCAGTCCTCCAGCACGGGCACCCGCTCGTAGCCGTTGGGCAGGATGTCGGCGTAGCGAGCCAGGCTGGCCACATGTACCGGGCCGCTGCTGGAGAGATACATCATCGCTGTGCGCCCGTTGCTGGGAATGGGGCGCGGGGCCAGGGGACGCGGGGCCGAGGTGCTGCCCTCGGCGGTCTCTGGGTTGATTTGGGCATCGGCGGCGGTCAGACTCACCGGCCGCACCGGCGGCTTGGGAATCATCGCCCCCTGGGGATGGCTGCCGTTGATGGGCACCGTGAGCGATCGCAGGGGAATGGGGGTGTTCATCAGCAGATGTACGTGCCCCGGCGGAATGGTGATGCGGCTGGGCCAGTGCGACTGGTTGGCCCCCCGCAGAATGTCGGTGGTCGTGCGGCTGCCGGGGCCGGCGTAGACATTGCCGTTGGTGCTGAGGCGGGCGTCGGGCAGGTTGATGAAAGGGGCCTCTTGGCTGAGGTAGCTCACCCCCTGGTGCAGGGTGACCTCCACCGGCTCCGTGCCGGGGTTAAACACGACCACCCCCAAAAACAGGGTGCGGCGGTCGTCGGCATTTATCCCCCGGGCAATGTGGTGGGCGAAGATATCAAACCGCCCCTCAAAGGCGTAGTTGAGGTGGGCATCGGGGGAGGCCATGCCGTCGCGGGGAAAGGTGGACAGCAAAATCCCTTCCTGCTGAACCACTTCGGGGCTGTTGCTGTTAAAAACAGGGGTTTCATCCAGAGTGCCGGGCAGGGGGCGAACTTCCTGGTAGCGAATGACTTCGGCGTAGGTGCCGTCTCGCGGAATAACCACTGTTTTTGCGGCTGGGGCTGGGGTAGCCTCCCCCTGGGGAACTTGGGCAAAGAGTGGGGAAAGGGTGAAAGCGACTAACGCACTCAGCATGGATAACCCGTGGAACGACCAAAATACCAGTTAATTCAGTGTGCCCAGGTAGGACGGGCCTGGGACAGTAGGGGCGACCCCGGACGACAAATCGCATCTAGCTTGGGCAGTTAGAAGCTTGGGCAGGAACTGTGAACATACCGCTACTAACGGAGGGCCAACGCGAAGCGGCAGCGTGATCCCAGCTGTAGATAACCCCATTGCTGTATTGACCCGATCCACAATAGCACCTAGGGGGACGGGGTATTTCGTGGCATTTTGGGGAAAATCATTGAATCTTTATAGATTCCTCCGCTCCGTAATTGGCTACTGACCCCTGAGGGGGGCATCGAGCACTTTGGTGATGCGATCGCGGGTGTCTTGTAGGTAGGCCAGGGTAGCGGTGTCTAACCGGCTGCCCTGACGGCTGAGGCGGCTTTCAATCGCCGTCTGTAGCTGCCTCAGCTGGTAGCGGGCCAGTACCCGAGCTTCCTCGGGGGCACCAAAGGTGGCCTCCTGGGCAACAAAGCCGAGCAGGTCGGTCACCCCCTCCCCCGAGCCGTGATTGCGCAACACCAGGCTGGTCAGGGTATTCAGGTGGTGGCGCTGCAATCCCTGGCGCAGGCTAGAGATGGGGGTGGCTGCCGCCGGGGCCGCCAGCACCTCTGTCCAGACCGTTTGGCTCAGATGGTCAAACAGTTCCGCCAGGGTAAAGGCATCGGCACCCGGCTGTTTCAGCTCGCTATCCCGCAGACGCAGCAGTCGGTAGCCCTCCAGCAGGTTGCTGAGGGTGAAGGCCTGGGTCGAGACGATGCGGTCGTAGATAGGGTAGTCAATGCGGCTGGCAAAGGGAGTTTCGCCCCAGTGCCACCAGCGATTGGGGGCCAGGCGGTTGACCAGATCGGGGGAGAGCGCCAGGGCGTCGGGGGCAAAGACCTGCTGGTCGAGGGTGGCCAGGGCCCGGCGCTGCTCTGCGGCGGGCACCGGCTGGAGCGGCGACGCGCCCCGCGAGCCCCAGGGGTCGGTGCGGGTAAAGCGCTGGCCGCCAATGTAGTTGGCGATGATGTCGGCCTGGGTGCCGTAATGAAAAAACAGTAGATCGACCCGCCGCCGCAGCTCGCCGTAGCCCTCGCCGGGATCCACCGAAAACCAGTCAAGATCTTCCCAAATGGTCTTGGCCAGAGCCATCTGGCCCTCGGCATAGCCCAGGGGGTCGCTGCTCAAGTCCCAGGGGTTGGCCCAGGGGTCAACCAGGGTGTAGGCATCTTCATCGGTGGCGTAGGCCAGTTCGGGCGCGCCCTCGGAGCGATTGGCAATGGGCTGAAGCTCTCGCTGGGCCGTGGTGCGGTTGGCGACCGGGCGATAGCCGTACTCAATCGCCCAGCGGTCGTTGGGGCCTAGCTGGGTGGGGAAATAGTCTGCCTGGGGCTGCCCCGCTGGGGCCAGATTGGGCGGTAGGTAGTCCATGACCGAGCTGACCATGCCCTGGCCTGCGGGGGTACGGTTGAGGTCTGCGGGGGGTAGCAGCGTGCTGCCCAGGAAGTTGTGGCGCAGCCCCAGCACGTGGCCCACCTCGTGGGCGGTCAACGCCCGCAGGCACTGCTGAATGTAGGTTTCCTTGGCGGCGCGGGTGGTAAAGGGCGGGGCCAGGGTGGCGACGGCGAGGTTGCCAAAGGCCATGGTTTGGGCGGCTTGCACACCGGTGCAGTAGTCGAGGGCGGTGGTGGGCTGGGGGCTGGGGGGTGCCCCGGTCGCCCCGGCGGCGGACGTCAGGCGCGGCAGGAGGCGACGGCCCAGAGGGGTGCCGCACAGCGCCAGGTTGCTTGATAGGCTGCTGGCCCCGCCAGTTGCCGCAGTTGACAGAAAGGTTTCGTACTCCAGGCCCAGGTCGCTGACAATACTGGCGTCGAGCACGATGTCGGCGTCGAGAATTTCCCCGGTGAGCGGGTTGACTCGGGAGGGGCCGAGGCCGCTGGCCCAGGGGTAGAGCGAGTCAGACCAGCGAATCACGTTGTAGCGCACGTCGGCGGGGTCCCAGTCGGCGTTGGGGGGCATTTGCCGCACTTCGATGGCCTGGCTAAACCCGGCCTGCTCAAAGGCTGAGTTCCACCATTCCACGCCGTCGCGAATGGCGGCCCGGTAGGGCTCGGGGGTGGTGTTCTCGATCCAAAATACCAGGGGGGTTTTGGGGGGCGAGAGGGCGGCGCTGGGGTCTTGCTTTTCTAAATGCCAGCGCTGGATGTAGCGCACGAAGGGATCTGAGCGGCCCGACTGGGCCGGGGTGCGGTAGGCGCTGAGAAAATAGCCGACTCGCTCGTCGGCCAGGCGGGGCTGAAAGGTGGGGTGGTTGGGAATGGCGGACAGGCTGTAGCGCACTCGCAGGGTAAAGCCGCGGCTGTCGGGGATGCTGCTGAGGGTGAGGCCAAAGGGGGAGGTGCTGCCGCTGCCGGAGAAGCCGAGCACTGTTTCTAGCTCGACGTTGTCTGGAAAGGCTTTGACTGGCCCCAGGTAGGAGGTCTCGGGGCTGGGGGTGTAGCTGGCCAGCACCCAGGGAAACTGGCCGGCCAGATTGGCGGGGTCGCGGCTGATTAGAAAGTCTGCGAGATCGATGAGGATTTCGCCGGTGGTGGGGTGGACGGCCTGGATGGGGAGGGTGAGCAGCACCGAGTCGCTAAAGGATTCTCGCTGGAGCTGCTGGGCCTGGGGGCGCGGGTCGCGAAAGTAGGGGTTGGGTACGGCCACCTGGAGCCGGTGGTCGGGAATTTGGCGAAACTGAATCATGGCGTCGCTGACGGGCCAGCCGCGGAACAGACCGGCTTCCCCCAGTCCCGACTGGAGGGTGGCGATCAGCAGCAGGTTTTGGTTGAGCTGGCTGGGCTGGAGCCCGAGCAGGGCCCGATTGCCCTGGAGATCGTGGTAGAGGGTAAAGAGCCCCTGGGAGACGGTGAGCCCCTTGACAACTGTATCGAAGGATTTGAGGCCGCCAGTCTCGGCCTCGGTATCGGCATTGTCATCCGGGGGGGCGGAGTCGGCGCTGGCGGGGGGCTCGCCAAGCTGGGCGTAGACGGGGTGGGCGGCTGGCAGTCCGGCGGTGGGCCCGGCGGTGGGCATGGCGGTGGGGAGGAGGGAGAGGGCAGCTGCGATCGCAACTCCGCAGAGAAACACCAATCCTCGCCGCACGCCCTGGTTCACTCGCCGCCCTCCTTTACCCCTGCGCCAGAGGATTTTAGTGTTGTCATATGATAGACCCCATTTCCCCATTCTTTGACCCTATGGAGCAGACCGCCTCCGCCATCGTTTCGCCGCCGCTGCCGAGGGTGTGGCCCCGGTTTGAGCCGCCGCTGCCCCTGGGGGTGATGGCCTCGGGCAACGGCAGCAACCTGGAGGCGATTGCTGCGGCGATCGCGCGGGGCGACCTGCACGCCCAGATTCGGGTGGTGGTGTACAACAACCCCCAGGCCGGGGTGGCGGCGCGGGCCGCCCGGCTGGGGCTGCCCGCGGTGCTGCTCAACCACCGTCAGTATCCCAGCCGCGAGGCCCTGGACAGCGACATTGTGCAAACCCTGCAGGCCCATGGGGCCGACTGGGTGATTATGGCGGGCTGGATGCGCTGTGTCACCGCCGTGCTGATCGATGCCTTTCCGGCCCGCGTGCTCAATATTCACCCCAGCCTGTTGCCCAGCTTTCCGGGTCTGAAGGCGGTTGACCAGGCGCTGGCGGCGGGGGTGACGGTGGCGGGCTGCACAGTGCACCATGTGGAGCTGGCCGTAGACAGTGGCCCGGTGGTCATGCAGGCGGCGGTGCCGGTGGCGGCCACCGATACGGTGGCCACCCTCCAGGCCCGCATTCAGGTGCAGGAGCACCGCATTTACCCGGCGGCCATTGCCCTGGCGGCCCTGACGGCCCTGGGCGAGGGCCAACAGGCGGCAGTTGGCCCTGACGCCCCTGGGCAAGGGTCAGCCGCTAGCGCTGGGCCATGGGGTTGACCAGCTGGTTGGCCGGGAAGCGAGGGTCGAGCTGGAGCACCACATGGCGCTGGTCAATCAGCAGCCAGCCCTCGGCTTTGAAGTCCTTGAGCAGGCGGGTGACGGTGACTCGGGTGGTGCCGATGGCGGTGGCCAGCTGGTGGTGGGTCAACCGCATGGGAATCCGAATGCCGCTGGGCTCCACATGGCCAAAGTCCTTGGCCAGCATGAGCAAAAAATGCTTGAGGCGGTCGGCCACCAGCCGCTTGCCGGAGAGGGCGAGCCAGGCTTCGGCCTGCTGCATGCGCAGGGTGAGGTTGCGAAACATGCCCGCCATCAACACTGACGACCCTTCGATTTCGGCCATGGGCAGCGTCAGAATATCGACGTCGGTGAGGGCGGTGGCCCAGTAGGGGTCAACGGTGGTCAGCGGCAGACCCACCGGCATCGATGGCCCGGCCAGCCCCAGCAGGGTTTCGCTGCCGTCTTGCTGAATGGTAAAGAGCTGCACAATGCCGCGGCAGATCACCAGCACCTCGTCGCTCCGCAGGGGAATGGCCCGCCCGGCGGCGTAGGGCATCAGCGCCCGCTCTCGATAGAGCTGCTCGAGGAGCTGAATGAAGGTCTGATGGCTGGGGGGGGCCAGGGTGGTATGGGCAGCGGAGGTTGCGGTTAGAGACACGGGGGTACCTAGAGTTCGCCCGGGTAGGCTGCTAGACCCAATGAGGTGCGATCGCACCTCCACCTAGGGATACCCGCAAAAACCGGATCCTAGACTGCCGCTAGCAACGCTCCCAGCCCCATCTTCAACGGCCAAAATTAAGAAACCCCCCAAGCCAGATTAAGCTCAGGCAAATAATTCCTTAAGGTTGGTGATCTGCGGCACCAACTTGCCCCGATTTGGCAATCTGCAATACTCTTTTGCGGCTTAGATTTTACCTCCCTGGCCGGTGGCTACCCCGCTTGCCCCAGGGCCGCTAGGACACCGGCAGATACTCGCGCACATCGGTCACCTGGCCTGCCACCGCCGCCGCCGCCACCATAGCCGGGCTCATCAGCAGCGTGCGACCCGACGCCGAGCCCTGCCGCCCCTTGAAGTTGCGGTTCGACGACGAGGCGCTAATCTGCCGCCCCTGGAGCTTGTCGGGGTTCATGGCCAGGCACATCGAGCAGCCCGCCTCGCGCCACTCAAAGCCAGCGGCGGTAAAGATTTGGTCGAGCCCTTCGGCCTCCGCCTGCTGCTTCACCCGCTCCGAGCCGGGCACCACAAAGGCTTTTACCCCCTCGGCTACGGTGCGCCCCTGGGCCACCCGGGCCGCTTCGCGCAGATCGCTGAGGCGGCCGTTGGTGCAGCTGCCGATAAAGCACACGTCTATGGCGGTGCCCTTCAGGCTCTGGCCCGGGGCAAAGTCCATGTAGGCAAAGGCGTCCTGGGCCAGCACCTGGTCTTCCTCGGGCAGGCTGTCGAGGCTGGGCAGGGTTTCGTCAATGCCCACCCCCTGGCCGGGGGTAATGCCCCAGGTCACCGTGGGGGCAATGTCGGCGGCGTTAAACACCACCCGGTCGTCGTACTCCGCATCGGCGTCGCTGCGCAGGGTCTGCCACCAGGCGACGGCCTGCTCCCAGGCCTCGCCCTGGGGGGCAAAGTCGCGCCCCCGCAGGTAGTCGTAGGTGGTTTGGTCGGGGTTGACGTAGCCGCAGCGCGCCCCCCCCTCAATGGCCATATTGCACAGGGTCATGCGCTCTTCCATGGTCATCGCCTCGATGGCGGTGCCCGCAAACTCGTAGGCGTAGCCCACCCCGCCCTTCACCCCCAGGTGGCGAATGATGTGCAGCACCACGTCCTTGGCGTAGACGCCGGGGGGCAGCGCGCCATTCACCTCGATGCGGCGCACCCGGAGCTTGCCCAGGGCCAGGGTTTGGGAGGCCAGCACGTCGCGCACCTGACTGGTGCCAATGCCAAATGCGATCGCACCAAAGGCCCCGTGGGTCGACGTGTGGCTATCGCCGCAGGCAATCGTCATGCCCGGCTGGGTCAGCCCCTGCTCCGGGGCAATCACATGCACAATGCCCTGGCTGCCCGAGCCAATGTTGTAAAAGCGAATGCCGTGGGCCTCACAGTTCTGCTCCAGGGCCTGCATCATCGCCTCTGCCAGGGGGTCGGCAAAGGGGCGGGCCTGGCTCTCGGTCGGCACGATGTGGTCAACGGTGGCCACGGTGCGCTGGGGATACATCACCGTCAGCTGCCGCTCGCGCACCATGGCAAACGCCTGGGGGCTGGTCACCTCATGCACCAGGTGCAGGCCAATAAACAGCTGGGTCTGCCCTGAAGGCAGCGTCCCCACGGTGTGTAAATCCCAAACCTTGTCAAACAGCGTACCCTTACTCATGGCTGACCTGCGGGCGATAACGGTGAAAACTGCGGCGAATGCGTTGCCAATTGTCTATCTTAGCCCAAACCCTCTGCCCCATCCTCCGACGAAATCTGCTGAAATCTTCCCCCAGACTTAACGCCCAACTGTATCCGGCGACCCTTGGCACCTCTTTATCAATCCTTTACCATTTCCTGGTAAGTTCCAACCTGGAGCGGTTTGGCGACCTCAGGCGTGGAAAAAGCTGGCCCTGGCTAAGCCGCACAGAGCAAAACTGGTTCGATTAAACAGGAGATATGTCATGGGTTTTCTAGGCAAGCTATTCGGCAAAAAAGAAGAAGAGAAAGCTAAGGCCGCTCCCAAAATCAACGTCAAGCAGGCGGCGGCGGCGGCCTCCATCGACCCGGCCAAGGTGGGCATTGATGGTCAGTTTGATGAGAGCGGTCTAGCCAAGCGGGTGGCGCTGGCCCTCGACCAGGCCAACATCTCCGACAGTGTTGGCCTCTGGGTAGCGCAAACCGGCTCTACTGTGGTGCTGAAGTACAACCCCGACGCCGAAGGCGTGCTGGAGCAGGCCAAGAAAGTTGCCCTCACCGTAGACGGCGCTACCAACGTAACCGCCGAAGCCAACTCCTAGGGCTCGCCAACAGCTCATCCCGACGCCAGAACCGGCAGCCATGCCACGGTTCTGGCGTTTTTAGTAGGATTCAAATTCAGCGATTTAGATTCGGTGGTTAGGGTCTCGATGCCTCGGAGACTGCCAATGGGGCATCCCCTGAGGCGTCAACGGGAACGATCTTTTCAGTTCTCAAGTGGTGGGCGCTGGCCGCCGGAGAAAGCCCGCTGATGTCAATCTGGGGAATGTCCCTAGGGCGTCGCTTCAGGTCATGGCGGTAGGCGCGATCGTAGTAGTCCAAAATAATGGCGCAGGCCTCCCGCAGGCGGCCCGCCTCGATGTGGGCCACCGCCGCCTGGGTGCGATCGCCCCCCAGCCGCTTACCAATTCTCTGGGTGGCCGCCACCAGCTCGTCGGTTTGTGCCTCCCCATAGATCTCCACCAGTAGATCCAGGCGCTCATCGATGGATCGCACCACCTCGATCGCCGGGGCGGCCTCCATCTGCCCAAACAGCTCCTCAGGAATGCGGCAGGTGCCCACCCGGCGGCTCTCCGCCTCCAGCCAGATCGGGCGGTCGGGCGGCAGTCTTGCCCAGTGATCTGCCAATAAATTCTCGTAGTGCTCCGTCGAAGGCTGGGGCGGCAGTAGCAGCGCCCCAAAGCTGCTGCCCCGGTGGTTGGCCAGGGCTTCTAAATCTAAGACTGACTCTCCCAAAGCCGCTAGCTCTTTGAGAATCAGCGTTTTGCCGCTGCCCGTCATCCCGCCCAAAATTATGATTGGCCTGGGTGTTGCCAGGGTCTCCCGCACCCAGCGTCGGTAGGTCTTGTAGCCGCCGACCAGGGTGTGCACCGTAAACCCCGCCAGCTCTAAAATCCACCCCACCCCGCCGCTGCGCATGCCGCCGCGCCAGCAGTGCACCCGCAGCTGCCGGTCGGGGGCCAGGGCTTTGGCGGTCCGGATAAACTCGCCGCACTTTGGGCCAGCGATGTCGAAGCCCAGCTCCACGGCGGCTTCGCGGCCCACCTGCTTGTAGCAGGTGCCCACCTGGGCCCGTTCGTCGTCGGTGAACAGCGGAAAGCTCACCGCCCCAGGAATGTGCCCCTGCCGAAATTCTCCGGGGCTACGCACGTCGAGAATCGGGCCAGAGCCCTGGAGAAAGGGATCAATATCGAGGGGCGTAGGCATGGGCAATGGGTAAGCGTATACACCTTGCCTATCTTAGGCTAGGTGTTAGTGAGGGCAGAGCCAGCAGGGTGGGCGGGGCAGGGACGACAATGTAGCCCTCGTTGATATCGCCTAGCACCCAGTTTCTCTCCAGGCCCCAGGTCCACCAGTGGGCGGCGGCGTAGGCGCAGGTGAGGCTGTCAAGCTGGTCTTCCACTGCTTTCAGGGCGGCGCCCGTCAACGGAATGTCTGGTAAATCGGTGTCCTTCAAGTCTAGGGCAGGCTCGAGGGTGGGGAGCACCGAGAGCTGATACTGGCGGAGTTTCTCCAGTTCGGGACGGCGCTGGGCTAAGGTGCCCTTTTTGTACTTAAGGATTTTGCTGAGACCAAACAGGTGAACCGTCGCCGGGTGGGGAAACACCTCCAGCTGAAATCGCCCCTGGGGCTGGGCCGGGCTATGGGGGGCGTGCTGAAAGCCCAGGGCCTCCAGCGCCAGGCCAAAGGCAATCAGCTTGGCGGCAAAGGGGCGACCCCGATTGGCGGGGTAGCAACCGGCGTCATAGCGGCCAAAGTGCTTGTGGGCCAGGCGATCGGGCAGGCGCATGCCGGTTTCGTTGGGAATCAGCGTGGGGGCATCGACGGCGACTACGGCGCTGGCGGCACCGTCTGCCCATTGGGCAATCCAGGCCAGGATTTCATCCACCGTTTGCAGGCGATCGAGGGCGACCAGTTGAAGCTGGTCGGCGGTTCCCTGGAGGCAGCACAGCCCGGTGGGGCCGCTCTGCCAGCCCAGGTCTACCCCGAGAAAGCGTTGGTCAGGGCAGGCTTTACTCATCCCCTAGCGCCACGTACTCTCGCTGCTCTCCCCGTCGGTAGAGGCGGGTGTTGACCCTGGGGTAATCGCAAATGTCAAACTCCAGCCGCAGGCCGCCGACCAGGTAGACTAGATCGTCATCGAAGGGGTTGCTCAGGCTGTGGGCCATCCCCCCGGCGGCGAATCCCATAAAATCGCC
>DATIVG010000445.1:0-3943 GCA_035466075.1 Nodosilinea sp. | reverse complement strand
AGCCTCAGATCACCATATTCTGCGCCAAGTAGTCTCTGAACCTAGCTGAGTAGTCTCTGAACCTAGTCGAGTAGGCTCTGCATCTAGTCGAGTAGTCTCTGAGCCTAGTCGAGTAGTCTTTGGGCATGGGGCGGGGGCAGGTTGGCGAGCCTTGCCAGGTGATGTCTAGACCGGCACTGGGGCTAACTGGACTGCCCAACGCCGCTGGCCATAGTGAAGGACGATCTTTTTGCGTCGCCGCTGCTTGGGCGGCCCCGTCAAAATAGCTAAGCTGTAGGCCACCAGGTAGACCCCAGCCCAAATGCTGTAGGCGTGGACAGAAACACTTAGCGCCGGGCCATCGTAGTACCGCATCAGCGTGGTAGACAGGTCGGCGAAGTAAATGCCAAAGATCGCCCAGCGCACCAGCGGAAAACACTTTCTGGCTAAGGGATATCGGGCCGCACCGGTAAACATGACCGGATATTGCAGATACATCAATAGAAAGAATGCCATGGCGAACAAAATGCCGATTGCGGCCAAAAGCGTATAGTTTTCACCCAGAGAATCTAGGGTGATGCCAATGGCCAGCAATGCTGCCGCAGTAACATTAATCATCGCTATCCCTTCAATAGTCGCTGGTTTACTTTAGAAAGTGTGCTGGGGGTTAGAGTTCCCCAAGTTGGCCAGGATTTAGCCAACGGATCAATAGGTATAGATTTGCTGCAAGGTTGCCGCCGCTGCTGCGATCGCAGGGGTAGCCGCTGTAGTCTGAAAAGATGGGCAGCGCCAAACCTGGCCCCCAAGTCCCCACACCAGCCCGCTAAACCAGCAAGGAGGTCCCCTATGGCTGAGTCGGTATTGAACGGCAATTTAATCTCTTTGCGGCAAGGTTAGGCGGCAGCTATATCGGGCTAACCGCATGAAGCCTTGCCCTTCGTAGGCTTCATTTGAGGAAAAACCCTTGAACGTAACTGAATTAGGCGGGTGGAACGCCACCTGCGATCGCGCCTTTGCCCCCTGGGCCGAGGCCGGTTTTGAGGTAGGCCGAGTCGCCCTAGAGCATCGCGGTGCCTACCAACTTTTGACTCCAACAGGCGAGCTGTCGGCGGAGATAGCCGGGCAGTTTCGTCACCAGGCAGAAGACAGCCAATCCTTCCCGGCGGTAGGCGATTGGGTCGTCATGCAGCGGCAGAATGAGGGTGCCCACGCCGTCATCCATGCCGTGCTGCCGCGCCAGAGCGAGTTTGTGCGCAAAACAGCCGGCAGCAAGACCGAAGGCCAGGTGGTAGCGGCCAATATCGATACCGTGTTTTTGGTGACTGGGCTCGACGGCGACTTCAACCTGCGCCGCCTGGAGCGCTACCTGGTAGCCGCCTGGGAAAGTCGGGCCACCCCCGTGATCGTGCTCAACAAAGCCGATACCTGCGAAGACTTGGCCGATCGCCTCGATCAGGTCGCCGCCATCGCGCTCGGGGTCCCCATCCACGCCGTCAGCGCGGTGACAGGTACCGGGCTAGAGCAGCTCGCCCCCTACCTCATGCCGGGCCAAACCGTGGCCCTGATCGGGTCATCGGGGGTGGGTAAGTCTACGCTAGCGAACTACTTCCTCGGCGCTCAACAGCAGGCGATCCAGGCGGTGCGCGACGACGACAGTCGCGGCCGACACACCACCACCGGGCGGCACCTGCTGCCCTTGCCCTCAGGGGCGCTGCTGATCGACACGCCGGGCATGCGGGAGCTCCAGCTGTGGACCACCAGCGAGGGGCTAGGGGCGACCTTTGCCGACATCGAAGCCCTGGCGCAGCACTGTCGGTTTCGCGACTGTCGGCACCAGGGGGAGCCCGGCTGCGCGGTGGAAGCCGCCATGGCAGCGGGCGATCTAGAGCACAATCGCCTGCGTAGCTACCACAAGCTCCAGCGCGAGCAGCAGCGGCTCGACCAGCGGCACGATGCCCGCGCTAGCCTCAACAGCAAACGACGGTGGAAAACCATCCACAAGGCAATGCGCGATCGCTATCAGCAGTAGCAACGCAAAAAGTGTCATCTTACCTGGGGTAGAAATTTAGGTGCAGAATTCTAAAAACAAGAATTTTGCACCTAAATTTCATGGCACAGTTTATTTTTATGAATTTAATTCCTATTCTCTGGCTCTTTCTTTTTAAGATGAGAGATAGAGTCAAAAATTAGGCACCACACTTAGAGAAAATGATCTTTAAAACACTCATTTTCCCAGCCTGAGTCGAGCTGCTCATTAAACCATCAGGCGATGCTGTCTTTTCTGTCGCGACAATCTCTAAACCCCACCCTGCGGGTCTAGAGTCGCGATGACAGGCTCCCTTGAGAAAAAGGGCCTAGGGCGCTAAAGGTCTGCCTTCGACCTGATACATCATTGCCCAACGCCAGTATTTTTCTCATTTCATTACAGTTTACAAAACTCGGTTTTACCCAAAGATCTAGATTAAGAATTCGGCCGGAGCATAGATTTACAGGGTTGTTAAAATGTCTACTTTTTCTTTGTTGTTTATCGCGGTACTGGGCATTGCCCTACTGCTTTTCCTAGTCATTGTGATGCGGTTGCAGGCGTTTTTGGCCCTGCTGCTGGTGAGTCTTTTTGTGGCCGTCATTGGCGGCATTCCCCCCGCCGAAATTGCCGGAGTCATTCAGACGGGAATGGGCAATACCCTGGGCTATATCGCCATTGTGATTGCCCTGGGGGCGATGTTTGGCGAAATGCTTCAGGTGTCGGGCGGAGCCGAGCAGATTGCCAACTCGTTGCTAAAAAAGTTTGGCGAAGACAAGGCCCAGTGGGCCCTGGGCCTGGCCGGTCTGGTGATCGCCATTCCAGTTTTCTTCGATGTGGCGCTGATTTTGTCGATTCCGCTGGTGTATAGCCTGGGGCGGCGCACGGGGCGATCGCTGCTGTACTACGCCATTCCCCTGGTGGCGGGCATTGCGGTGGGGCACTCGTTCATTCCGCCGACGCCGGGGCCGGTGGCGGTGGCCTCGCTGATTGGGGCCGACCTGGGCTGGGTGATTCTCATGGGTCTGGTTGGCGGCATTCCGGCCATGGCCATTGGCGGCGTTTATTTTGGCAAAAAAATTGCGGGCAAAATTCACCTCGATGTGCCCGCCGAAATGGAGGAGGCCGCGCCGCCGCCCCAGGGGGTTCCCCTCAAAGAACTGCCTAGCTTTGCCATGGTGATCACCCTGGTGGCGATTCCCCTGGTGCTAATTTTGCTCAACACCGTGCTGGGGGTGACGCTGCCCGAGGGCAACGCAGTGCGCAACTGGGCGGCCTTTATTGGTCACCCGTTTGTGGCGCTCACCCTGGTAACGCTGCTGTCGTTCTATTTTTTGGGCACCCTGCGGGGCTACACCCGCAACGACATTCAGCGCATTGCCACCAAGTCCTTTGAGCCCATCGGTATGATTATCCTGGTCACCGGGGCCGGTGGGGTGTTTGGCCGCACCCTGATTGAAACTGGGGTGGGAGAAGCTTTGGCCGGTGCCATGGCCGCCTCAAATTTGCCGATCATTCTGCTGGCTTTTTTGATTGCCACGGTGGTGCGGGTCAGCCAGGGCTCGGCCACGGTGTCAATGGTGACGGCGGCGGGCCTGGTGGCTCCGGCGGTGCAGATAGCCAACTATTCGGCTCCCATGGTGGCGGCGATTGTCATTGCGATCGCATCTGGGGCTACGGTGCTCTCCCACGTCAACGACTCTGGCTTTTGGCTAGTGGGCAAATTTTTGGGCATGACCGAAAAACAAACCCTGCAATCGTGGACGGTGATGGAAACCATCGTTGGCCTGGTAGGCCTGGGGGTAATGCTGATCGTGAGCCTCTTTTTATAGAAGCAAACGGTCGTTTGCCCTCACTATCCCTGCACCCTATCAACCTTTCTCACACCTTTCCTCACCATGGCTGACCAAAACTACATCATCGGGGTCGATATCGGCACCA
>DATIVG010000444.1:0-2596 GCA_035466075.1 Nodosilinea sp. | reverse complement strand
GAACCCTCCCTGCTCGACGCCATCCTCCCCCTGATCGTGCTGATCGGCCTGATCGGCGGTGCCGTCGGCCTATTTGGCCTCACGGCCATCGACGGCCCGGTGCAGGTGGCCCTCATCCTCAGCGCCATGGTCGCCGCCATTGTGGCCCTCAAAAATGGCAACCCCTGGTCAGCCATCAGCGCCGCTGGCGGTCGGGCCGTGGCCTCGGTCACCAGCGCCATTTTCATCCTGCTGGCGGTGGGGGCGCTGATCGGCACCTGGAACATGGCGGGCACCATTCCCACCCTGGTCTACTACGGCATTCAAATTCTTCAGCCCGGCTGGTTTTACCTGGCCTCGGCCCTGATTTGTGCCCTGGTCTCGGTGGCGATTGGCAGCTCCTGGACCACCGCTGGCACCATTGGCGTGGGACTGGTGGGCATTGCCACCGTGCTGGGGGTCTCCCCGGTGGTCACCGCCGGCGCGGTAATTTCCGGGGCCTACTTTGGCGACAAGACCTCGCCCCTCTCCGAGACCACGGTGCTCAGCGCCCAGCTGGTCGGCACCGATATCTACACCCACATTCGCGCCCAGCTCTGGACCTCGGGGCCCGCCTTTGTCATTGCGCTGGTGGTGTTTGCCATCCTCGGCAGCCAAACCGAGGTCACCACCGGGGTGGAAACCGTCACCGACCTGGCCCAGCTCGATCAGCTGTTTTGGATCACCCCCCTGGCCCTGTTTCCGATGGTTTTGCTGGGCTTTCTCTCCTACCGCAAGGTGCCGCCGTCGCTGGCGATTATGACCGGGGCGCTGGTGGGGGGGCTGACGGCGGTGGTGCTCCAGCCCGAGGCGATCCTCCGGTTTGTGAATGAGCCGGGCACCGCCACGCCGGTGGTGTTTTTAAAGGGCATTTGGCTGGCCATGGCCAACGGCTTTAGCGAAAACTCCGGCATTGCCGATGTCGATCGGCTGATCTCCCGCGGCGGCATGGACAGCATGCTCTACACCCTGTGGATCATCATTGGGGCGGTCACCTTTGGCACCATCATGGAGGAGTTTGGCATGCTCACCAAGCTGATCAACCCCGTGCTGCTGCGGGCCCGCACCCAGGGCAAGCTGTTTGCCACCGCTGTCGCCACCGCCATTGGCCTGAATATTTTTGCGGGCGACCAGTACATTGCCCTGGTGCTGCCCGCCCGCATGTTTCGCCTGGAGTTTCAAAAGCGCGGCTTGCAGCCCCAAAACCTGTCGCGCCTGGCCGCCGATGCGGGCACCGTCACCTCGGCGCTGATCCCGTGGAACTCCTGCGGCGCGTTTATGGCGGTCACCCTGGGGGTTTCGACGTTTCTGTATTTTCCCTTTGCGGTGTTTAACATTGCCAGCCCCCTGCTGTCGCTGCTCTACGGCATCACCGATTTCAAAATCGAGAAGCTGCCCCCGGCTACCATGCCGCTGGAGCATGGCTAACCTTGCCGGTCGCCGTCTATCCATCAATGTCAGCCCCTACCCTCCGGTTCAGGCCCTACTCAGGCAGATCGTTTAGGCTTAATGACTGATGGAGTGGAGCGGGGCAAAGGCCCATGATGCAGGCAGAACCGCCAATTTCAACCGATCTGGTGCTGGTGGGGGGTGGCCACACCCACGCCCTGGTGCTGCGGCAGTGGGGCATGGCGCCCCTGCCGGGGGTGCGGCTGACGCTGATTAGCGACCTGGTCGATACCCCCTACTCGGGGATGCTGCCCAGCCATGTGGCCGGGCGCTACAGCTTTGACGAGGCCCACATTGACCTGCGGCCCCTGACCCGCTTTGCCCAGGGCGGCCTGGTGGTGGATCGGGCCGTGGGTCTCGATGTGGTCAACCAGCGGGTGCATTGTGCCCACCATCCGCCTATTGCCTACGATGTGCTGTCGATCGACACGGGCAGCACCCCGGCCACGCTGACTGTGCCGGGGGCCGCCGACTACGCCATTGCCGCCAAGCCCGTGCCCACCCTGCTGCGCCAGTGGCAAGAGTTTTTGGCCGTGGTGGAGGCCCACCCCCAGCGGCCGATTACCCTGGCGGTGGTGGGGGGCGGCGTGGGCGGCGTGGAGCTGGCCATTGGCCTGCACGAGCGGCTGCTGGGGCTGCTCAAGGACCTGGGCCAGCCCGCCACCAACCTCACCCTGCACCTGTTTCACCGGGGTAGCGAACTGGCCGCCGAGCGCCATCGGTGGACCCGGCGACGGCTGGCCCAGGTGCTGCGATCGCGGGGTATTCAGCTGCACCTCAACCAGGCGGTGGCGGCGATTGAGCTGGATGAAGCCACGGGGCTGCGCCTGGTGAGGGGTGCGGCGGGAGTAAGCGTGGGGTGCGATCGCATCTTCTGGGTGACCAGCGCCGCCGCCCCTACCTGGCTCCAGGGCTCGGGCCTCTCCCTCACCGAGGCGGGGTTTATTGCCGTGGGCGACACCCTGCAAACCCTCTCCCACCCCAATATCTTTGCCGTGGGCGATGTGGCCACCATGGTGCACCACCCCCGCCCCAAGGCCGGAGTGTTTGCCGTGCGCCAGGGCCCGCCCCTGGCCGACAACCTGCGCCGCTACCTGCAGGGGCAGCCGCTGCGGCCCTTCCATCCCCA
>DATIVG010000443.1:0-38490 GCA_035466075.1 Nodosilinea sp. | reverse complement strand
TGGGTCTAGATCCAGGGGGGGGAGGTCGGGCTTGGGCTGGGCTTCGGGAGCGGGGGGGAGGTGGGCATCCCAGTCGATGGCGGCGAGGGCCGGGTCGCCCAGAACTGCTGTGAGAAACTCGTCGGGTAGGGGCTGGTCGAGCGGGGCTAGGGGCTGGGATGAAGCGGTCGCCAGGGCTTGGAGGGCGGCGGAGGGGGCACCCCCGGTGGCGGAGCGGGCCGAGAGGACGGCTGCTCGGCCCTGGCTAAAGTCGGCTACGGCCAGGCGGGTAATCTCAACGGCCTGGGCGGGGTTGGCGGCCAGGGCTTGCAGGGCCGTTTGGGCAATGTGGGCAAACCCGGAGAGGTCGAGCAGTTCGGCGAACCCCATGAAGATCTCGGCCTGGGCCCGCAGCTCGCCAGCGACTTCGTGGGCCTCGGGGCTTTCGAGGACGGCGGCCAGGTGGTCTAGCCCCTGCTGCACATCTATTTCAAAGATGGAGGTGGCCATGTCGAAGCCCAGATCCGAGGAGCTGGGGATGAAATTTTCGGTTTCGGCCATGGCGGTGGCCAGGTGCTGCTCGAGGCTTTGCAGTACGGGCTCGGCCTGGGCGAGGGCTGCGTTGCCGTCGAAGCCGCCCTGGGTGAGCTGCTGGGTGAGGGGCAGCCGCAGGCAGTCGAAGGCCTGAAGCAGCTGGTTTTCTAGCTCTGCATCGAGGATGACGGCGTCGCTGTAGAGGGCCTTGAAGAGAGCCTCTAGGCGGTGGGCGATCGCCTTGATGGGCTCCAGGCCGACGCTGGCGGCGCCGCCCTTGAGGGAGTGGGCGGCCCGCATAATTTGGTGGATCTCGGCGGTGTCACGCTGCGATCGCAGCCTCAGCAGCCCCGCCTCGATGGTTTGCAGCAGCTCCGGCGCTTCTTCGAGAAAAAATTGATAGGTTTGGTCGCGGATGTCGGGGTTGGTGGCCATGGCGTTGGGCGGGGGCGAGGAGCGGGGGAGTTTTGGATTGAGGGAGTGAGGGATTGAGGGAGTGATGGGGAAGGTGGGGGAGATGGGGCGATTTATGCCCCTACTCCATCACTCCCCTACTCCCCTGGGGCTAGCTGACCTTGAACCGCCCCACTTCCGCTTGCAGCGCCTGGGCGACGGAGCGCAGCTGGGCGAAGGACTCGGACACCTGGTTGGCGGCGCTGGAGTTGTCGCTGGCGGTGGCGGCCACGCTGGTCATGGTGTCGCTGACCACCTCAGACACCTGGGTTTGGACGACGGTGGCGGCTGCGATCGCAGCCACCAGTTCGCTGATTTGGCGGCTGACGGTGGTGATTTGGTTGAGGCTCTGGCGGGTTTCGCCCACCAGCTGGGTGCCGATCACCACCTGCTCGGTGCCGGTTTCCATGGCGGCGACCACGGCGTTGGTTTCCGCCTGAATGCTGGCCACCAGCTTTTCGATTTCGGTGGTGGCTTCCGCCGACTGGCGGGCCAGCTCGCGCACTTCTTCGGCGACCACCGCAAAGCCCTTGCCCCCTTCGCCCGCGCGGGAGGCCTCGATGGAGGCGTTGAGGGCCAGCATGTTGGTCTGGGCGGCAAAGCCGCTGATCAGGTTCACCACGTTGGAAATTTTCTGGGAGGATTCGCCCAGGCGCTTCACCTTTTTGGCGGTATCGGCCACGGTTTCGCGAATGGCCATGATGCCGTCTACGGTGCGGTTCATGGCGTCGTCGCCCTGGGCTACGGTCTGTTCGGCCTGGCGGACTGCGGCCTCGGCCTGTTCGGCGTTGGTGGCCACCAGCTGCACCGAGCTCGCCATCTCCTGCACCTGGTCGAGGGTGGCCAAAATAGTGGCGGCCTGCTGGTTGGCCGACTCGGCCAGGGTGAGCACCGAGGTTTGGTTGGTGTCGGTGGTGGCGGCCACCTGGCGGGAGGCATCCTGCACCTGCACCACAATTTTGCGCAGGCTGGCGATGGTGGCGTTGTAGGAGTCGGCCAGGGTGCCAATTTCGTCGGCGGTCACCTGGGCGCGCACGGTCAGGTTGCCCTGGCTGACCGGATCCACATCCATGAGCAGCTGCAGGGCGCTGCGCTGGAGGCCTTCTTTGATCTGCCGCTGCTCCTCGGCCAGGTCTTGGGTTTGCTCGATCAGCTTGACCCGCTCGATCACCAGGCCCAGCTGCAGGCCCAGCTGCTTGAGAAAGTCGACCTCCGTCTCTGGCCAGGGGTGGTGGCTGCGGCAGTGGTGGGTGATCAGCAGGCCAAACAGACGCCCCTGGCTGATGACGGGCACCCCCAAAATTGACTTGACCTGGAGGTTGGCCAGCAGGGCCCGGTGCTCGGGGTGCAGGGCGGCGGTGGCGACATCGTTTTCTAGCAGAATGCCGTCGGCCTGATACTTTTCGAGGGTGGCGGTGGGGATGCAGGGGTCGCCCAGCTGTTGGGCGAAGGCGCTGGGCAGGTCGGCCTCGGTCGATTCGGCGACGATTTGCCCGCTCCAGTCGGGGTTGAACTGGTAGATCACCACCCGGTCGGAGGCGAGAATGTCGCGGGCTTCGGCCACCAGGCGTTCGTAGAGGGGCAGCAGATCGCTGGAGGTCAAGACCTTGGCCCCGGTGATGGCGGCGGCGAGGTTGGCGCGGCGGGTGTTGAGGGTTTGCTCGCGCAAAAAGCCGCGCACCCGCACCACCAGTTCGTTGAAGGTTTGGGCCAGGGTTTGGGCTTCGGAGGAGCCCACCAGCTCGGCGCGGGCGTCGAGGTTGCCCTGGGACACCGCCTGGGCGGTACCGGCCAGGGCGTTGAGCGGCGCTGAGATCTGCCGGGCCACGGCCCCGGTGAGCAGGGCGGCCACACCCCCCAGCCCCAGTCCCAGCACCCCCAGGGTGAGGAGGTTATCGCGGCCAGCGGCGCGAATCTCGGCGGTATCCATTGATGCGATCGCAACCCAGTTGAGCTGGGGCACCGTGGCCACGGCATACTGCTTGCCCTGGTAGGCAAAGGTGGCCACCAGGCTGCTGGGGCCGCCACCTACCGGGCTGGTCGGGTTGACCTCCACATTTCTGACCGGGTAGGCAGAGCGCAGCTGCTGTTGCAGATCGGCGGCGGTCACCGAGGGGTCGGCCTGGGCGGCGGCGGTGAGGGTCTGGGCCAGCTGCCCCACCACCTCGCCGCCAACTAGATTGAGGGAGCGCGGCGTCAGGGCCGCCTCTGACCCCTCAGCGTCGAAGGTGGCCAGCACGTAGCTAGAGCCGGGTTCGATCAGCTGCACCTGCTGGGAGCCCTGAATACCGGCGTTGGCCAGGTATTCGTTGAGCTGCTCAAAGGCCAGGGCGGTGACAAAGAACTTGACCACGCCCAAAAACTCGTTGCTGTTGGGGTCGCGAATGGCGTGGCTAAAGTCGACCCCAACCCTAAAGGTAGAGGGATCGTAGCCGGGCGGGCCAAACCAGAACCCATTGCCCTTGGCCAGCTCCCACCAGTCTTCCCCAGCCTGCACAAAGTCGGTGGGAATGTTGCTGTAGCCCACGTTGAAGCCATTGGCCTCGGTGACAATGATCTCGGCAAAGTTTTTGACCCCGGCGGTCTGGGCCAGGTAGTCATTGAAGACCGGGTCGGTGGCCAGCTGCTTGCGGGCAATGAAGCGCGACTCCAGGGTGGCCTCGGGCAGCTGGAGCAGGTTGAGGCTGGCGGTGAGGCTGCGATCGCGGCGCACCTTATCTAAAATCAGCGGGTTTTGGGCAAACACCTGGGCAAAGGCCACCTGTTGATTGAGGTTGCCGCCGACGGTTTCGCTGGCCAGCAGCGCCTGGCCCTGGAGGTCCTGGTTGATGGTGGCGCGGGTGCGGCTCTGGGTGAGCCCGTAGGTAATCAGGCCACCTACAAACAGCGGCAGCAGGCTGAGGGGCAGCACCGTGGCCAGCAGCTGCTGCCTGAGGCTGCGGCCCGACCAGTCGATGCTGGTGCGAATGTTTTGGGGCACCACCAGGCCAGGGGCTTGCCCCAGCCGACCCTCCGGAGGGCGGGCCGAGGGCTTAGACAGCGAAGGAACCTGAGTCATAGCAATAACCTTAGAAATTTTAGGGATTTAGCGGCGAGGGCCCCAGATCAGGCCCAGACTAGGGCGAAACCGAGAGCCCAGGTGAAGACGAGACCGGGGGCTCAGAGTGGGACGAAGCCATGGCGGCCAGCAGCGCCGTGGCCTCTAAAATCGGCTGGGGCTGGCCCGCTGCATCGGGGCAGCAGTCGGCCACAAAGGGCCGCAGGCCCGGCGGCAGCGCCAGCGGGTCGGGCACCGGCTGCCGGGCGGCAGGGTAGGTCACCATGGCCTCCACCGCACTCACCACCAGGCCCAGGGTGGGCGGTGGCTCATCGGTCAGCGGGGTGGCGGCAAAGGGCGGCCTGATCACCACCACCGTGTGGCGGGTGGCCGCAGCGGCCTGGTTGTACCAGGGGGTAAGGCCCAAAAAATGGCCCAAGTCGGCAATCCACAGCATGTCGCCCCGCCAGTTGTAGATGCCCATTACCCAGGGGGCCATCTCAAACATGGGCACCACCTGGCCAATCGCCAGCTTCATGATTTCCACCAGGTTGGCGCCGGGCAGCAGCAGGGGCAGCTCGCCAGGCAGCGAAATCTGCAAGAACTGCTCCTCGGGTGGGGCTTCTGGAGAATTTTCGGGGGAATTTTCGGGGGGGTGGGGTGCGATCGCAGGGTCCACATCCATAGCTCAGGTTCCTTGGCAAGCAGCACTTAGTCAGCAGAATTGGCTCGGCATTGGCTCAGCGGCAAATACCGCTCAGGCTTTCACCAGCTGATTGACGGTTTGCATCAGTTCGTCCTGGTCGATGGGCTTGGCCAGGTAGGCATCCGCCCCCTGCTTGAGACCCCAAAACTTGTCCATTTCAGTGCCCTTCGTCGAGCACATAATCACCGGCACCTGGCTGGTGGTCGTGTCCTCCTTCAGCTCGCGACAAATTTCAAACCCGCTGCGATCGGGCAGCACCACATCGAGAATAATCAGGTCAAACTGATGGCTCTTCACCTGCTGAAACGCCTCCTCAGCACTGTTGGCCGTCAGCACCGTAATGCCGCTGTCGCGCAGGCACAGGGTCAGCATTTCTTTATCGGTGAGGCTATCTTCAACAATTAATACGGTACGCATATAGAAGCTAGGGGTAAGGGAATAGGACAAAGAAAGAGAAAATCTTGAGTTTTGTTAAGTCCTTCGGACTGGCCATGCCTACGCGCAGCGTCTCCGGAGGAGAAATTTTTAAGTTTGAATTCAGGAATGTTTAGAGCCGCGTAGACGCCACCAGATGTTTGCGAATCACCGACAAAATCACAATCGGCTCCATCGGCTTGCTCAAAAAATCAGTGGCGCCCAGCAGCCGCGCCCGCACCTGATCCACCAGGCCATCGTTGCCGCTGAGAATGACAATAGGCGTCTCCTTAAACCGAGATATTTTGCGCAGGTTGCTGCAAATTTCGTAGCCATTGGTCTCGGGCATCACCAGGTCTAAAAACACCAGATCGGGCTTGTGGGCCAGCAGCAGCGGCACCGCCTTGGCCCCCTCGGTAATCGCCAAAAAGTCATAGCCCGCCGCCCGAATCACCTGGCCCATCGCTTTGCAAACCATCGGGCTGTCGTCAACGCAGGCAATTTTGAGCGCCGCCCCCGCGCCGTCGCGCCCCACCCCCGGCGGGGCCAGCCCATCGATGGCCGGAAAGTCGGCAATCTCCACCAGGCTGATCCACCCCGCCTGCAGGTAGGGTTGCAGCGCCTGGGTCAGATTCACCACGTCTTGCCCCAGCCTGGCCGCCAAATCTCGGAGGCTGCGCTGGCCGTCGAGCAGCTGCATCAGCGATTCGTACACCCGAGGCGAAACCGCCGCCTGAATCGGCTCTGGATGCTGAATCACCGGGGCCAGGTTGGGCGAGTAGGCCCCCAGCCCCACCTCCGTCCAGGCCTCCCACCGATCGGCCACCGCCGCCAGCAGCTCCGCGTCATCCACATAAATGGGCATCTGGCCGGGGCCCAGGGGCGGGTGGCGGGCCAGCGCATACTGCGTGTCGCGGGCCTGCAACACATCAAACAAAATGTCGGCCACAATGCCGGTGCTGATCTCCTGGAGCGCCTTTCGGGTGAGCTGCCCCTGACCCAGCCAGTTTTGCAGCAGGTGGTAATCCCAGTCGGGCAGCCAGCTGGGGCCGGGGCTGGCACCGAGGGTTTTCTGCAGCGCCTGGGGGCTCAGCTCGGGCTCGGGCAGCCGGGCCTGGGCCTGGCGGTACCACCGCCGCATCGGGTGTACCCCACCCTTGCCGTAGAGCACCTGGCCCCGGTTAAAAAAGAGCGTCCACTGGTGGCCCTCCGGGGTAGACCAGGTGAGCTGGCCGCTAAAGCCAAGCCGCTTGAGCACCGGAAAGATTTGCAGCTTTTTAACCCGCAAATAGTGAGATAGAGGCTTAGAATACTGTGCCGATCTGCCACTCATAACTAGCGCCCAATTACGGTAGTAGATTGCATCAAACTGCTCCAGTCAAACGCGAGAATATTCTTAACCAAATAGCCGCACAACAAACGTTCAGGCCATTCCTGAGGCAGCCAGGCATCCCTTAGTTTGGGCACACCCGCGTTTGCTTTGCGCCTGATCTCTCTACACCTTTATTCAGTAAATAATGGGTGTCAAACTTCACAGTCTTTAGGGCTTTCACCTATGTCAACCTTGACTGCGGGGACTGGGAACAAATTTTCCGGTAGTTTTTGGAGATGGGTTTTTAGATATAGCTGTAGCCAGTCTGGTTAAGACACTTTCCCCAAGAACGTTCGAACGTTTCTAAGGTTTCTCGATGTCCTAACCCAGGTGTCTACGGCTATACCACTTAAAACCACTGAACAAATCATCTCAGCTAGCGTCATACATATCAAGCAATAAAACTAGCTAAGCAGGAATTTCAAAAACTTCTTTATTAGTGTCAAGACAGGATTTATTTTGCTTTAATTTTCCGGCCTGCTCCTATTGGGAAAGCAGCGCATCTACCTCCAGCAAAAACAGCGGCGGCTCCGTTTCATTGAGGGTGACCAGGGTGTTGATATTCTGCAAGCGGTGCATGATCACATAGCTGGCGGGCACCGGGCTAAAGGCCGACTGGCGGGCTCGTTTGAGGCTGGGTACCCCATCCACCAGCAGCCCCAGCAGCCCAAACCGGGGCGAGTCAACCACCAAAATAGACTGTGCTTGAGGTTGGTCTGGGGTGCCCAGGCCCTCGGCGGCCACCCTGGCGCTGGGGATGGGGGCACCCGGCAGCAGCGGCACCGCCTGATACACCCGGTCGGCCACATCGACAATGGGCACGTTTTCCTGGTGCAGCTGGGTCATGCCCAGGGCGCGGGCCGGGTCGCTGGTGGCGGCGGGAATCACCCGGCGCGCCATCATCAGGGGCAGGCAAAACCAGTGGTGGCGCAGCTGAAAGGCAATCAGCTGGAGGCTGGGCTCCCGCGCGGGCAGCCGCCGGTGGCGAGCAAGGGCGGTGTATTTCAACGGAACCTCCTGGGGGCTGTCATCAATGAGCTGCGGATGGTGCAAAATCGGGGATTTACAGCCCCTAGTGCTCTGTCAAGCCTAAATTTGTAGGTTGGGTGGCGCGATAGCAGAACCCAACAAAACTAGCCCTGGCGTTGGGTGACCCTGCGTTTCACCCAACCTACGAGAACCCTAATTTCTACTGTTGACGCTGTACTAACCTGGATGGTTGGGTTGGGCATGGCAGGGCTGATCGCACCAAAACCTGAGTCAGACTTAATGACCTGCCCTAGGACACCAGAGCGGGCTGAATCAGATCTTCGAGGGTTTTGAGCAGGGTTTGCTCGTTGTAGGGCTTGGTAAAGTAGGCGGCGGCCCCCAGACTCATGGCCAGCTGTCGGTGTTTTTTGCTGCCGCGGGAGGTGAGCATGGCCACCGGCAGGTTTTCGTGGTCGGCCTCGGCCTTGAGCCGGGCCAAAAAGCCGTAGCCGTCGAGGCGGGGCATTTCCACATCGCAAATTACGGCTTCGACTTCGAGCCCGGCGGTGAGCTTGTCGAGGGCGTCTTGGCCATCTTTGGCCTGGGCCACCTGGTAGCCCGCTTTTTCGAGGGTGAGAGCCAGCAGGCGGCGGACGTTGATCGAGTCATCGACCAGCAGCACGGTGGGTCGGCGGGAGAGGCTGCTGGCCTCGTAGCGGGGGCTGCTGGTCATCAGGGCCGGAATTGAGGTTTCGTCGAGGGTGTTGGCCCCGGAGGCTTCGCAGCTGGCGATCCAGTAGAGCAGTTCGGCGGTGTTGACCAGGGGCACCACCTGGCCGTCGCCCATGATGGTGCAGCTGTTGAAGCCCTTGGGCATGGGCAGGTTGCCCACCACCCGACGCAGGGCGACCTCCTGCTCACCCCAGGAGCGCTCCACCTGAATGCCCACCCAGCGTTGGTTGGCTCGCACCAGCATGACCGTGGGGGTTGCGATCGCAGGGGCAGTTTCGGGGCTCTCCAGCACCACCGGGCAGTTGAAGTGCAGCCAGTCGGCCAGGCGCAGCAGCTGCACCAGTTCGCCGTTCCACTCAAAGCTGTCGCGGCCCGCGGTGGAGATTACGTCCTCCTCGGGCAGGGCAAAGATCTCCTCGATGGCATCGACCGGAAAGGCCATGCGCATGCCGCGACTCTCGGCGATCAGCACCCGCGTCACCGACAGGGTAAAGGGAATCGAAATTGTAAAGGTGGTGCCTTCCCCAGGCTGGGTATCGACCTGGATCTCGCCGCGAATTTCCTTCAGCTTGCTGCGCACCACATCCATGCCGATACCGCGCCCGGAGAGGTCGGTGACCTCCTTGGCGGTGCTAAAGCCGGGCTCAAAAATCAGCGACAGCAGCTCCTGGGTGGTGGCGGCGGCCAGCAGCCCTTCGTCGAGGCCCATCTGCCGGGCGCGATCGCGAATCTTCTCCACCGCAATGCCGCCGCCGTCGTCGCCAATGGTGATGATCGTGCGGCTGCTCTGCTGCTGGGCGCTAATGGCAATCGTGCCAACGGCGGGTTTGCCCCGCTGCTGGCGGGTTGCCGCATCCTCAATGCCGTGGTCAAAGCAGTTGCGAATGATGTGCATCAGCGGCTCCTGCAGCGCCTCCAGCACGTTGCGGTCTACGAGGGTGCGATCGCCCTTCAGCTTCAGCTCCACCGGCTTGTGGTACTGCAACGACATCTGCCGCAGCGAGCGGGGATAGCGGTCAAAAATATCCGCCAGGGGCCGCATGCGCAGCTGGGTAATGTTTTTTTGCAGCTGGCGCGAGGTCTTGCGCAGGGTGTGGGTAGTCTGCTCGGTGCCGTCGAGCGACAGCTCAATGTCGGCCCCCACCTCCTGCAACTGAATAATGGTCTCAATAATTTCGCGGAAGGGCAGGTGCAGGTCGCGGTAGTGGTCGAGCTCCAGCACGTCAAACTGCTGCCGCACAGCGCTGTCGGCCCCCTGGAGCACGATGGCCGTGCCATTCGGAACCGAGCCATTTGGGCCTGCGCCATTCGGGCCTGCACCCTGGGCGGGCGCTGGGGCCGGGGGCAGCAGGGGCCGCTCCTGGGTGGCAACGCGATCGTAGGCGGAGCGCAGGTCATTGTTCACCTGGTCCAGGGTGCGCATGCGGGTTTGCAGGGTGCCCACCAGGTCGCGCAGACGGCTCACCTCCAGCTCCAGGCGATGGCGCTCAATGGTGAGTTCGCCAAACAGGTCGCTCAGCTGGTTGATCTGCTTCACCGGCACCCGCACCGTGCTGTCGCTCTCCACTCCGGCAGCATCGGGCCCAGCGGCATTGGGCCCAGCGGCATCGGGGGCCGGGGCCGACTGGCCGGGCCAGGGGGCGGCTGGGGTCTCATCCCACCCGGCGGCCACCTCGTCAAAGCTGCCAATGCCCACCGAGTCAGACCAGGAGGCGGTCACCGAGTCGAGCTCCTCGGCCTCCAGGTAGTCGGGTTGCAGCGCCCCGTCGTCGCCCAGGGGCCAGAGGGGCGCGGTAATCTCGCCATCCTCCAGCATCGGCACCATGTCCCCAGGGATTTCGGGAATGGGAATGGTCGCCACCTCGACCCCGGTGCCCATCTGGGTCGGAATCTCGCCCAGGTGGCCGGTCAGCACCAGGGCCTGGGCCCGCCGCCACACCGCCAGCGCCTCCTGCACCACCGTGGCCAGGGCCGCATCGGGGGCGTGGGTGACCTGCTCCGCCACCGACTGGCACAGGCTGACAAAGCTCTGGAGCTGAAGCATTTCGCCCAGCCCGCCCAGCTCCTGGGCCAAAATTTGGGCCTCCTCCCGCAGGCAGGGCGACTGGTCGGCCAGCACCCCCTCCAGCCGGTTTAAGCAGCCCTCGACTTCGCTTTGAAACAGCAGCGGAATCACATCCTGCCCGTCTTCGGGAGACAGCATGGAGTGGGCGTCTTCCTCCACCGGGTCGCCCAGGCGATCGTGGAGCTGCTCAAAAATGGGGGCCGCCTGCTGCTGCACCCAGGCCGGGTCCACCGGAGGTTGCTCCAGCTGGCCCTGGCTGAGGCGCTGGCGCTGGCCCACCATGACCTGGCCCAGGCAGTCTACCGCCGCCAGCAGCAGCTCCTCCAGGCCGGGGTCAATGTCAACTTTGCCCCGCTGCACCTTGAGCACCTTGAGGCTGTCTTCGAGGCGGTGGGCAAAGTCGCTGAGCAGCTGAAACCCCATCAGCGCCGCCCCTCCCTTGATGGAGTGGGCAGCCCGCAGCGCTTCATTGATGGTGCTGGCCTCAAAGGTCTGGGGCAGGCCCATCAGGTGGGTGCCCAGGGTTTCTAGATACTCTTGGGCTTCGTCGAGAAACTGAAGCCGAATTTCAAGTTCCTTGGGGTCGGACATGGTTGAAAGGGGGGTGAGGGGGTGGGGGTGGGGAGCGGAGAGGAGTGGGGGAGTGGGGGGGGTGATGGAGTAGGGGAGTGATGGGGGAGATGGGGAGGATGGGGGAGATGAGGCGACAACAGGTCAGCATGCTTCCCTACCCTCCTTACCTTCCCTATCTCTCCGTCACCTCGTCACCCCATCACCCGGTCACTCCGTCACTCTTCGCCGGTCTTAAACGTGCCAACCGTGGCTTGCAGCGATCGCGCCACATCGACGGTCTCGCGCAGGGAGGTGGAAATCTCCAGGGAAGACTGGGAGGTGCGGGTCGATTCCTGGGCGATGCCCTGCATGAGCTGGGTGACGGTCTCGGAGATGGCGACCTGGGAGACGGTGGCTTCGGAAATCGAGCGCACCAGCTGGTCAATCTGCTGAGACACGTCGAGAATGCGGCCCAGGCTCTGCTTGGCGTCTTCGACCAGGCGGGTACCGGCGACCACCTCGGTGGTGCTTTGGTCCATGGCGTTGACCACCTCGGCGGTTTCGCGCTGAATGGTTTCGACGATGCGCTCAATCTCTTTGGTGGCTTCGGCGGAGCGGGCGGCGAGTTCGCCCACCTCCTCGGCAACCACCGCAAAGCCCTGGCCTTCTTCCCCGGCGCGGGCGGCTTCGATACCGGCGTTGATGGCCAGCAGGTTGGTCTGCATGGCGATCTGGTTAATCAGCGATACGGCCTTGGAGATCTGCTGGGAGGATTCGCCCAGGCGCTTCACTTTTTTGGAGGTTTCGCCGATGATTTCCCGCAGGCTGAGGATGTTTTGCACGGTCAAGTCCATGGCCTGGCCGCCGGTTTGAGCCGTAGCGGAGGCGCTGTTGGCCACCACGGCGGCCTGCTGGGCGCTGCGGGCCACCTGCTGAATGGAGGCGGTCATGGTCTCGACGGAGGCGAGGGTTTGGGTGACTTCGTCGGCCTGGCGCAGGGCCTCGTTGGCCAGGGCCTGGATGGCTCCTTCGTTTTGCCCCAGGGAGGCGTTGACCTGCTCGGCGGAGGTTTTCACCTTGGTGACAATCTGCCGCAGGCTCTCGACGATGGAGTTGAAGAAGTCGGCGACGGTGCCAATTTCTCCGGCGGTGACGTCGGCGCGCACGGTGAGGTCGCCTCGGGAGGCGCCTTCTACTTCGCTGAGCAGCTCTAGCAGCTGGAGCTGAAGGGCCTCTTGCTTTTGGCGGCGCTCCTCGGAGAGGGCCTCGGTCTGGGCGTAGAGGCGGGCCTGCTCTAGGGCAAAGCCGAGCTGGGTGGCCACCTGGCGGAAGAAGTTGACCTCCAGGGTCTCCCAGTTGCGGGGGCCGCTGCACTGGTGGGCAATCAGCAGGCCCACCAGCTCGTCGTTAATGAGAATAGGCGCTACCAGGTTGGCCTTGACGTTGTACTGACCCAGCTGGCGCAGGTGGCACTCGGTGAGCCCGGCCTCGTCGAGGTTGGCCACGGCCTGCACGCGGCCCTGGCGGTACTGCTCGATGTATTTTTCTTTGAAGCAGGGGTCGTAGAGGTCGCTGCCCAGGGCGGCGGGCCAGCCCTGCTCCACCGACTCGGCCACGAAGGTGCCTTTCCAGGTGGCGTCAAACTGGTAGACCACGACTCGATCGACTTGCAGCGCCCGGCGGGTTTGGGTGACGGCGGTGCTGTAGATGCGCTTTTCTTCGAGGCTTTCGCGCATTTGGGAGACAATTTCGTTGAGCTGGCGCTCGCGGGCGGCGGTGAGCTCTTGCTGCTGGAGCAGGCGGGCCTGGCTGAGGGCGTAGCCAATCTGCACGGACACCTGCTGGAGCAGGTCGGTTTCTTCGGCGGTCCAGCGGCGGGGGCGGTCGCACTGGTGGACGCAGAGCAGGCCAATCAGCTCGTCGCCGGCCAGCAGGGGGGCCACCATGTTGGCCATGACCTCAAGGTTTTCGAGAATGTCGCAGTGGCAGTGGGCAATCTCGGCCTCTTGGCGGTTGTCCATGACGGAGACTCGCCCGGCGTAGTAGCGCTCCAGGGCCTCGGGGGTGAGGGGGTCTTGAATGGTTTGCCCCAGGGCTCGTTTCCAGCCGCGGCCGATGGCTTCGGCGGTGATGTCGCCCCCCTTGAAGTCGGGGTGGAAGCGGTAGATCAGCACGCGGTCGGCGCCGAGCACCTCGCGCAGCCCTTCGACGGAGCTGCTGAGGATGGTCTGCTCGTTGAGGGATTGCCGAATGCGGGTGGTGAGGTCGGCCAGCAGGTTGGCGCGGGCGGCGCTGAGCTGCTCTTTTTGGCCCTGGCGGCGCATCAGGTCTTCGGAGTCGGCGATGTTGTCGGCCATTTGGTTAAAGGCCTGGGCCACCTGGCCAATTTCATCGACGGCGTAGACATCGGCGCGGGCCTGGCGGTCGCCCATGCCAAATTTCCAGGCGGCCTGCTGGAGGTTTTTCATGGGGCGCAGCATGGAGCGACCCAGCAGAGCGGCAATCACCACGTCGGCACCGAGGGCCATCAGGGCGAGCAGGAGTTGCAGGCGCAGGCTGTTGCCAATCAGAGTGTTGAGCCCGGCCTCGGAGGTGCCCCGCACCATGACCGCCACGGGCTCGCCGTTGAAGTCTGGGATGGCGCGGGCGGCGAGGGTATAGGTGGTGCCGTTGATGCGATCGCGCCTGGTAATTTCTCGGTTGGGGTTGGCGGCGGCCTGCTCGATCAGCGCGGGGGAGTCGAGGGACACCCCGGCGGCGGCCTGGTCGAGGTCGGGGTTTTCGCCCGCGTAGAGGGCGGTGGCGATGGCAAAGTTGCCGTCGGCCCCGCGCTGGTAGATGGCGCTGTAGCCGTTGTCAAAGGGTGCGATCGCACCCCGAGGAATGGCATCTTTGCCGTTGACAATGTCGCCCGACACCAGGGCACCCACCACCTGGCCCGTCGCTGGATCGCTCACCGGCGTCACCGTGTAGCGAATCAGCGCATCCTGGTTGGCAAACCCAGCGGGCAGCGGCGGCGCTTCATTGCTCAGCTCATCCCAGCTGACAATGGCGCTGGTCTTAATCTGGCGCGGGTTTTGCAGCACCGTGCCCACCAGACCCTCGGGGTCAAACCGCTGCCCCTGGCGACCGCCGTTGGCGTTGACAATGATGCGCAGGTCGCTGCCCACCAGCGTGGCGTACTCAATGTTGCGAGCCTCGATCTCGTTTTCTAAAATTTGCTGCACCGAGGCCAGGGAGGCCGCCGGTACCGCTGCACCACGGGCGTAGGTCGCCGCCGCATCGACAATGGCGCGGTTGTCAGACTGGCCGCGAAAGCCAAAGCCCATCTGGTTGATTTTGATGTTGTACTCAATGTCGGTCACCGCCAGCTCGGCCTTAGCCTGGTTGAGCAGCTGGCTGCGGCCCCCCGCAATAATCAAAAACGACCCCACCCCCACCAGGCCCATCACCGAGATCGCCTCGGAGGTAAACAGACCCGCCAGCTGCTTTTGCCGCACGCTGAGGTTGCTAAACCACTGCACCAGGCCAAACTGAGCCCGGCGAGTCACCCGCACCGTATTGGCCGCATCGGTACCGTAGGTCACGCCGCGGTACTTCAGCGGGGCAGAGGCAAGGGGATTGTCAACGCTGACCACCGCACCGTTGGGCGGGGTCAGGCCGTCGTCGTCGGCCTGGGGTGGGGTATAGGGGCGAAATTCTGTGGTCATGGGTCTACCTTTCGTGAATGGAGCTGATTTTGGGCTAATAGGAGCAGATAGTGAACCGGAGCTAGACCTGCGGCGAACAAAAGCAGGAGGACGGTAGCGCTATGGGCGGCGTCGGGATAACGACATGTCGATGAGACCAGTACAGATAAAACAGATGCTGAACAAACCGCTGATGGTCGGGAGAGCCTGGCTGGGAGTCATCGAGGCTAGAGCGCCTGGAGGGCCGGTGCCCGCAGTAGCGCCTCGCCGTCGAGCCCCAGCAGCACCACGCCGTCTTGCAAAACACAGCCCCGCAAAAAGGGCACCAGCCCCGGCGGCACGTGGGTAGGGGCAGGCTGCATGTGCTGGGGCGGCAGGCTGAGAATGCCGTCGATGGAGCTGACCCGCAGTCCCAAAATGACCGCCCCAATTTGCAGCAGCACCAGGTTGTACTGCTGGGAGTTGGGGTAGGCGGTGGGCAGCCCCAGCAGCAGGGCCAAATCCACCACCCACAGCACCTGACTGCGGCGGTTGATCAGCCCCAGCAGGGCCGGCGGCATGTTGGGCATGGGGGTAATGCGGGCCGCCGGGGTGGCGATCGCCTCCTGCACCTGGCGGGTGGGCAGCAGGGCCGCCTGGGTCCCCAGCCCAAAGCGCAGATAGCTCTGGGTGAGCGGCGTCACCGCCTGGGTGGCCAGCGCGGCGCCCGACCCCTGGGCATGGGTTAACGACAGGTTGCTCATCGGTTGACCCTCATTACAGTCATCACGGCCTGCACCAGCTGGTCGCGGGTGTAGGGTTTAGTCAGGTAGCCATCGGCCCCCTGGCGCATGCCCCACAGCCGGTCAATATCCTGGTTTTTAGAGGTGCAGAGCACGATTGGCACATGGGCGGTGGCGGGCTGTTTTTTGAGGCTGCGGCACAGCTCAAACCCGCTCATGCCCGGCATCACCACATCGCTAATGATCAGATCGGGGGGAGTTTGAGCCGCCTTGTCCAGGGCTTCCTGGGCGGTGAGCGCGCAGATCACGGTGCAGCCGCTGTCGCGCAGGTAGTGCACCATCAGCTCCATTTCAGAGGGCGTATCTTCAACCACTAAAACGGTGCCTGCTAGGGTCGCTTGCATAGTAAATTTCACCTAAGTAATAATGGGTGGTCTGCCCCGCCAGCGCAGCGGGGAGGGGGGCCAATAGCTGACCTCAAGCGCCGATTTTGAGTCCGGTTTACGGTCGTTTGAGCAGACCTGTAAACCGCTGCCTGCGGCCAGACAAAAGGCTTGCAATCCACCTAATCATCCGCCGGGCAATGACCTCTATCGGGGCTATTTTAGGAACTAGTTCAAATATTTAAAGATGAACTTCAGCAGATCAGATTGGTTAAAGGGTTTGGTTAAATATCCAGACGCTCTCACCAGTTTTGCCTTGGCCCGATCGATAAAGCCCGTATTGCTGGTCACCATAATAATGGGAGTATTTTTGAAGTCGGGATGGCGGCGCAGCAGTGAGCACAGCTCATAGCCATCCAGGTTGGGCATGGTGACATCGAGCAAGATTAAGTCGGGCTTATTTCGAATCACCTGCATCAGCGCTTTGACCGGGTCATCGATCATGATCACCGAGAAGATTTTGTCGTCTAAAAAAGCGTTGATCGCTTGCAGCACCGTGGGGCTGTCATCGATGCAGGCAATGGTGTAGTGGGCCTTGCCCCCCATTTTGGTGGGGCCGCTGCCGCCGGGCGCTGCTGCCGGGGCGGCGGCTGGCGCGGCTGGCGCGGCCACCACGGTGGTGCCCCCGAGCCGCTGCTGATAGTTGCCGTTGAGCTGGCTAAAGCCGTTGCGGCGCTGTTTCAGGCGGGCGTAGCACTCCTCTACGGTGCTGCGGAGGTTGAGCTGGCAGTATTTGGGGGCGGAGCCGAGGCTGTCGCCTTCGACCAGCTCAAAGGTGCCCTGGCGAATTTCTAAAAAGGCTTCGAGCACCTCCTTAGAGAGGGTTTCGATCAGGGTGGTGGCCTGGTTGGGGTGCAGGTGCTGCTGCTCGACCAGCCAGCAGATCGCCTGGTAATCTGCGATCGCAGCCAGGTCGGCCTGCTGCTCAAACAGCAAACGCACCTGCACCCGCACCGCGCTGACCAGCGACGGCACCTGCACACTCAGTCGACGCAGGTGCGCATCTAGCCGCTCAAAGGCCCGCTCAGCGGTGGATACATAGTTGAGCTGGCCTTGATCCAGGCACAGCAGCCAGGTATTGGCGGGGGTAATCACCTGGAGACAGCCTGTCACCTGGCGGCTACTCACCTGGGCCAGCAGGCTCAGGGGATGCAATGGGGTAGGGGGAGACGAGGAGGCCATGGGAACGGTGTTCAAGAGCGATGGTTGCATAGCGATTCACGACAAACAATGAGGAAATGCACAGGGGGTAGATGGAGACTGCCGCAGTCCGGCCCTCTCGCCAACCTGATCTCACCGCCCAGCACCTGTACCAACGACCATCGCGCTGCCACACCCAGGGCATTGCAGAGCAGTAGGCACGCTAAAGGCACATTGCAGTGGCGGAGACAGCGCTTAGCACGCTGCCTAAAAAGCTTTGATTTCCCTTACCTAACCAGGCGAGTGCGCTCACCTTCCACGGCGGAGACTGCTCCCCACCGGCCGAGACAACCTCTCAATCAGCACCCCGAGGCAGCCTTGCCGGCGTTGCCTAAAGCGGGGAATCGATCAAAATTTATGCCCGGAGCTTTCGCCACCAAAGCCTGGTCAAAACCATGTTCAAAACACTATCCTTAGGATAGATATCTTCGAAATGGGTAGATGACAAGATGAATATATAAGGGCTGCCCAATCAGTCTTAGACAGGCTCAGATACACAGATCTAGATGTGTTTCATCTAGCTTGCTCCGAGCGCTTACTCCGAGCGGTCAAGAGTTGATCTACCGGAGAAACAGGGTAAGCAGCCCAGGACAAAAAAAGAAAGAATTTATATTCGGAAAATAAGAGCTTATTAAGGTTGTGATCGATAGTCAGGAATGAAGCGCTAACCGTTACCTTTATGCATCAATATTACCAGATTGACGGGGCCCAATTATAAAAGGTAAGTGAATCCTAAAAGTCATTCCAGGCCCACCATAAAGGGTGGGTAAAGACTGGGTTAAACCGCCAGTCAGAGCCAGTTTTAGGGCTGGTTTTTATCGCCCAAGCTATCAGATAGGCAACTGTTTTCTGCCCTGAGGCTGTAGCTACAATTACCAAACCAGAAAGACCCGACTGGGTCACATTCTCGACAGCTACCCCTTCCCTGGTTTAGCTCACGGCTGAAGCCTTCAAACTTCGAGGCAATGGCATAGTTTGAGTAGCCAGAACTGCCATTAGCTTGATCAGCATGCTCGCGGGCGCGGTAGCATTCTAGGCTGGCGCTGTTTAGCCCTTGGTGGATAGTTGAGCTCAGTCAGACAGCGCGATTACAGATATGGCCCCTGAGGATGGGCACGGATGCTTTGCCCGTCCTACGTTTCCTCGCGACTAATACCGCATCCGACTTGGCTAGCCCTGGTTGGGCTGGGCAAACACCGTTTGCCCCTAGGCAATCTGCCTGTTTGGAATTGGGGTTATGCGATCCGGCTTTGGTATCACTCCACCTACGAGAGCTACGGTTCTTGTATTTTTTGGCGGGTTTGACCCACCCCGCCCGCCGGGCACCCCGCCCAGGGAGGGGACAGCGTTATCTCCAACTCAGGCCAGCGATCGCAGCAGGGTTTGGATCTTGCGGCGCTGCTGGGCGGCCAGGGCGGAGGGAAAGCGCAGCTCCAGCACCAGCCGCGACTGAGCCTGGTTGAGGGTGGGCAGCTCCATGGCTTGATCCACCTGGGCTACCAGGCTCTGGGCTTTGGGCAGGGCCGGGCCCGCCGGAAACAACAGCCCCACGGTGGGGAAGGTTTCGAGCAGGGTGGCGCGGTCGAGCTCGGTGACGTTTTGCACCTCCAGGCGCAGGTCGCGGCTGCCCATTTCCACCACGCGGGCGGGGTAGCTGTCGCCGTGCCAGCCTTCCCAGGCCAGTTCTACTGGGGCCTGCACCTGCTTGCGCATTTTTTGGCCGGTGGCCGGTTGCAGATCGGTGAATACGCGCCACAGGGTGGTGGCGATAAATTGCAGCGATCGCAGGGGTTTATCGACCTGCGATCGCGTCTGTGAATACCATTCTTTCACCTCAGAAAACAGCACCAGGGTGAGATCGTCGGCCTGGCTGGGGCTGAGGTTGACAAAATCGAGGGCTAGCTCGGTTTCCAGGCGGCTGGTGGCCGTAGCCCGAATAATTTGGGCCTCCACCAGAGCCCGGCCGTCGTAGTCGCCCACCAGCTCCACCCACACCTGGTCGGCCACGTTGGGCCATTCATCCAGCAAAATCTGAGCGCCGCTCTCGCTGACATCCAGGGTTTTGCCCGGCCAGCTCTGGCCATCGCTGTGAATGATCGCGGTGAGCTGCCGGGGCAGGCGGTGGGCGCGGCGCAGCTGGGGTTGCTCCAGGGCCACCAGGCAGGCGGCCAGCACCAGCACCAGGTTAAAGACGCACCACAGGGCGTTGATCAGCACCGCCTGGGAGTCTTCGGGGCTGAGCAGCAGCCAAAAGGGCACCGCCACCAGCGAGGCCGCCGTCAGCAGACCCAAGATCAGCAGGTAGCGCACGCTGTTGGCGTCGAAGGTGCGCTGGTTGACCACCAGCCCCTTGGCGGTGACGTTAAAGCTGCCCAGCTTGGGGTTGACCAGGGCCAGCAGGGTGACAATGCCCGCCTGAAACGACATGGCAAACTCGTAGATCTCATTCCAAAACGAGAACCGCACCCGCTTGTAGGGAATGTGGTTGGTCTGCATCGACAGCACGATGTGGGGCAGCGCGTAGAACATGGTCTCAATGCCCAGACCCTTCACCGAGTTGATGCTAAACAGCAAAAACAGCGTCGGGGCCAGGGCGTACATCAGCCGCGGAAAGCCAAAGAAAAAGTGCGACGTGGCGCTGAAATAGCAGATCCGCTGGGACAGCGACAGCCGCAGCCGCCGGTTAAACAGCGGATTTTCGAGCCGCAAAATTTGGGCCATGCCCCGCGCCCAGCGCACCTGCTGCCCCACGTAGGCCGAAAATTTTTCCGGGGCCAGCCCCGCCACCATGATCTTGTCGTAGTAGATGGTGCGGTAGCCACGGGAATGCAGCCGCAGGGAGGTGTGGCAGTCTTCGGTGACCGTTTCGGTGGCAATGCCGCCCACCTCTAGCAGGTGCTGGCGCCGCACCACCGCCGCCGAGCCGCAAAAAAAGGCGGCATTCCAGGCGTCGTTGCCCTTTTGCAGCACCTTGTAAAACAGCTCGTTGCCCACCGGCACCTGGCCCTGGGTGAGCAGGTTGCGCTCAAAGGGGTCGGGGTTGTAAAACCAGTGGGGGGTCTGCACCAGGGCCACGCTGGGGTCCAGAAAAAAGCCCACCGTCTCCTGCAAAAATCCCCGCACCGGAATGTGGTCGCAGTCGAGAATGAGCACCAGATCGCCGTCGGTGCGCTCCAGGGCGGTGTTGATGTTGCCCGCCTTGGCGTGGTCATTGTTGTCGCGGGTGAGCAGGGCCGCCCCCAGCTCGGCACAGATCGATTGCAGCTCGGCCCGCCGCTCGGGGTATTTACGGCCATCGTCCAGCACGTAGACCTGCTTTTTGTCGGCGGGGTAGTCGATCGCCGTGGCCGCCAGCACGGTCTTGCGCACGATCGCCACATCTTCGTCGTAGGTGGGAATGTAAATGTCCACGGCGGGCCACTGGGCCAGCGGTACCGGGGCCAGGTCAACGGGGGTGCGATCGCGCAGTCGCAGCGTCTGAAAGTACGACAAAAACAGCGTCCCCAGCGCGTACAGCTCCGCCCCGTAGAGCAGCAGCGAAAAGGTCGCATCCAGCGGCGTATCAAAGTTGAGGGTGTAGCGGGTGCGGTAGTAGAGGTAGCGCAGGGTGGTCAAACTACTCAGCGTCACCATCAGCAGGTGCAGCCGCTCCCGCTCGCCGCTGCTGTGGGCATGGCCATCCTCCCAGTTCAAAATGCTGTAGCCCAAAGCAATCAGCAGCACCGCCATCACCCCCTGCTGCCAAATGGTGGGGTGAGCCAGCAGCAGCGGCCTCATCATCAGCCCCAGGCAGACCAGCAGCAGCAGCAATTGCCAGCGGCTGAGGTACTGGGTCATCCCGTAGGCCCGATCGGGCAGGGTTTTCGTCAACCAGCGATAGAGCGGGGGAGTGGGGGGGGAGTGGAGCATGGGAAAGGGGATGGGGTGGAGGGGTGATGGGGTGGGGGAGTGATGGGGTGTAGACGCGGAGCGGCTTCCCGTAGGGTTGGGAGGATGGGGGAGGTGGGGGAGGTGGGGGAGAGAGGCTTCCCGCTACTCTCCTACTCCATCACTCCTCTACTCCCCTACTCCCCTACTCCCCAGCACTACGCCGCAGGTACGACTGGGCCACGCCGTAGATCAGCAGCGCCAGGGCCACCGTCGCGGGCACGATCAGCAGCCAGTTGTTGCGGGTCAGCGGCCACAGCCAGGGGTAGGGGGCGGTGGTGGCCAGCTGCACCTGGGGCGACTGGCGCAGGGTGGCCAGGCGGTAGTCGGCGCTGTCGTAGGGGTCGGGGTCGGGCACCTGGGCGCTCACCAGCACGGTGTCTCCCTCGATTTGGTAAAACAGCGGGTCGTGGCGCAGCAGATCGGCCACCTGGGCCAGGCCTCGGTCTTCGCGGCCGCTGAGGGCCAGCACCACCCGCTGGGAGTTCCAGGGCGAAATCACCGATTTCATCAGCCCTTCGCCGTCGGGCAGGGGCTGCACCTGGGCATCGCCCCACTGGCGGGTGCCGCTGCCGCGCAGGGCAAAGCCCCCGTCGGTGAGCAGCTCCGGCAGCGGAAAGCGGGGCTGGGGGCCGATCGCCACCAGGTGTTTTTCATCCCGCTCGGCCTGGGGCAGGTCGGCCTGGCGATAGACCGCCAGCTGCACCGAGTCGGCCATACTCAGGCGGCCCAGCCGCTCGGCCAGCTCCAGCAGCACCGTAATATCGGTGGCGGTAGGGGCATCGGGCAGCACCACCGCCGTGGTGGAGAGATCCTGGGGGGCGGTGAAGGGGTAGCCGGTCTTCAACAGGTCGAGGTCGGGCAGGTTGGTGAGGGCGGTGCGGTTGAGGCTAAAGCTGGTGTCGCTGTGGATGGTGCCCCACAGCTGCTGGTCGGTCACCCGGCTGCACGAGCGCCGCTCCCGGGGGTCGAGGCGAAAGTTGACCTGAAGCTTGGAGGTGGGGGTAATGCGATCGCCCGGCAGATCGACCACCAGGGTGCGGCGGTTGCCCCCCTGCACCGAGGTCAGCCGTTCCCCCTTGATCGACACCCCGTCCAGCTCCACATCCACCAGCGAGGTGAGGGGGTTGACCTGGGGGCCATAGCTGTAGGAAAGGCGCATTTTGCTGCCCCGCAGCAGGCGATCGTCGGGCAGGGCCTTGAAGTCAATTTCCATGGCAGGCGAATGGGAGCCGCGCACAGTCATTTCGCCCAGCGGTTCTCGGGTGGGCGAGGTCAGGTCGGTGAGCAAAAAGTCGTTGGCTTCGGGCAGGTAGCCGGGCCACTGGCGGGGCGGCAGCGGCGGCATCTCCCCCGCCTGGTTGACCACCACCCCGTGGCCGGTGGCAATTTGCTGGGTTTGGGGCTGCACCAGGTACTGTACGGCCTTGGCCACCCCGGCTTCACCGTTGCCGCTCACCACCAGCACCGGCGAGCGGTCGTCCACCGCCGTGGCCCACATCAGCAGGCCCGACTCAGCGGGTAAAGGAGTGCCGTCGTCGTCCACAAACTGGCCATTCTCCAGGGCAAAGGGCAGGGTGAGGCTGGCCAGCGCCGGCTGCTGAGCCGGGGTACCCAGCACCACCAGGCCTTCGGTGGCCTCCAGGTCATCGAGGGTGGTGACCAGGCGGCTGTCGAGGGGCCGGTAGTGGGCGGTGCGGCCCAGGTAGGTTTGCAGCCGAGCCGTCGCGGTTAGCCAGGGGCTATCGGTGCGGGTTGGTTGCAGGTAGGCCACCCGGTTGGGCTCCAAACTCAGCACGTCAAACAGCGGGTAGGGAAACTGGCTAAAGTCTGGGGTCACAGCCTGGGGGGCGTAGTCAAACACCAGCTTGGAGTCGGGCAGCACCTCGGTCCACAGGGAGGGGTCGTAGGGGTCCTGGGTGCAGGTGGGGGAGTTGTTTTGCAGGGCCGCCACCACCAGCTCGTTGCTGTCTTGCAGCAGGTCGATGGGCACCTCCAGCACTGCGTCGCCAATTTCACCCATGGGCTGGTTGAGGGGCAGACTGCCAATGCTGGTGCCGTTGATCAGCACCGTGAGGTTGGAGCGGGTGGCGTAGAGGGCGGCGGAGTGGCGGTAGCGCAGCAGCACCTTGACCGTCTGGGGCGACCAGGGGCGAGGGCGGGTGAAGTACAGCCGCTGCTCGTCGTAAATGCCGCTAAACCGCAGGCGATTGCCCACCACCGGGCTGCGGCTAAACTCCAGCACGTACTGACCAGGCTCGCCGGGAGCGATCACCGGGGCGGCGGGCAGGTTGGTGGGCAGGGTAATTTCGGCCAGGGGCGGAGTCGGTGCCTCGCTGGGGGGCGCCTGGGCCAGCAGGGGTTGGCCGGTGATCAGCAGCAGGGTGGTCAGGTAGAGGGCGAGGCGGCGGCGGGCGCGGGGGGAGAGCGGGGGGAAGGGCATGGTTTAGGGAGTTAGGGATAGGGGGTTAGGTATAGGGGAGGGGGGGGAGTGATGGGGTGATGGGGGAGGGGGGTTGTTTTGAGTTTTGAGTTTTGTTCGAGAAGCGTCTCCGAAGGAGAAATTTTGAAGTTGGGGGCGGTTAGGTGGGGCAGGTGGGGTTGGCGGTTTTGAGGCGGTCGGGGGTGACCTCCAGGGGCAGCAGGCCAAACCAGGCGAGGTTTTGGGTGTAGTAGGCGGTGTCGTTATCCCAAAAGCCGTTGCGGTAGACGGGCTGGAGCTTTTGGCGGTAGATGTCGGCGGCGGTGGCGGCATCGACCTGGAGCAGGGCGGGGTAGAGCATGGCGTAGTGGGCGGTGGCTTCGTAGCTGGCTTCGGCACCGCCGTCGAGGGTGAGGCGGGCGGGCAGGCGCTGGTCTTGCTGCCAGCGGCGAATCAGCTCGGGGGTGCGGTCGGCCAGGTAGGCCTGGGCGCGGGGTTCGCGATGCCAGGCGGCATCCTGGGAGACCCGCCACCAGACGCGAAAGGCGTCGAAGCTGTAGCGGCTTTGCAGCGGGTAGTCGAGGGGGAGCTGGCGGTAGGTATCGGTGGTGGGGTTGTAGGCCACCCAGTCGGGGGGCAGGCCGGTGGTGGAGAAGTCGGCCAGGGCGGCCAGCAGGGCATAGCCGCTATCGATCAGGCTCTGCCAGTCGTGGTCGGGGTCAACCTGGGCAAACAGGCGAAAGCTGGCGGGGGCAAAGTAGGAGGGGTTGAGCACCACCTGCTCGGGCTCCAGGCGAAAGGCCTCGGCGGGGCCGGGAATGAGCTGGCGGGTGCCGTCGGCAAAGGTGACGGTGCCCAGGGCCCAGATGTCGGCCAGCAGGGCGCGGGCGGCGTCGAGGTACTGGGGGCAGCCCCAGCGCTGGGCGGCCCAGATCAGCGCGGTGGCGGCGTCGATGTCAGCATCGGTGGCAAAGTTGGGGTCGAGGGTACCCCAGGAGCCGTCGGGGCGCTGGCCCCATTTCCAGGCCCAGAGGAGGTCGGTGGGTGCTCCCTCGTCGTCGGTGCGGGCGAGGTTGTTTTGGGCCCAGCTGTAGGTGCGCTCGAAGGTGGCGGGGTCGTTGATGGCGACGGCCCGCAGCATGGCGTAGGCCTGCCCTTCGGAGACGGTGCGATCGCTATCTTCACGATCGATCACGCGCCCGTCGGATTGAATAAATCGGCTGCGGTAGGCCTGCCAGCTCTCGACCAGCAGGTCGGTTTGGGGGCTGGTCACCGGCAGGGCCAGGGCGGCCTGATCGCCGGTGTCGGCGCAGGCACAGGCGGCGGTGGAGGGGGTGCAGCTGGGCCCAGCCACCGCTAGCAGCAGGGCCAGGGGCAGGGCCAGCAGGCGTTTTTGGGCTCGTCTCAAGCGCCCAAAGCGAAACAGTTGCAGCATGGTAGGTCACCGTACAGGGAACAGAAACGCAGAACAGAAACACTAGGGGGGTCAGTAGCGCTCCCAACCGGGCTGGAAGCCCCGGCGGCGCAGCAGGTCAAATTCCACATCCTGGGCTCGCCGATCGAGATCCACGGGACCGTTGAGGGGCGAGGGGAGCTGGCGCAGCTGCTCCAGGGCCGAGAGTTTTTGGTCGTCGGCAATGTTGAGCTCTGCGATCGCATATCGGGCCTGCCAGGCATCGGGATCCAGAGCCAGCACCTGGCCGTAGAGGGCGCGGGCGGCGGGCAGGTTGCCCTGCTGAAACTGCACCCCGGCCAGGGCGCTGAGGGCGCCGATATTCTCAGGCTCCTGGGCCAGCACCCGCTGGTAGGCGGTGGCGGCCAGGGGCAGGTTGCCCTGCTGCTGCGCCAGTTCCCCCTGAAAGAAGTACACCGTCAGGTCGTCGCCCTGGGCGGCGATCAGTGCCTCCAGCTCGGCCTGGGCCTGGGCGGGGTTGGCCGCTGCCAGCAGCTGAATGGTGCGCCACCGCAGCCAGAGGTCGTCGGGCTGCTGGCTGAGCAGGGTTTGGTAGAGGTCGGCCCGGCTGCCCTCGGCGGGCAGCGCCCCGGCCAGCTCAAACAGCTCCGGTGGGGGGCTGTCCAGGGTTTGGGAGGCCAGCCAGCTGTCCAGGGTTTCGGCGGCCACTGGGGCGGTGATTTGCCCGGTGCGGTAGGCCACCAGGGCGTAGCCCAGGGGGTAGTCGGGGTTGGTGGGGTCGGCGGCTATGGCCGCCAGGTACACGGGCAGCGCGGCCTCGGGTCGATCTTGCTGCGATCGCACATAGGCCAGCCCCCGCAGGGCCGCCGCCGTGGTGTCAGCCCCGCTCTGGGCGGCGACCACCGCCTCATAGCGGCGGGCGCTGGCGTCGAGATCGCCCAGCTGCCGCTCCAGGTCGGCCAGCAGCAGCTCAGTGCCCCAGTCGGCCTGGCCCGCCGCGGTGGCGCGGTAGGTCACCAGGGCCGCTCGGGCCGCCGCCAGGTCGCCCTGGGCCAGGTAGATCTGGGCCCGGCGGTAGGTCAGCAAGGGCTCATCCACTGCGGCGGCCACGGCGTCGTAGAGGGGCAGCAGAGCCGGGTCGGGGCGATCGATCTGCACCAGGGCGGTGGTCAGGGCCCGCCGCTCCGGCGCGGAGCTGGGCAGCGGCGACAGCAGCGGCAGCAGCTGCTCGGCCACGGCGGCGGCGGGGGCGGTGCCCAGGCGGTAGGCCAGCAGCCGCGCTTTTACCGTCAGGCTGGCGGTGCCAGGGTTTTCGACCGCCAGTTGCTCAAACAGGGTGAGGGCCGCAGCCTCGGTGTCGGGCCATTCGCTCAGCACGTCGGCCACCTCCACCCGCAGGCCGTAGCTGGGGGCAGTGGCCGCATCCAGAGCGGCTTGGTAGAGCTGGGTGGCTTGCCCAAACAGCTCAGGGTCGAGCTGACGACGGCCAATGGCGCTGTAGGCGCGGGCCAGGGCCAGCCGCGCGCTGGGCTGGCCCACCAGGGGGCTCAGCAGCGCCAGGGCCCGGTCGGTCTGGCCGCTGGCGTCGTAGGCATTGGCCAGGCCGGTGCGCAGGCTGAGGGCCAGCTCGTCGGTGCCGGGGCGGCCGTTGAGGGCGGGCTCTAGACGCGCGATCGCACCTTCCACATTGCCGGTCTCTTGCAGGGCCAGGGCGTAGGCGGGCAGGGCCTCGGTGGGCACCGGGGCGGTCTGCCGGTAGCGATCAAACAGGGCCAGCGCCCCGGCGTAGTCGCCGCTAAAGGCGTAGATTTGCGCCGCCCCCAGCAGGGTTTTGGGGGTCGGGTTTTGCCCCAGCAGCCGGTCATAGTCGGCCAGCGCCTCGGTAAAGCGGCCCTGGTAGCCGTAGAGCAGCGCCCGCTGGCTCAGCACCAGCGGATCACCAGGGGTATTGGCGGGGGTTTGGGCCAGCAGCCGGGTCAGCGCCGCAATGCCCCCCGCCTGCCACTCGGGCCGGTAGCCCCCCAGCTCGCCCACGGCCGCCAGGGCAGTCGAGTTGTCGGGGCTGAGCGCCAACACCGCCTGGTAGGCCTGCCAGGCGTCGGCGTCGCGGCCCGCCCGCTGGTAGGCCAGCGCCAGCCCCAGCCGCGCCTCGGCGGAGTTGGGCTGGCGGCGGAGGGCCGCTTGAAAGGCTGCGATCGCATCATTCACCCAGCCCCGTTCCAGCAGGCTGTAGCCCTGGCTCACCTGGGGCGAGGCCTGGGCCAGCGCCACCGGGCTGCCCAGCAGCTCCAGCCCCACCAGCGTCCCCGTCACCAACGAGAGCCAGGGGGTAAATCGGTTCATCCAGCGTTTCCGTGTCATTCTGCCGTCCTCCGCAGCGGATACCAACTCAGGTCGTAGCGCACCCGAAAGCCCAAATAGGTCTCAGTAAAGGCGTTGCGCTGCTGCACACTCACCCCGGCCCGCAGGTTCTCCACAATCTGCGCGTCGTAAAACAACTCCCACACGTCGGGGGTGGGGCCGCCCCCGGTCTGGCGCAGGTCGTCGTTCGAGAGCTGGCGGCCATAGCCCAGACCCAGGCGGTCGCCCGCCATAAACACATCCAGCCCGTTCACCCCCAGGCTGTAGGTCTGGCCGCTCGCCCCCAGGGTCTCGTTCGTGTACCAGCCGTAGCGGCCAAACAAACCCAGCTTCAGGTTGGGAATAAACGCCTCGGCGTTGAGGCCAAACCCCGTTTCGCGATCGCCCGGCAGCGGCCCAAACTGGCCATTGCCTCGGTCAAAGGTAAAAATTTCCTCAAACCCGTCGCGGCGACCCCCGTCAACCGAGCTGACATAGGTGCCCCGCACAATGGCATTGCCAAACCGCACCCCCACCTCCCCCGCAAAGGAGTCGAGGGCAAAGTTGCCCAGGCTGCGGCTCGACGAAAACGTAGTCGCCGTCAGCGACACCGCATCCACCGGCGTCCAGTTCACCAGAGCACCGGGGCGCGAAGCCACATTCACGCTGCTCAGCGCCGGGTTAGTTTGAAACACCGGGTTAAAAAAGTGGGTCAGCGAATCTTTGGCAAAACTGTTGCGGTCGAGGTAAGAGGTCAAATCCATCAGCCCCACCGTCAGCCGCAGCTCGGGCACGTTGGCCGGAGAGGCGGTCAGGTACAGCTCGCTGAGGCTCAGCCCCGTCTGGTCATTGTCCGAAAACGAAGACCCGGTACTGAGGTCCACCGTGGCCCCGGCAAACACCGACGGGCTGAGCACGTAAATGCCCCCCGCCCGCAGCCGCGCCGAACCCTGATCGCCCTGCTGGAGATAGGCCGCCTGCACAAACACCTCCGAGCGCTCCGCTGGGGCCAGGCCAGTGGCCTCGGGCGGCCTAGCGTTCGTTTCTTCCAAACCTGCGGGGGTCGCCTGGGCAGACTCCACTGCGCCTAGCTCGACAACGACCTCTGCGCCAGGCTCTGAGACAGACTCGGCAACGGGCTCTAGGCCAGTTTCTTCAACGGACTCGGCGACAGGCTCTGCCCCCAACCCCACCGGGTCATCTCCGGCAGGCTCCGGGAATGGGCCCAGGGTTTCAGCCCGATCGGGCTCTGAAGGGGATGGCGGCAGCGGGGACAGAGGGGCGGTTTCGGGCGGCGTGGCAGACACTGGCCCATCCCCTGCCTCGACCTCGTCCCCCGCAACGGCAGGCACCATCTGCGCCAGCACCGACTCAACCGACTCATCTTTTTGCGGCCCCGGCTTGGGTGGCCCACCCACCGGTCCCCAGGGGCCCTCGGCTCGGTCGCTCCCCCAGGCGGGAGGAGCCAGACTGTGCATAGCCGTCGCCAGCACCACAGCACTCATTACGCCGGGGCGCAGCACGCTTTGCCGCACCCACCAGGCACCCAACAAAACTTTCATAAAACTCTCAGAATAGAAGGATCAAAATAACGACAGATCACACCCATCGACCTCCCCAAGGAGTCGACTCAAACCCAGTCAGCTACAGTCGAATACCTCTCAATCGGCTCGACCCTAGCTGTCAATAAACTTTCAAAAAATCGTGAATTTAAATCAATAAGCCAGTCAAAGTCAGCGCCCGCAGCTCACAGCACCGAGCTATAGCCACAGCGCTCCACCAGGGCTAGATCTGGCGCTCCACTCCCGAAGGGAAGGGCTCGCCACCGTCTAGCGACTAGCGATTATGGGCGCCCCTGGGCGACCCAAGGCCCCAGCTTGCATCAGCTAAAGTGAATGAACTCAAGACATCAACAAAAACTAGTAAATATTAGGCTGATAGCCGTACGGGCATCGACAGCACCATGACAGTGCAATGACAATTTCAGGACGGATTCAGCACCGGTACGGATAAAGGTTAGGTAATAGCGCTGACCCACTCTACGGAGACTATTCTACCGATCAGGATAAATCTCAAAAAAGTCGTAGAACCCCCGCCTTCTGTGTAGAGAAGCGAAAGCTGTGCTCCAGTTATCGACTCCCTCACCCCCCCGTGGTTGCATAGATTTATACAGTCCACGGCACCAATCTCCGGGGTTAACTCACCCATGGCCAAAGCACACCGGCCCATCACACCACTGCAAAAAATTGCCTGCCTGCTGGTGCTGCTGCTGGCCAGCGCAGGCTGCCAGAGCGCCCTGCTGCCTGGCAGCCGCCCAGAGGCCACCGCCACCGACCTCACCATCGCCGTCACGCCCCTGGGCAACGGCGAGTTTGAGCTCACCGGCACCACCAACCTGGCCGACAACACCCCGCTCACCGCCGTCGCCCTGCGCTACCTGGCACCCCCCACCGCCGCCAGCCCTGGGGATGACGCTCCCTACTCTCTGCTTGACTACGAGCCGGTCACCGTGGCCGACGGCACCTGGTCGGCCCGGTTGACCACCTGGCAGATTTCTCCCGAGGGTCGCTATCAAGAGGCCTGGCAGGCCCAGGCCGAGACCCTCAACCTGGCGGTACAGCCCCGCGACACTGTGCAGTTTGCCGTCACCTTGGCCCCCCAGCACCTGGGTAGCGCCCTCAAAGACACCTTGGCCGAGTCGGGGCGTCGCCGCCTGGCGGCCCTGCTGCGAGTCACCCCCGTCGGCGAACCCTTTTTGTGGGCCGATCAATCGCTGCCGGTGGCGCTGCCCACCGGCCAAACCACGCCCCCCGCCGACCTGCTGGCCCGCACCAACGGCGGCTGGGGCGAGCGCTACCGGCTGGTACCCGAGCCCCCCTTGCCCTACGAGCTCACCCCCGACGACCAGCGCCAGACCACCGCGCCGCTCAGCCCCGGCGAGCTATTGCGCTAGCCGGGGCCATCGAGATAGGGGATAAGGGTCGAGGTAAAAGAGGTATAGGTATAAATTTCGGCTGAGTGCTCCTCTATCCCTGGGGATAGAGGAGCACTCAGCCGTTGTATGAGACGAACCCACCAGGCCGCAGGTTCAACAATCTGTGTCGCAGCGGCTGCCGTCGGGCATCAGGGTTTGGCAAAATTTGGCCCCGGTGAGGTTGGCCCCGGTGAGCTGGGCGCCGGTCAGATTGGTGTGGCGCAGGTTGGCCCAGTAGAGGTTGGCGTGGGCCAGGTCGGCCTCGGTGAGGTTAGCCCCCTCCAGGTTGGCGTGGCTGAGGTCGGCGTGGTCGAGGCGGCTGGCCCGCAGATCGGCGTTGATCAGGGTGGCCCGGTGGCACTGGGCCTTGCGCAGGTCGGCCTCACGCAGCACCGCATGGGCCAGCGACGCGCTGCGCAGATCGGCCTGGGTGAGGTTGACCTGGTAGCCGTCGATGTGGGTGAGGTCGGCCTGGTGCAGGTTGGCGCGGGTCAAGTTGGTGCGGCGCAGGTCGCTGTCGGCCAGGTGGGCGGCGGCCAGGTTGAGCCCGTGCAGGTCAAGCCCGTGCAGGTCGCGGGCACCGGCCTGGTAGTAGCGGTTGACCAGTTCTCGAAAGGTAGCTGGGGTCATGGGTGCTAGGCCCTTACAACAAAAGGGGTTGACCGTTAGGCCATACCCCCATTGTCGCGCTGCGATCGCACCGCCGCTACAAGCATTGCAAGAATGCTACATTTCCGCTGGTTTAGTCATCCGTCGGGCTAGATACGCCCCACGCCCTTGCTGCGCTCGTCAGAGTGAGTCGTCACCTTACCGCTTTCATCGGTCTGGTTGATTTCCCGCAGCTCAGCCCGGCGCTGGGCCTCCTCAGCCTCCTGCTCTTCCCGCAGGTCGCCGGGCTCATCGATGTACATCTCGGGCTCAATGGCGTAGTTATTCACCAGGCCCTCCTGGTCTACGGTGTAGCCACCGCTGGTATCAATGGCATCTCCCGATTCGTCTTCGGGCACCTGCTTATACCCAGCCCCTTCCCGCTCCTTGCGAGCCGCCGTTTCAGCGGGAATCAAATTGGGATCGTAATTGTCAGATTCAACCCTAGGATTAGACATCGGTATCTCCGTAGCAAGTAAATGGTCAAGCCAGTGGGTTTTTCAATGGCTTCATCTAAAGCCTTATAAACGGCCTCATCCGCCGCTTCCCACTCAAGCTGAAACCACTGTAATGTGCTACCACCTAGACCTTATCCGCCCCAGGTATGACCCTAGCCCTACCTCCTTTGAAGGAGATGATGGCAGACAATGTCGGGCGCTATTTTTTAGCCACCAACATTAAAATTGCCTATGTTTCCATCCAGTCAGTCCAGCATTGCCTCAAAACCTATGGCAACGCCGCCTAATTTTGCCATGGATCACAGGTGTCTCACCGGCAACAAAAAACCGCCTGATCCAACAAATTTTGCGGTTCGCCCAGCACAGCTCGACTCATCCCAGCATCGTTCTTGAAGCAAGAAAATCCTGCCCTGGGCCCAGCCATTTTGACGACCCAATCCGCCAGAAAGACACCATTAAATAATCAAATATAGAACCTGCGCAGGATGGGCAATGGGCAAAGCCCGTGCCCATCATCAGGGCAATGGGCACGGGCTTTGCCTGTCCTACGCTTAATTACACCCACCCACTTAGCTTGTCTGATACAGGTTGCCGGGCATCTGGGGCCAGCCTTCTCACGGCTCCCAGGCCAGCGACTTGCAGCACTCTGTAGTATTTTGTAGTATTACATTCTGGCTCGCTCCCCCGCCGCCGGGGTGAGCCGCCATTGTCGATTTCGCCCCATAAACCCCTGAGGAGCTGAACTGCGCCCCAAGCTGCCGACCATAGACCAGAGTTTTCCAGAAGTTTTTCCCCTGGTCTGCCCCTGGCCTTGGTTTCATACTGCTACCACCAGAGATGCCAGGCTTTTGCTTGCGTCTGCTGGGGTTGGTTATCTACCATAGGTGCTCGTAGCCATGACTGTATCTACCTCCCTGCGTCCCAGCGTGCAGTGCCCCGAGTGCGGCAGCCACAGCATTGTGGAATACAAGCCCACCGTGTATCGCTGCCTCCGCTGCGACTTTGAAAAAGACCTCAGCGCCAAGCCCCAGCCCGAGCGCACCGGGCTCGAAGCCATGGTGATGGGCCTGGCCGGATTTGGCCTTGTACTGGTAATGCTGCTGTGATCACTCCGCTGGCCTGGGCCCTCAAGGAATGGCAGGTCGCCGTCGCCGCTCTGCTGGCGGGGCAGACCGTGGTGCTGTTGCGCAAGGGCGGCCTGCGAGAGGAGCGGGGCCGGTTTGCCCTGGCGGCGCGGCAGGTGCTGCTGCTGCCCACCCTGGAACACCAAACCGCCGCCCTGCTCAAGGATGAGTTTCACCCCCTGGCAGCAGCAGACAGCGCTGACGACGGCTTGGTGCGCTTTACCGGCTGGGCCACCATTACCCACGCCCTGCCCCTCACCACCGAGGCGGAGGTGGCGGCGCTGCTGCCCCACCTGGTGTGGAATGAGCGGTTTATCGCTGAGCGGCTAAACTGGCAACCCCAGCGGCCGCTGTATGGTCTGCTGCTGCGGGCCTACCGGCTGGAGGCTCCCCTGGTGCTGCCCCGCCATGCAGGCTACGGCGGCTGCCGCTCGTGGGTAGAGCTGGGGCAAACGGTTGCTGTAGACGACAGCGCTGCGGCCCTAAACGAGGCCGACTACCAGGCCCAGGTATCGGCTATTTTGCTGGCGCTTCCCGCAGTTGTGCCGGTCATTCCCTAGGGAAAATTGCCCGGAGACTGCCAGAGCGGCCTCACCAGAGGCTGTTGCACTGCGCTAGGCAGCCTCTTGCTGAACTGAAAATTTTTTAGAGAGCGTCCAGCGGAGAGCTCGGCTCAGCATCCGCCGCATTGGGGATAATCATAGCTTCGAGGGCGCTTTGCAGGTCAGCGGTGAGCTGGGCGACGGCCTGTTTGCGGTTGGCTTTGTAGGCGGGCCAGCGATCGCTCACCGACAGGGGTGCCCCCACGGTGAGCTGAGCCCGCTGGGGGCCGAGCTTGGGGCGCGGGAAGGGGTTTTCGCCCTGGATCAGGCAGACGGTGTCGCGCAAAATCATCACGGTTTCGGCGAAGCGCTCGGCGGAGGGGCGCTGGCGCACGTACTGGCCGGTGACGGCGACAAAGCTCTCCACCAGGCGCATGTGCCACATGCGCAGGCTGGCTTCTTCGGCTTCGCGGTCGGCCAGGCCCCGCTCCACCGGCGACAGGGGCGGGTCGCCGACAATGTCGTGGCGAAAGATGCGCTCCCAACCGGCCTGCTCGATGCGGCGGCAGCGGTCGATGGGGCTGCCCTTGGCGGGCAGTTGAAAGTAGGTTTCGGCCACTTGCAGGGCGGCGTTCATCAGGGCTTCGAGGCGATTGCCGAGGGCGTTGGGGGAGGGTGTTGCGTCGTCGCGATCGCAGGGGGTGGCCAGGGCCGTACCGTAGACCCGGTTGTAGTAGCCCTCCATGAGGGTAAGCAGGTGCTCGCCCAGGCTGTAGAGCCGCCGGTAGCGGTGCTCCACGGCGGCGGCGGCGGTGTCGCCAGGGGGGTAGGCAGCGGCGGTGGGCAGGGCGTGGGCCTGCTCCAGGCGGTCGAGCCAGCGGTCGAGGGCGGCCCAGGGCGGGGTGAGGTAGCGGTAGGTGATGCCCAAAGGCGCGATCGCAACTCCCTCTGAGCGCCCCTGGCTGAGCATGTCTTCTACACACCAAAAGCCCATCTGCGCCACCCCCGGCTCCAGCGGGCTGACAATTTCGGTGTGGCCGTTGTTGCCCCCCTCCGGGGCCGCCGCCAGCGGAAACCGGCCATTGGCCAGCAAATTGCGGGCCGAGCGCAGGCCCTGACGATCGACCTTGCCCCGCTGAATGGGGGTGCCCCCCAGTCGCCCGTAGAGCCAGCCCACCCAGTCGCCCGCCCACAGCGGAATGCCGCGATCGTAGATAAAGTGGGCGTGGACCGGGCGGGGCAGGGCAATGCCGAGTTCGCGCGCGCGCTGGGGCACCGCCTGCCACAGCAGATGGGCCAAACAAAATGAGTCGAGCGGGCTGGGATGGCGAAACGCCAGCAAAAACCGGGTTTCCTGGGCATTGAAGGCCTGAAACAGGTGCACCAGACCCTCGGCATTCACCACATCCACCTGGCGAATCTGCTCCCGCCAGCGCATCCACTGGGGCATGGCCCACCGCGCCAGGGTCAGCACGCGGGGGTCGAAGGCGGGCGGAATGAAGCTTAGCGGCGGCTGGGCCTGGGTAACAAGATTGACCACGGGTTTCCCCTGGGGGCCAGGGCAATTTGGACTCCCTGATGATATAGCAGCATTGATGCCGCCGCTGATCACCACTGCTGGCCAACGTTTCTGGCCATCGTTTCTGGCCGCCGCTTGGAATCGCAGCGCAGGGGGCGCGGGGTGTGACCCCTAGCCACGGCGTGAAGCGCCTCAGTATATTCTCGGATTGTTCATAAAGCTTTCATAAGTAACCCCTGACCCGGCATTGTGCCCCATCCAGAAAGCCAGTTTAATGTCAGCAGCCCAGCCCCAACCGGCTGAGCCCTTGAGGAAAATCGTCACGCATAGCTCACCCATCCCCAGAGGAGTTTCTACAGCTGCCGAGGCGCTTGCCCTTGGCGCGGGTGCATAGACAGGTCTACCCCAGTGTCACCATTGCCGAGATGAGCCCAGGCTCACTCTATGGTGCCTGGTCCGTGGCTTTTTCTAGAGACGTAGTTAGCGATAAGTTGACGGTTCGTTTATGGTTTCCTCCCGATTTTCTCCTGCGGATGCGGCTCAGCGCTCTGACAGCGCCAGCCCCCACCGCATCGAGCCCAGCAGCCCCACCGGGTCTCCTCCCTGGATTTTAGACACGCTATTTCGCAACCTCAGCTACGACCTGGAGCAGGTAGCCGACGTCATTGACCCCATTTTGACGGCCCAAAACCACTGCCACCGCACCACCTGGTACGTGCAGGGCATCACCGCCGCCGGGGGAGCTTTTCTGAGCACCAACATTAACTGCGATCGCACCATTCAGGTCACCCTGTGCGGCACCCGCTGGCTGCTGGGCCAGAGCCAGCGCTGCACCGTCGCCATGGCCGAGCCCGGCATCGCCGACTGCCACGCCGCCCTCAACTTTGACGTGGAGCGGGGGTTCTTTCTCACCGACCTGGGCAGCCGGTTGGGCACCTGGGTCAACGGTCGCCGCCTGGTGCCCTCCCAGCGCCACTACCTGCAAGATGGCGACCTGGTGAAGCTGGGCAGCCTGCGGTTTGAGTTTCTCCAGCAGCGCTGCGACCGGCCCGTTTGGAACGACGCCGCTTGGCACGACGACTAACAGCGCTGGTAGCGCATACCCGGCAGCTGAGCCACCAGGCCCATCAGCTCCAGCTGCACCAGGGTCGCCAGCACCTCGCCGGTGGGCTGCTCCGTCTGCTGCACCAAAACATCCAGGGTGATCGGCTCGGGGGGCACCACCGCCAGCACCTGGGCGAGGTGGGGGGCCAGGCTGGGCGGCGCTGCCGAGGGGCGAGGCGGCAACGCATCGGCGGGCTCTGGGCGGGCAGGCTCTGGGCGCACCCCATGATTCTCCGGCCCTGCCAACTTCCCAGGCCCCACCGATTTCAACCCCTCGCCCCCGATCTGGGGCATCTGCCCCAGGGCCGCCACCAGCGTCAGGTCGTGCAAAATCATCTGGGCCCCCTGGTTGATCAGCTCCAGACAGCCCGCGCTAGAGGGGTTGTCGAGGGAGCCCGGCAGGGCAAACACATCGCGGCCATAGTCATTGGCCAGCTGCGCCGTAATCAACGCCCCCGAGCGGGCGGGCGCCTCCGTCACCACCACCGCCCGACTCAGCCCGGCAATAATTCGATTGCGGCGCGGAAAGTGTCCCCGATCCGGCGGTGTACCGTTGGGGTGCTCGCTGAGCAGCAGCCCCTGGCGGGCAATCGCCTCCTGCAAAGCCTGATTCATCTGGGGATAAACCCGATCGACCCCCGTGCCCAACACGGCAATGGTCAGCCCCCCCGCCTCCAGCACCTGATGATGGGCATGGCGATCGATGCCCTTGGCCAACCCAGACACCACCACCACATCGTGGGCCGCCAGCTGCTGGGTCAGGCGCCGGGTCCAGCGCTGGCCGTAGTCCGAGGGGTTGCGGGTGCCCACCACCCCCACCGCTGGCAGCATTTGCAGGGCACTGGCTAGCTCGGTGCGGCCCCGGTAGTAGAGCAGCGGCGGCGGGTCGGCAATTTCGTACAGCAGCGGCGGGTACTCGGCATCGGCGGGGGTCCAAAAGTTGGGGTGCTGCTGCTCGTAGCTGGCCAAATGCTCCAGGGGCGACACCTGCTGACGGTAGGCCACCAGGCTGGAGCCCAACCCCAGCCCAATGCCCTCCACCGCCAGCAGCTCAGCCCCATCCGCCTGCCAGGCCGTCGCCAGGGTGCCAAAGTAGCTGCGCAAACGCTTGATTAAAACCGGGCCTAGCCCCTTCGCCTGGGCCCAAGCCAGCCAGTATGCTCGTTCTGCCATGCCGGGCCCAGAGAAAAATACTCAGCCCAGTATGCCCGCCTGGCCCCCCTAAACCGCCCCCTAAACCATCTACCGTCGGGCCCGCGGCACCCGTTCGCGGCCACCGCGGCGAAATAGATTGCGCAGGGGCAGCTGGCTGGGACTGAGCTGCCGCAGCGAGGGCAGCTCTAGGGTCGTGGTGGGCACGCCGCCGGGGGTGCTCCACCAGGCCACAATTGTGCCCCCGGCAAAGCCAGCCACCGCCCCCAGCAAAATGCTGGCCACCACCCCGTAGCCCAGCAGCAAGAATACAAACAAAAAGGCCAGCCACAGTTTGAACGCTGGCGGAATAATTTTATCGGCCACGGCAGTGTCCTCTCGGGGCGGGCCGGGCCTCAGCAGACCCTAAACCCTGGCTATTGTCCCAATATAGCGGCTATTTGCTGGGGCACATCCCCCGTGGTGTCAATCGTTTTCACCCAGGCTTGCTCCGCCTCGGTAAAGGGCTCCATGTGCTGCTGCTGGAGCACCGTCACCGTGGCATCGGCAATGTCCTGGGTGCGATCGCGCACCCGTTGCTCCAGCACCGCCGCCGGTGCCGTACAGTGCAAAATCGTCAGCGGCAGCCCAGCCGCCCGAATCCGTTCCACCGCCGCCCGCCGCAGCGACTCTCGATCATACTTAGCATCCAGCACCACCCCATAGCCCAGCGTCGCCAGGGTCACCCCCAGCTCCAGCAGGCGATCGTAGGTTTTAGCCGTCATTTCCGGCCGGTAGAGGCTCTCATCCCCCCGCTGATCCAGCGGCACCCCAGCCAGATGCTTGCGCACCGCATCGCTGCGCAGGTGCAGAGCCTGGGTGTGCTGAGCCAGCAGCCGCGCCGTAGTCGATTTACCCGAACCCGACAGCCCCGCCATCAGGTACACCTCGCCAGCACGAGGCTGACACACCGACCAGGCCAGACGGTAGTAGCCCGCCGCCGTCTCCGCCGCCCGCCGCTTAGTCTCCTCATCCACCGCCGGGTCGCCCAGCAAAAACGACGTCACCTTAGCCCGCACATAGGCCTGACGGCTAATGTACAGGGGCAACAGCTGAATCCCCTCCCAATCGCCCGTGCGCTCTACGTAGTGGTTGAGAAACACCGTCGCCAGCGCCCCACAGTCCTTAGACAGCAGATCCATCACCACAAACCCAACGTCGTACATCACATCGACGTAGCGAAAGGGCTCATTAAACTCAATACAGTCAAACAGATACAGCTGCCGCTGCCAGAGACACAGGTTATTCAAGTGCAGATCACCGTGGCAGGCCCGAATCCAGTTTTGGGCCACCCGACGTTCAAACAGCTCTCCCCGCGAGGCAAAAAATGCATCGGTGTAGGCCTTAGTCTCATCAAACTGAGCCTGGGTCTGAGGCCCGCCAATATACCCCTCGGTCTGGGCATAGTTTTCGTCAAAGGCCTGGCGAATCTGCGCCACCGCCCCAAAGCCGCGAATGTAGTCACTGGTTTCGGCCCCCAGGTGAAACTCTGCCACCGCCGCCGCCAGCTCCTCCATCAGCGCTTCAGTCAGCTCCCCCCGCTCATACAGCGCACTCAGCAGCGCATCTTGGGGAAACTGCACCATCTTCACGGCATACTCCACCGGCGTCCCCGTTCCCAACTGGTAGGCATCCCCCGTTTGGCCCAGAGTTACCACATCCAGGTACAGAGCCCCCGCTCCCCGCTGGTTCAGCCGCAGCTCCTCCTGGCAAAAGTGGTGTCGCTTCTCCAACGTGGAGTAGTCTAAAAAGCCAAAATTTACCGGCTTTTTCACCTTATAGGCATAGTCTCCGGTCAGCAGCACATAGGAGACATGGGTTTGCAGCAGCCGAATCGGCTCCACCACCGGGTGGGGATAAAACCCCGGCTGGCACATCTGCTGAATCAACTCGGGAAGCGCGGAATCGGCCATAACTTGCCTACAAAAGCCCTACCTAACAACATAAAGGGGCTGGAGAA
>DATIVG010000442.1:0-2054 GCA_035466075.1 Nodosilinea sp. | reverse complement strand
GACCTGGTGGCGGGGCTGAAGGATTCCTTTACGAAGGACTATCTGGCCACCGGCAAAGACAGCGCCGAGGTCGATTTTGCCCTCGACGACAAAATCCTGGCTGCTTAGCAATGCTCTGGGTAGGGTGGGCACCGCCCACCTTAACCCGATGGAAATACCAGGGGATCCATTAACGAGCTGCTCAAAATGACAGAGGACGATTAGTCGGGCGGGGCAGCGGCGGCAAAGAGCTGCTGAGCTGTGGTGCCAAAGGAGCCCAAGGGGCGCGATCGCAGCTCATCCTCACCGCTCAAGGTCGCCGCTTCCCCATAAACCCCGTCCACCAATTCCAGCACCAGCACTGTAGCCGTCTGCGGATCCACAATCCAGTATTCAGGAATGCCCAGATCCTGATATTGGAGGCGCTTGGCGATGTAGTCGCGGTGGCGCTGCACCTCCCCTGGGCTGACAATTTCTGCCACCAGATCCGGTGGCCCCATGGCGATGCGTAGCGTATTGCGCCGCCGCAGCTGCTCCACCTGCTCTTCTTTAAGAATGGTGAGGTCGGGGTAGCAGTTGCGAGGTTCGCCCCGCACCTCCAGTTCTAGACCGTGGCCCCGAATGCGTCGATGACCCACCAGAGGCAACCACAGAAGCAGCAGAAAGTTGGCAATCTCGACGTTAATGCCAGGTTCCGGCGGTACCTGAATTAATTCCCCATTGAACAGTTCATAGAGGTTGTCGGTGCCGTCGTCGCAGGCCAGATAGTCCTCAAAGCTCTCAAACCGTTGCTTGAGCTGAACCATAGGTCAAAGCCAAAAGGTGGAGCGGGGGCGCGTTCTTTTATGTTAGACCGCTGGTTGAGCGGGCCTGGGGAACAGGGGCGCGATCGCGCCTGCCCCCATGGGCCTGCCCCCGTGGGATAGTTGACCTAGAGCTCGCCGGCCCAGCGACTCAATTTCTAACTCCTGGCTCAGACAATCGCGAACGGTTCTGTTTAGGATGGAGCCTGGCCCCTGTTGACTCGTTGGCTAAACTCATGGCTGTGCGCCCCGATATTTTGTTTCTCGTGCTCGATACCCAGCGGGCCGACCGCCTGTCTTGCTACGGCTACGACCAGCCGACCTCGCCCAACATAGATGCGATCGCAGCCCAGGCCACCCGCTTCACCCAGGCCGTCGCTGCCGCCCAGTGGACGGTGCCCTCCCACGCCTCAATGTTCACCGGGCTCTACCCCTCCGAGCACACCATGGTGCAGTCCTACTCGGTGCTGCCCCCCGATCTGCCCACCCTGGCCGAGCGCCTGGAGGCCAGCGGCTACTACACCGCCGGGTTCTGCAACAATCCCCTGGTCGGCGTCATCAACAATGGCCTGCGGCGGGGCTTTACCAGCTTTTTGAACTACAGCGGCCTGCTCACCTCTAAGCCCAACCAGGCGGGCAGCCATGCCGATTTGGTCAGCCGCTACCGCCAGTGGTTTAAGCGGCAGCTGGCCGGGGTGCTCAATAAAGTGCAGGATGCCTTTGCCCGCTCCGATGCGCTGCTGGCCCTCAGCTTTACGCCGCTGATGGTGCCCCTGTGGCAAACCGCCCTGAGCTTCAAGGGCAATACGCAGAAATCGCTCGAAGACACCGCCAACCTGCTGATAAACCGCGCCGGGGCCCAGGCCGACCAGCCCATCTTCACCTTTGTCAACCTGATGGGCACCCACATGCCCTACCATCCGCCCCGCCGCTACATCGAGCAGTTTGCGCCCCACGTGCTGGCCGACCGCCAGGCCCAGACCTTTTTGCAACGCTTCAACGGCGATGTCTACGGCTGGCTGGCCCCGCTGACCGGCGCCCTGGACGACCACCAAAAGCAGACCCTCGACGGCATGTACGACGCCGAGGTCGCCTACCAGGATGCTCTGCTGGGCGACTTTTTTGACCGGTTGCAAACCTCGGGCCAGCTCGACAACACCCTGGTGATCATCTGCGCCGACCACGGCGAGCACCTGGGCGAAAAGCAGTACATGGGCCACAGCCTGTCGATCTACAACGAGCTGGTGCGGGTGCCGCTGATCATTCGCGACC
>DATIVG010000441.1:0-2878 GCA_035466075.1 Nodosilinea sp. | reverse complement strand
TGGGCGATGCCATGCGGCAAATACGCACCCAGGCGCTGACTCACCCGGTGCCGGTGCTGCGGGCCAGGGAGATCGATCGGTGGGCCAGCACGCCGGATTACTTTGCGCTGGTGAAAAGCCGACCAGATCGGTATAATGATGATTCATCCAAGGGCGGATGGCGGAATTGGTAGACGCACCACACTCAAAATGTGGCGACTTCGGTTGTGCGAGTTCGAGTCTCGCTCCGCCCATATAGATGGTAGGCCTACACTTTGAGTGTCTGGGATCAGGTGAGCCTACCGACAAAATAGGCATGCTCATTCAGTGGATTCGCCGCTGGTGGTGCATGAAATATTTAGTATTGAGTTGGCCTCCAGGCTGCATGGGCCTGGGCTTAGTTAAACTAAACCAGCATCTGCCGCTATGATGAGTTCACCTGATCTAGTGCCCCTGTCCTGTGACTGAGTCTGCCACGGCCTCCTCTCCATCTTCTCCCACTACAACGGCGGGCCTGCCGCGCCAGCGGTGGCAGGTAGCCACGGCCAATTCCTCGCTGGCAAATTCTCTAGCTCAGGTGACGGGGCTGTCGCCGCTGCTGACGCAGGTACTCATTAACCGAGGCATTACCACCCCAGCCCAGGCCACCGATTTTCTAGACCCCGAGCGGCAGCAGCTGCCCTCACCCCTGGCGGAGTTTCCCGATCTCGCGGCCAGCCTAGAGCTACTGGTAGGGGCAATTACCAGCCGGCAGGCGATCGCCATCTGCGGCGATTACGACGCCGACGGCATGACCAGCACCGCCCTGCTGCTGCGAGCCCTGCGAGCCCTGGGCGGGCAGGTGAGCTACACCATCCCCAGCCGCATGGCCGAGGGCTACGGCATCAACACCCGCATTGTCGAAGACTGCTACGCCGAGGGCGTCAGCATCATTCTCACCGTGGACAACGGCATTGCGGCGGTGGCCCCCATTGCCCGCGCCCGCGAGCTGGGCCTGGCCGTGATCGTCACCGACCACCACGACATTCCGCCCGAGATTCCCCCCGCCAACGCGATCTTAAACCCCAAGCTGCTGCCAGAAACCTCGCCCTACCGAGGGGTGGCGGGGGTGGGGGTGGCCTATATTTTGGCAGTGTGTCTGGCCCAGGCCCTGGGGCGCACCCAGGATTTGACCGGGCCGCTGCTGGAGCTGTTTACCCTGGGCACCATTGCCGACCTGGCCCCGCTGACCGGGGTAAACCGGCGCTGGGTGCGACGCGGGCTGGGGCTGCTGCCCAGGTCGCGGCTGTTTGGCATTCAGGCGCTAATTCAGGTGGCGGGGCTGGCCGACCAGAGCAAACCCCTCAAGCCCGAGCACATTGGCTTTCGCCTGGGGCCGCGCATCAACGCCGTGGGCCGCATTAGCGAACCGCAGATTGTGATTGACCTGCTCACCACCGACGACGTGGGGGTGGCGCTGGAGCGGGCCATGCAGTGCGAACAGATCAACGCCACCCGCCAGGATCTCTGCCAGAGCATTGAGCAGGAGGCGGTGGCCTGGTGCGAGCAGCAGCGGGCGCTGGGCACGGTAGATATAGAGCGCGATCGCGTGCTGGTGGTGGTGCAGCCCGGCTGGCACCACGGCGTGATTGGCATTGTGGCTTCGCGGCTGGTGGAGCGCTACGGCGTGCCCGTCTTTATTGGCACCTACGAGGATGACGAACACAAGGTCATTCGCGGCTCGGCGCGGGGCATTCCTGAGTTTGATGTGTTTGCCGCTCTGCAAAGCTGCCACGACCTGATGGAAAAGTTTGGCGGCCATCGGGCGGCGGGGGGCTTTTCGTTTTTGGCCAAGCACCTGCGCCAGGTGATGTCGCGCCTGTCGCACTACGCCTGCCAGACCCTCTCGGTCGATCTGCTCAAGCCCCTGGTCAAAATTGACAGCCAGGCCCAGCTGAGCGACATTCACCAGCAGCTATTCGACCAGATCGACCACCTGCACCCCTGCGGCATTGAAAACCCCGACCCGGTATTTTGGACCCCCAACCTGCGGGTGGTGGAGCAGCAAACCGTGGGCCGCAACCGCGACCACCTGAAGCTGGTGCTGGCAGAAGCGGGCAGCACCCAGACGATCAAAGCCATTGCCTGGCGCTGGGGCGAATATTACCCCCTGCCCGACCGCCTGGATGTGGCCTATAAACTCAAGCAAAACGAATGGCAGGGGACCACCAGCGTGGAGCTGGAGCTGGTGGGGGTGCGTCTGGCCGAGGGGGCGATCGCCCCAGCCCAGGCTAGTTCTGCTGCTCCCCTGCCGACTCGGCTGGCGGGGCCAGCCCTCCCCAACCTGTCGGTGCCCCACCTGGTCGCTATCCCCCTGAGTGAGGCCGCTGAGGTGCCAGAGCCAGAGCCGGTCAGTGCTGAGTCTGCTCCTGCCGCTGGGCCCCTGCCTGCTGGAGGCCTGCTGACGGGAACCCCTGCCTCTGGGCCCCTGGCGGCGGCGGCTCAACCTTCGCCCGCCGCCGTGGCGGAAACCCCAGAGCCTTACGGGCTACAGAGGGAAACGCTAGCGTCAGAAACCTCGCCTACGACTGCCGCTGTTGAGTTTACCTACAGCAATCGCCGCTACTCGGCCACCACGGCCACGGTCTCGGGCACGACCACCCTCACCATTGCCAATCCGGAGGGCCAGCAGCTGGTGGTCAATCGGGGCGATCCCCAGGGCTGGCTCTACCCCCCTGGCGAGTCGGCCCAGCCGGTGGACCTCAGCGAGCCCCGCTATGGCAACCTGGTGCGGGCCGGGGCGGCGGCGATCGAGCTGCGGCAGCTGGCGGAACAGCTGGCCGAAGCGGAGGCGCGGCTGAGGGAAAAAGACGCCCAGATAGCAGAGCTGCAAGCCCAAAATGCGGCTCTGCAGGCGGCT
>DATIVG010000440.1:0-5624 GCA_035466075.1 Nodosilinea sp. | reverse complement strand
ACTTTGATGACTTCGCGGCTGTCCTGCGATCGCCGCTTGACAACCACAACCTAAACTCCCAAAGTCTTGCGTGAAAGCCCCTGGCCGCAAAGCTTTGGGAGTTTGGGCATAGCTGTGGTGCGATCGCATCCCCCCCCGATGCTTGGGCAACACCGGGGGGCGCGCTACTGACCTACTCTTCAGTGCTGGCCGCGACAGTGCGACGACCATTGCCGTTGGTGGCGGCGGGGGCGATGCGCGAGGCGATCGCGCCGGGAATCGCCCCCGGAGGGTTTGCCGCTGGGGCTGCCCCAAACCCTTGTAGGGCAGGGCGCTCCACAAAGGTGACCAGGTGCCGCACTCGCCACACCGGGTTGGGCCGTACCAGGTTGATCTGGCGCAGGGCGCGGGCCTCTTCGTCGTTGCCCATCAGCCACTCGGGGTCAACCACCTGGTGAAAGAAGTCGTTGAAGTGGTTAGTATCCGGCTCCAGATAAAAGCTGGAGAACCGGTAGCGATCGACCTTTTCGCCCGGCAGCACCGGGGTATCGTTGAGGGTGGTGATGCCCCGGCTTTCGCCCCCTAGCTCCACCTCCAGGCTAAAGCCTCGGCTGCGGCTCTCGGTTTTAGTCGACAGCTGGGTAATGTGAGCCGTGGCCAGGGCCGTCAGGTTTACCCAAACGCCGAGCCCCTGCACAAACCCGGTAATGCCCAGCCCGCCATCGAGCGAGAAACTGCCGCCAATGGTTTGCTCGATGGTGTCGGCAAACTCCTGGGTTTCAGAGCGCAGACCACCGTCGCCATCCCACACATAGGTGTTGACGATGTTGCGCTTGCGGGCGTCGATCAAGAGCTGCTCTAGCCGCTGCTGCCAGCCGTCGGCACTGCCGCCAGAGCGCACCGACTCCACCGTCGAAGCGATCGCCGAGCCCACATTGGCCGCCACCTGCTCGATATTGTTTTCGTTGGCGTTTTCGGTGGAGCGGTTGGCGGCCCCGCCTTCAATGGCGCGGCTGTTGTAGTTGACAAAGATGGCCTCCCGCTCCCGGTCTTGACGGCGAATTTGGGCCTCTAGCTCAGCCGCTTCGCGAATGCGAAAGTAGCTGGCCGGAAACTGGGAGCCGTACTGGGCGCGCAGGCTGGGGACTGCGGCATAGAAGCGGTCATCCGCCGCCTCGGTGCCTACCTGGCCGTCGAGGGTGCCGTTTTGCTGGTAGGCGGGGTTGATCAAAAAGGTGACGGTGTTGACCTGGGGCGGCAGGTCGGGCACCGGGGCCACCTGGTACGACACCATGCGCCGACTGCGGCGCAACCGCAGCACAAACACATCCGCCAGGGACGACACGACCAGGGCATAGCCCACGTTTTTGGGCACGTAGCGCCGTCCCAGATGGGGGAAGCGCGCGGTGGTTTCCGGGCTGCCGCGCAGGGAGAGCCGATCCTGTAAGGCCGTGGCAATATCGAGGGTGACGGTGCCTTCGTCGAGCAGACTGTAGGTGCTAGACAGATTGCCGGTAAAGCCAAAGCCCCCAGAGAGAGAGGTGGTGACCGCCACCCCAAACGACGCCTCGGCGGCGGTACCGAGGATGGCGTTGACGTCAATGCCCAGCCCGGCCTCCTGGCTGCGGGTCCAGCTGTAGGTGACGTTTTCGGTGGCGTTGAGCTGTACGGCGGCGGTGCCGTCGTAGCTCTCTGCCTCGGTGAGGTTTTCGCTGGGCACGGGGGGTGCCCCTTCGATGTAGCCCAGCAGGGTGGGGTCAAACTGGGCATTGCCGACCCAGCGCACCTCCAGGCTCTCAATGCGCTGGTCTTGCAGCAGGTCGATAGCATCTGCTTGCAGGAAGGCGTAGAAGCGCCGCATTAGCCCTTCGGATTGGCCCACCGCGTTGACCTCCTGGGTGGGGTATTCGTTGGCAACGACAACGGCGGCGGCGGTGTCGATGGCTCCGATGGGCGCGGTGGAGGGGGCCAACTGCACTGCGCCAGCTAGGGTGCCGTGGTAGCCGTTGGGGGAGCGGTCTAAAATTTGCCCGCGTCCCAAATCCTCTAGGGGCCAGTAGCCCAGCAGCCCCGGCTCGTTGCCAGTGAGGGGCAAATGCTGGTGGGCCTGGATTTCGTCGGCGCCCAGCACCTCATCCCACACCTGCATACTTTCGAGGAAGCCGACCCAGGGATTTGCGCCATCGCCATCGGCCCCAAAGGTGAGGCTGCCGCCGAGGGGCAGTCTGGCGTTGGGGGCGAGGTTGCCGGTGTAGGCGATCGCGCCATCCACCAGGATCTGCAATTGGCCGTCTTGTCCGCGCCAGGTGACGCTCAGCCAGTGCCACTCGCCATCGGCCAGGTTGATCGCCGTGGGCGGGGTGGTCTGGTCGTTGATGGTGATCTGGAGATTTTGGGGATTGAATACCCGCAGGCGGCTGGCCCCCTGGCGGTAGTCGAGCCAGGTGGCGGCGGCGGTGGTTTGGGTGCGCACCCAGCCGGAGAGGGTGAAGCGGCTGAGGGCATCTTCCCCAAAGCGGCTGATTTCGAGACGACCGGGAGCATCGGCGTCGGCCTCAAAGGCAAGGCAGGTGCCGGGAAGGTTGGGCCGCCAGACTTCGTCTACGGCATCGTAAACGGGGGTGCGCAGGCGGTTCCGACTATCCAAGAAATTTAGATGCACAGCACCCTCCACGCTTTCGTAGCTGGTGACGGCTCCGGCTGGGGCGGCGAAGTCAAGCAGTCCGCCCTGGACGGTGCCGCCGCTGGTGGTGGGAATTAGCGGTAGCGCCTGGGCCTGGTTACTGAGGGCAGCCACGGCATCTAGATAGCTCTGGCGCAGGCTGCGAATGCGGTCTTGCACCTGGTTGAGGCGCAGACGGGCGGCGGCGAGCTGGGGTTCGAGGCCATCTACGTTGGCTAGGCGGGCTTCTAGGCGGGCGAGGTCGGCCTGGGCGGCGATGAGCTGGGCATTGAGGGCGTTGAAGGTATCGCGGGCAGTTGCGATCGCACCCCGCCCCTCGTCATGGAGAATGCCCGTATTGATCAGCAGCCACACGCCTACGCTGCCGTTGCGCACATAGCTATCGGCTGGGTCGATGCCCAGGCTGCCGTTGGCGCGCACCACCAGGAGATGGTTATCGGAAAACTGCGGCCCATCGCTGGGCGGGCGCACGCGAATACGCACCTGGGCGGGCGATCCGCCCCGCAAAAATTCTAAAAACCAGATTTGAAAAGCACTCCTGGGCGGTGGGGCCGCCGGAGAGACCGATAGCCCAGTGTAGGTGCTGGTGCCGCTATTCTCAACGGTCAGCACCGCAGCGAGGTTACTTTGGGGATGAATGCTGACCACCGTGCGGCCCGTGGCGGAGGTGTTGCGATTGAGCACCTGCCAGCGCTGGGCCGGGCTGAAATCACTATTGCGCAGCGAGAGGGTGGGGCTGGTGGGGCTGTAGTGCAGTCTCACCCCAGCGCGATCGCCGGGGTTGATCTCGGCATAGTAGTTGAACGGGTTCTGCTCTTCATCCAGCAGTCTGCGCTGGGCAGCGGTGCGCTCGGCGGTGAGGCGGGCCACGGTTTGTCGCTGGGTGGCAATCTCCTGGGTAAGCCTGCCCGTCGGGTCATCGGCGGCAATTAAGGCTTCCAGTTCCCGCACCTCGCGGATCAGCCCTGCTTCCTCTTGTTCTAGAGGCCGCAGCTCATCCAGGGCCTGCTCGGCGGCATCAAACCCACCGGCCAGGGTGGGCAGCAGCACCTCATCGACAAATTCCGCCTGGGTGACGGTGCGGGCCAGCTGCTCAATGCGGTGGCGGCGCAGTTCCAGGGTGTTCCAGGTGCCGCCGGGGGGCGTGACGTGAAACAGGCGCAGGTGGGTCATACCCTCGGGCACAGTGAACCGGGCCTGGGCGACCCGCCAGCCATCGTCGTTGGCAGCATCCAATGGCCGAATCTGGGCGGGAACGATCACCGGATCGGTCGCTTCACCGTTTCGCCCACCCGTGAACCCCTCAAACCCAAACTCGAAGGCTTCCTCCACTTCGTCAAAGGGCAAAATCGGCGCGTCGGTGCGGTACTCAAAGGTCTCCAAGTACGTCGCCCCCTGCGCCACGCTAAACACCTCGCCGTAGCGGTAGGTCTCCGCATTGCGGCGACCGACCCGCCGCCCAATCCGCCGCCCGGTGGGGAAGGCCCCCAACACCCGCCCGGTATTCGACTGCGGGGAAAAGTCCACGGTTTCGCCATTGGCCAGGGCCATCAGCGGCCAGTAGCCGACTAAACCCAGCTCGCGACCGAGTAGGCGATCGCCCATCCGCTGCTGAATCAGCTCCTCCGTCAGCGCCATGTTCCACAGGCGCACTTCCGCCAGCCAGCCCTCCCAAAAGCCAGATTCAGAGCTGGGATCCTGCACGCCGATGGTGGCGCTGAAGCCGCTGGGTCGGGCCGGGGTGGCCCCCTCGTAGCTGTCGGCCAGTTCGCCGTTGACGTAAATATATAGAGTATTGCGGCGATCGAGCACCGCCGCCAGGTGAGTCCAGGTGTTGAGCGGAATGGAGACATTCTCCATCTGGTGCCGCTTGCCGTCAGCGGTAACAAACACCGGATTGCCCGCTACCAGCCCCAGGCCGTAGCTGCCCTGCTTGGCAACAATCCACTGCTCTTTTTCAGTGGCGGGATGCACCCAGGCTTCGATGGAGAAATTGCGGGTCAGCTCCAGGGAGCGGGCTGACCCCACATCGATGTAGTCATCCACGCCGTCGAAGGTAAAGCTGGGGCGGCTGTTGTCGGGGTCAGACTCCTGATTGCCATTCACGCCGCGCACCTGTTGCAGCACGTCAGCGGGCAGCAGAATGTCGCGGTTGTTCTCCAGCAGCAAGGTTTCCTGGGGCAGGTCGTCGATCTGGGCCAGGGTGCCGTCGGTGCGCACACCAAAGATCAGCGACGCCAGGGCGGGGCGGGTCTCCACCGAACCCATGACCCGCACCGGCACCGCCAGCATTACCCGCACGCCGCCTTTAATAAACGAGGTGTCGCCGTCCTGGGTGGTCATCTCGCTTTGCAGGCAAAATCGAGTCGCGGTGGGGGCCTCGGTGGGGGTTAGCTCCTCCCCGGCCTCGTCCCGCAGCACCAGGGTGCGCTTGATCAGGCCGGGAATTTGCCGGGGTTGGGGGTCTGTCAGGCTGCCTTCTTCGACGGTGGTGTCGGCCAGGTCAAAGATGCGATCGCGCGACCTGCGCACCGAAAACAGCTCGATGCGGCCCGTCTCGCCATTGTGGACAAAGAGGTGCCAGCGGCTGACCTCGTGCTCGCTGGTGTTGGTCAGCACCACCGAAAACCAGCCCTGGGTGAGGTTTTTCGCCAGGCGAAGTTCTTGGGTGGGCTCAAAGAAAAAGTTGCCCGCAAAGTCGCGAAAGTCGGGCGTATCAAAGGATTGGCTGCCGCCTAAGCCCTGGGGCTGGGCCGGGGCAAAGCGCTGGCGGCTGCGCTTAAAGCGCACCTCTAGTTTGGGTACCAGCCGCTCGGTGCCGCCGTCGAGCAAAAAGCGGTCTACCAATAACGTGTTATCGGTGGACTGACGGAAGACAAACAAATGCTCGCCATCGGAGAGTGCCTGAATGGGGGCCAGGGCGGTGCGGTCGGCGGTGCTGTACTGCGATCGCACCCACGCA
>DATIVG010000439.1:0-8334 GCA_035466075.1 Nodosilinea sp. | reverse complement strand
TGAGCAGGGCCATGGGGCCCGTTTGGCACTGTTGCACGCTCAGGCCCGCCGCTTCATAGACCCCTTGCCAGCCCGCCTCACTCAGGGGTGCGGCATTGACGCGAATGGTGGTAGCCAGATCGCGGTAAATGGCTTCCAGGTGGGGGCCTTGGGCCAGCATTTCGTGGCTGAGGTATTGCCCGCCGGGTCTGAGGCGATCGCCCACCCCCTGCAAAATTTTGGCCTTGGCGGGGGCCGAATGCATTGACAAGATCGCTTCCCCCAGCACGTAGTCAAACTGCTCGGGAACGCGCTCCAGGTGAAAAATGTCGCCCTCGCGAATGTCCACCCGATCGCTCAGGCCGGCGGCGGCCACGTTGGCGCGGGCGCGGGCCACACTGTCAGGATTTTTTTCGACCCCCACCACCTGGACGCCGTAGCGCTGGGCCAGGGCGATGGCGCTGTAGCCAAAGCTGGCGGCCAGCTCTAGCACGGTATCGCCGGGCTGAAAATCAACCCAGGCAAAGAGGGTTTCAGTGGCCCCCTGCCCGCCGGGGCGGAGGGTTTTCTTGCCCGCTGCGGCCAGCACCTCGTGGCCGGGGGCAGTGCTGAGATGGAGCTGACTAGCAGTCATGGCGGTTACCAGAGGGGGATGTCTCCACTGTGGCAAATCGGCCCCCAGGGGTTTATGAGGTAGCTCATGAACCTGCGCCTGGAGCGCCGATCAGAATGCCTGAAACCCACAGGCTGACCGCACTGTGACCCCTGGACTCGCCCTGGGAAAAACAGGTGAACAATTGTTGTAGGGTAGGGGGACATGCCCCGTGCCCAGAGCTCCTGCGACCATGCTGGTCAACAGTCAAACCCTTGGAACCATTGGCTTTTTCAAAGACTTAGAGCCAGCTTTGCTGGAGCAGCTCGCCGCCCACAGCCGCCTCAAAACCTACGATCTCAACGAGGTGGTGTTCCACGAGGGGGATGCCCTCTCGCCCTGTCTGTACTGGCTGGCCTCCGGCTCCCTGCGGATGACAAAGCTGTCGGAGTCGGGCAAAGAAACAATTCTGAGGCTGCTGTGGGCCGATGCCGTTTTCGCCGCTCCGGCGCTGTTTGGCGATGGTCTAGCTCCGGCGACGGCCACCGCCATGGAGCCGATTCAGGTGTTGACCATTGAGCGAGAGGCCCTGTTGCAGGGGTTTCGGGCAGACCCGGAGCTAGCCCTGCACCTGCTGAGCATTTTTAACCAGCGGCTCCAGCACCTCCACAACCGGGTGCATGGCCTGGTGTCGGAGCGGGCGATTGTGCGGCTGATCCATTACCTGGAGTATTTTGCCGCCAGTGCCGGTACGGAGGCGGTGCCCCAGGGGCAGCAGCTCAAGGCGCGGCTCACCTACTATCAAATTGCTCGCAGCATCGGCATTACCTACGAGGAGTGCGTGCGGTTGTTTAAGCAGCTCAAGGCGGCGGTAGCCTACCAGCGAGGGGGCAAAATCACCATTCTGGATGCGGATCAGCTAGGTGCGATCGCACAACGCCAGATCGACTAGCCCACCCCCCGTGGGCACTTCGAGGATGGTTAGGAAACTCTGGGGTGTGTGAGGCAACTGGGGTGCGATCGCACCGCCTTGGTCAACAAATGCGCGGCAGCTGTTCGCCGCTTAAAAAACTGAGCAGGCGCTGGGTGCCCAGGGGGCTGTGTAACATCACCTGACCGGGTCGAGCAGCGGTGACGGTACCAACGACTTGAGCCGCAGGACTGTATTGACGTAAACAGGCGATCGCAGCGGCGGCGGCGGCAGGGGGAACAAACGCCACAAAGCGACCTTCATTGGCGACATACAGCGGATCTAGCCCCAGCAGTTCACAGGCTGCCTGCACTTCGGGTTGTACAGCAATGGCCGCTGACTCTAGTTGAATCGCCAACTGGGTGGCCAGGGCTAGCTCATTGAGGGCGCTGGCGAGGCCCCCGCGGGTGAGGTCGCGCAGACAGTGGACAGGAACCTGACGGCAGAGGTCGAGCGCAGCGATCGCCACCGGAGCCGAATCGCTCTCGATGGTAGTCTCAAACGCGAACCCCGCTCGGGCCGACAAAATCGCGATGCCGTGACGGCCAATATCGCCGCTGAGGAGAACCACATCCCCTGGCTGAATGGCCGTGGGGCCGATGGCACTCTCCTGCTCGCGGGTGCCAATGCCCGCCGTGTTGATAAAGAGCCCGTCGCCCTTACCGCGATCGACGACCTTAGTATCGCCGGTCACGATCCGCACCTGGGATTGCTCGGCGGCGGCTTGAATCGACTGCACAACCTGCCACAGCGTCGCCATGGGCAGCCCCTCTTCCAAAATGAAGCTGAGGCTGAGATAGCGAGGTCTGGCCCCCGCCATGGCCAGGTCGTTGACGGTGCCGTAGACGGCCAGAGAGCCGATATCCCCACCCGGGAAAAACAGGGGCGTCACCACGTAGGAGTCGGTGGTAAACGCTAGGCGATCGCCCGGCAGATCAAGGCTAGCCGCATCGTGTCGCCAAGCCGGTTCCGGCTGAAACGCCGCCAGAAACATGGTCTCGACCAGCTGGTGCATGAGGCGACCACCCCCGCCGTGGGCCAGCAATACCTGGGGGTACTGGTCAAGGGGAATGGGGCAATTCAACAAACGCTAGCTCCAGGGGGATGAGTCGCCAGGGGTTTTAGAAGACCGCAGTTCTATCTATAGCTATAGCCAGTCCAGTTAGGACAGTTTCCCTAGAACGTTTGAACGTTCAAACGTTTCTGAGGCGTCTGATTGTCCTAACCCGGGTGACTAAGGCTATATCATGCGGGATCAGACGGGGTGCGATCGCGCCGTCATATCAATTCGTCCGCATTGTTCATTGGCGGGTACGGCTTCCATCATTTTCTGCGGATCAGGTAAATCGAGCGCATTCATAAACTGGATAAAGGCTGCCCGAGTCTTGCCGACAAACCGAGGATTCCACTGTTTTTCTTCCCCAATGGTGGAAACCGTCTGACCGCGATAGTCGTGGGCCGGATAGACCAGGGTGTCATCGGGCAGGGCAAACAGGCGCTGGGTGACGCGATCGTACAGGGTTCCCGCATCACCACTTTGAAAGTCAGTGCGACCGCAGCCTCGAATAAATAGGGCATCGCCGGTCAATACATGGGTGTCATCCACCAGATAAGCCATATGGCTATCGGTATGACCATTGGTTTCAATCGCGCTGATTTTGATGTCGCCCACCATGAGCACGTCACCGTGGCTGAGATAGCGATCGGCACAGGCGGCATGGGCATTTTCAGGCACAATGCCTTCGCACTCAGTCAGCTCTCGCAGCTTTCCAGTACCGGTCACATGGTCGGCATGAATGTGAGTTTCTAGACAGAATTTCAGGGTCAATCCCAGTTCGTTGAGCAGCTTAAGATCGCGTTCGACTTGCTCTAGAACTGGATCGATCAGAGCGGCTGCCTTTGTACCTACATCAGCGACCAGATAGGTGTATGAGCAGGTATCAAAGTCGAAGAGCTGACGAAACAGCATGGTTTCGGTGCCTTTGCCGATATATAGCCAGGTATCTGGATCAAAAAGTTGGCGAAATAGCATGGCTTTAAGCTCCTGGTTGATGTTTCTGCGGCGCTATAGTGGGCTTTCCTCGGATAAATTGGCGGCAAAAAGACTGTCCCGAAGGCATGAGCTAGGCGGGTAACGCTATGGGCGATCGCGGCATGTACCGGGAGAGGAACAGCATCAGCCCTGAAAACCAGCGTCCTCCTCAGCATAAAAAATAAAGATGAGGAACTTATGACGCTAGGCGATAGTGATAGTAGGCGGCACAGGCGCCTTCGGTCGATACCATCGGGGCTCCAAGGGGGTGCTCTGGGCGGCAGCGAGTGCCAAAGGCAGGGCATTGGCAGGGCTTTTTCAGCCCCTGCAATACCAGACCGCTGATGCAGAGATCCTCAGCCTTTGGTGTTTCAACCTGAGACCGAAGCCGATCGCGAAACCGGATCTGGGCATCTAGATGGCGATAGGAATCGCGTAACCCCAGCCCGCTCTGGGGCAAGTTGCCTAACCCTCGCCACACTCGGGGAATCACCTGAAAGATTTGCTCCATCAGCTGCTGAGCTGGCTGGTTTCCCTGCTCTGTGACCGATCGCGCGTACTGATTCTCGACCTCGGCCCGGCCGGTTTCGAGCTGCTGTAGGCAGAGATAAACCCCCTGCAAAATATCGACGGGTTCAAAGCCGGTGACCACGATGGGAATCTGGTATTTGGCGGCGATCGCCGGATACTGGTCATACCCCGTCACCGTACACACATGGCCCGCCGCCAAAAATCCCTGCACCCGGCCCTCTGGCGCAGCCAAGATCGCCGCCATGGCGGGGGGCACCAGCACATGGGCGACCAGCACCGAAAAGTTTTCAATCGCCTCTTGAGCCGCCTGATAGACGGCCATCGCCGTAGCGGGGGCGGTAGTCTCAAAGCCGACGGCAAAGAACACCACCTGGCGATCGGGATGGCACCGGGCCAGCGCCAGGGCATCGAGGGGCGAATAGACCAGGCGCACATCGCCCCCCTGGGCCTTGACGCTGAGCAAATCGAGGCTGGTGCCCGGCACCCGCGCCATGTCACCGTAGCTGCAAAACATAATGTCGGGCTGGGCGGCCAGGGTCAGCGCCTGGTCGATCAGGGCGGCATCGGTGACGCAGACCGGGCAGCCAGGGCCATGAATTAGCGTAATCTTGGGCGGCAGCAGCTGATCGAGGCCGTACTTGACGATGGTGTGGGTCTGGCCGCCGCAGATCTCCATCAGGGTCCAGGGCTGGGTGACCAGGGCTGCGATCGCAGCCACATAGTCCTGCACCAGTCCCTCGTCGCGATACTCGCTGATGTACTTCATGGTGCCTAAGGCCATCATCCAAAGTAGCGAGAGGGTTGATTAGGCTGAGTCAGGTGGGCCTGATAGGTTTGAATCGACTTGATGTATTGCGCCCGCTCAAAGGCCTGGGGGTTAGGGCAGTTGATCTGGCTCATGCTGCCCTGGAGCTGCTGAATGGAGTCATATTCGTGCTCTTGTAGCCACCCCCGCAGCCCCTGCTCGACGGTACGTAAATGATCGATACCATGGTGCAGCAGCGCGCTGACCATCATCGTGACGCTGGCCCCCGCCATCAGCATTTTGATCGCATCTTCGGCCTGGTGAATGCCGCTGGTGGCCGCAAAATCGACCGGCAGCGTCCCAAACAAAATCGCTATCCACCGCAGCGGCAGGCGCAGATCTTGGGGGGTGCTGAGCAAGACATGGGACGAGACCTCTAGGGTTTCTAAATCTATATCGGGCTGATAAAACCGATTGAACAACACCAGCCCATCCACGCCAGCGATCGCCAGCCGATGGGCGAGATGCGCCAGATTGGTAAAGTAGGGGCTCAGTTTGACCGCCACCGGAATCGTGACGCTGTGGGTAACGGCATAGGCAATATCGACGTAGGCTTGCTCAATCTGGGCGGTGGTCCGATTGGGGTCTGTGGGCACGGCGTAGATATTTAGCTCTAACGCATCGGCCCCAGCGGCTTCAATGTCTTTGGCGTAGTCAGTCCACCCGCCGGGGGTGCTGCCGTTGAGGCTGGCAATGATCGGAACATTCACCATCGCCTTAGCTTGTTGAATATGGTTTAAGTAGGCTGCCGCGCTGACGTGGAACAACGCCTGAGGAGGGGCATAGGTCAGGGCTTCAGCATAACTCTCGGTGCCCTGGGCGAAATGGTAGTCCAGCGCGGTGCGATCCGCCTGGAGCTGTTCTTCAAATAGGGAATGCAGCACGATCGCAGCGGCTCCCGCATCTTCGAGGTGGCGCAGATGGGTCAGATCTTCGGTGAGCGGCCCACAGGCTCCGACCACCAGGGGTGATCGGAGATCAAGGCCAAGGTAGCGGGTGGCAAGCATAATTAGGAATAGAGAAAGGAATAGTCCAAAAGGGAGCCGATCGCCCCGATTGGATCGCCAGCGCTGGGTTTATTCGGTTTGGTGTTCTAGGCGATCGAGCCCCATCGGCAGGGTGCTTGCGGTTTGGACGCCGTAGCGGGATAGCAGCGCAGCCCCGAAGCCAAACAGGGTAATCAGGCTGACCAACAGCCCGCCCGCGATCGGAATCAGGCTCATGACAAAGAGCAAAAACCACCCCAGCCAGAAGTGCTGGAACCGGGCGTCGGGCGTTTGGGAGCGCAGCCGTCTGCCCAGCCAGACGCAGGTGGCGATGCCGCCCAACAGCCAGGTAAAAAAGACGACGAGATTGGCCAACGGAATGACTATCGCCCCAATGACGCTGCCTGAAATCAACACGGTGAGAATCATCAGGGCGGCAAACCCACCGATGCCAGAGACCAGGCTCATCAAGGGACGCGCGTGGATGACGGCGGCGATCGCATCGACGTGCCCCGGCAGCAGCAGCAGCAGCAGCCAACCTGCGATCGCCGCCACCACAAAGGTCACCACCCAAAACACCACGTTGCCCAGATAGAGCGTGCCGAGCACCCCAAAGCGCTCAAACAGGCCGTTGAAGTTCTCTAGCACTGTGAACTCGCTGCCGCTGACCACGGCAGTCTCAGAGCGCATCACCCGCCCCCCAACGGCAAAGGCATCCCCGGCGACCTGGGCATTATCTTCGAGCCGGAGGTTGCCGCCAATGGCGAAGGCATCCCCCCGCACCATTGCCCCCGGCTGTATGGTGAGGTCGCCGCCAATGGCAAAGGCATCATTAACCGTCTGAGACTCGGCGATGACTAAGTCACCGCCTATTCTGAAGATGTCTTGATCGGTGGGGTTAGCCTGGGCGGGCAGAGTACTACTGCCTACCCAGATCGCCCAAAGCAGGGCGAGAAGGCCAACCAGCCACCATTTCACCAGTTTCCAGTACATGAGCTTATCTCCCTTAAGATGTGTGCTTTTCTCGCTCATCCCCTCACTCCTCACCCCCCTCACCTTCCCCATCTCCTTCACTCCTTAACTCCCCTCCCCCATCTCCGCCAGTGCCTCATACAGCCGCCACCGCGTCTGCACATCCTGCTGGGCCTGCTGAAGTAAGGTTTTTGCCGCTTCGGGATCGCTGTGGGTCAACAGTTTGAACCGATTTTCGGCATACATCGACTGCTCCACCGGCAGTTGGGGGGCGTGGCTGTCGAGGCGCAGGGGGTTGAGACCCTCGGTCCGGCGGCGGGGGTCGTAGCGGTAGAGCAGCCAGCGCCCCGCATCGACGATCGCCCTTTGGTGGTGCATGGCCGTAGACATCTCGATGCCGTGGGCAATGCAGTGGGCGTAGGCAATGATCAGAGAGGGGCCGTTGTAAGCTTCGGCTTCGAGAAAAGCTTTGAGGGTGTGCTCGTCGCGTGCCCCCAATGCGACGCTGGCCACATAGGCCGAGCCGTAGGTCATCGCCATTAAACCCAGATCTTTTTTGGCGGTGGTTTTGCCAGCGGCGGCAAACTTGGCGACGGCGGCTCTCGGGGTGGCTTTAGATTGTTGGCCGCCGGTATTGGAGTAGACTTCGGTGTCCAAGACCAGGATGTTGACGTTGCGATCGCAGGCCAGCACATGGTCTAACCCGCCGTAGCCAATGTCGTAGGCCCAGCCGTCACCGCCGACAATCCACACACTTTTTTTGACCAGATAGTCAGCCAGGGAAAGCAGCCGCTGAACTTTGGTCTGTAGGGCTTCATCCAGGGGAGTCTGAGCCATCTCGGTGAGCAGGGTTTTGAGCTGGGCAACCCGCTCTCGCTGCTCCACAATGTCGGCCTCGTCGCTCTGCTGGGCTTGGAGAATCTGGGGGGCCAACCTTGGTAGGGCCGACCGTCCCAAGCCCTCGGCGGCGGCGAGCGATCGCAGCAGCTCGGCGGCATAGTCAGCCTGCTTGTCAATAGAAACTCGGAAGCCCAGACCAAATTCAGCGTTGTCTTCAAACAGCGAGTTCGACCAGGCCGGGCCGCGACCCTCGGCATTGTGGCTCCAGGGGGTGGTGGGCAGGTTGCCGCCGTAGATCGAAGAGCAGCCGGTGGCATTGGCCACCAGCAGGCGATCGCCAAACAGCTGGGTGAGCAGCTTGAGATAGGGGGTCTCGCCACAGCCCGCACAGGCCCCCGAAAATTCAAACAGCGGCTCCTGCATTTGCTGCTGGCTGATTTTGTGGAGGTTGAGCGCGGTGCGGTCGGGGTTGGGAATCTGTAAAAAGAAGTCCCAGTTTGGTTGCTCCTGCTGCCGCAGGTCGATGGTTTGTTCAGTAGTTTGATCAGAGGTTGGCTCAGGGGTTTGGTCGGGGGTGAGGATAGAGGAGGCAGAACCTGAATCGGTTGCAGCAGGAGAAATCCCTGA
>DATIVG010000438.1:0-3033 GCA_035466075.1 Nodosilinea sp. | reverse complement strand
CTCGCCTAGAGATTAATACCCACGCAGATTGCTAAGAGAATCCAGATCTGCCACTGGAGGCGTTTCGATTGCCCCCAGACTCCTGCCCTCAGACTCCATCACCCCCTACTCCATCCCCAAATTCGCGGCCAAAAAGGCCCATTTGTCCGACACTTCTTCGATCACCTTTGCCGTGGGCTTACCCGCCCCGTGCCCCGCCTTTGTCTCAATGCGAATGAGCACGGGCGCTTCCCCCTGGTGGGCCGCTTGCAGCGCCGCCGCAAACTTAAAGCTGTGGGCGGGCACCACCCGGTCGTCGTGGTCTGCCGTGGTAATTAGCGTTGCCGGGTAGGCCGTCCCCGGTTCCAGGTTGTGCAGCGGCGAATAGGCGTAGAGCACCCGAAACTCGTCCTCATTTTGGGGCGAGCCGTAGTCTGACTCCCAGGCCCAGCCAATGGTGAACTGGTTAAACCGCAGCATATCCATCACCCCTACCGCAGGCAGCGCCGCCGCAAACAGATCGGGGCGCTGGGTCATGCAGGCCCCCACCAGCAGGCCGCCGTTGCTGCCCCCTGCGATCGCAAGTTTTTCCGCCGAGGTGTAGCCCGCCGCCATCAACCACTCCGCCGCCGCGATAAAGTCGTCGAATACATTCTGCTTGTTCAGCTTGGTGCCGGCCAGGTGCCAGTCTTCGCCGTACTCGCCGCCGCCGCGCAGGTTGGGCATCGCGTACACGCCGCCCATCTCCATCCACACCAGGTTGCTCACCGAAAACGACGGCGTCAGCGAAATGCTAAAGCCCCCGTAGCCGTAGAGCAGAGTCGGGTTTTGCCCGTTCAGCTCCAGCCCCGTCTTGTGGGTGATAAACATCGGAATGCGGGTGCCGTCTTTGCTGGGGTAAAACACCTGGGTAGTGGTGTAGGCACCGGGGTCAAAATCGACCTCGGGCTGGCGGTAGAGGGTGCTAGCGCCCGTCACCATGTCGTAGCGATAGATCGCTGGCGGCACCGTAAAGCTGGTAAAGCTGTAGAAGGTTTCGGTGTCGTAGCGCTTGCCGTCAAAGCCCCCCGCCGAGCCAATCCCCGGCAGCTCCACCTCGCGCACCAGCTCGCCCCCCAGGGAGTAGATGCGAATGGTGGTGTAGGCATCTTTGAGGTAGTCGGCCACAAACTGGTTGTTGAGAATGCCCACCCCCTCCAGGGTGTCGTCGCCTTCGGGGATGATCTCCTGCCAGGCGGCGGGCTCTGGTTGAGCAATGTCGATGGCGATCAGTCGCCCCTTGGGAGCGGCCAGATCGGTGCGAAACCAGAACACCGACCCGTCGTTGTCGATGAAGCTGTAGCTGGCCTCAAACTCAGCAATCAGCTCCACCACGGGGCTGTTGGGGTCGCTCAGGTCTTTGTAAAACACCAGGTTGTTGGGGTCGGTCCCCTTCCACACCGAGATGATCAGATACCGCCCGTCTTCGGTGACGCCGCCGCCAAAGCCCCACTCTTTCTCGTCGGGGCGCTCGTACATTAGCACATCGTCGCTCTGGGGGGTGCCCAGGCGGTGGTAGTAGAGCTTTTGGTAGTAGTTGATCGCCTCTAGCTTGCTGGCCTCGTCGGGCTCGTCGTAGCGGCTGTAGAAAAAGCCCTGGTGGTCGTGGCTCCAGGAGGCCCCCGAAAACTTCACCCACTTCAGCAGGTCGTCGGTGTCTGCTCCGGTGGCAATGTCGCGCACGTGCCACTCCACCCAGTCGGAGCCGCCGGTGGAGAGGCCGTAGGCCAGGTAGGCACCGTTTTCGCTCACTGCCATGCCGCTGAGCGACACGGTGCCGTCGGCAGACAGGGTGTTGGGGTCGAGCAGCAGCCGCGGTTCGGCCTCCAGGCTGGGCAGGGTGTAGAGCACGCTCTGGTTTTGCAGCCCGTCGTTTTTGAAATAAAAGTATTGCCCGCCCCGCTTAAAGGGGGTGCTGTAGCGCTCGTAGTTCCAGATCTGGGTGAGCCGCTGGTTGATCGCCTCGCGCCGGGGCAGCGCCTCCAGGTAGGCCGAGGTCACCTGGTTTTGGGCCTCAATCCACTGGCGGCTGGCGGATGACTGGGGGTCTTCGAGCCAGCGGTAGGGGTCGGGTACCGCTACCCCGTGGTAGGTATCGACCTGGTCTTGCTGGGGGCTGGGGGGGTAGGCGAAAGTAGAGGAAGTCATAGGAGCCTGAAAGGGGCCAACAGCATTCATCCTGGGATGGGCAACCCACCCTCGCATTCAGTCGCTTTGAGGGTTGAACGGCAATGCCTGTGCTCATTTTACCGCCTTGAATACAAAAGGCACACATCTGCTATGGTTTATCCATGAAAACCTTCGCCTGGAACTCAGAAAAAAATGAGCGACTCAACCAAGAGCGAGGGATTACCTTTGAAGAAATTATTCTGAATATTCAGCTAGGCAATGAGGTGGATGTCTTTGACCACCCTAACCAAGATCGCTATCCAGGGCAGAAGATCTCAGTGGTGCTAATAGAGGGTTACGCATACTTAGTTCCCTTCGTTGAAAGTGAGGAAGAAATTTTTCTCAAGACCATTATTCCAAGCCGCAAGGCAACCCAACAATACCTAGGTAGCAAAGATGAATAATCTGGACTCCGAAGAACAGGACATTCTCGATGCCTTCGAGGCGGGAACGCTTCAGCAATCGGCAACCGTGGCTGAAGAACTCAAGTCACACCAGGCGATCGCCGCCGCCACCCTCAAAAAAGATGCCCGCATCAACATTCGGCTTTCCTCAAGAGACCTGCGGGCACTCCAGGTTCGAGCATTAAGGGAGGGCATCCCCTATCAAACGCTGGTGTCTAGCATTTTGCACAAATTTGTGGATGGCCAACTCATCGAAAAACCCACTAGTAAATAGCGTCACCGAGGGCAAGATGCTGCTGCATTAGAGGATGTTTGAAAAGTCCTATTTCTTGTAGCAGAAGTGGAGATCCCCCTAAATCCCCCTTAAAAAGGGGGACTTTTACCCCCCTTTTTAAGGGGGGCAGGGGGGATCAGCAGGTGACTAAAGCTATATCGACTCACT
>DATIVG010000437.1:0-5161 GCA_035466075.1 Nodosilinea sp. | reverse complement strand
GTCGGGCAGGAGATCACAATAGCTTAAATACAAAACTGGTCTATTAAGTCGCAATACAAGACCCGAGTAGAGATATTTTAGTCTCAATACGAGACTTGTCGCACTGGGGTATTCCTGGGAAAAGGCGGCGTTCTGATGCCTTCCAGTGGTGTTATCTTGCCTAGAGTCTTAGGGGTGTATGGATGGGACTTTAGGGGAGATGGGATGGTCTTAGAGTGAGATTGCGTAGAGGGTGAGGAGGGGTGCGATCGCACCCCTCCTCACCCTCTACCAAGCCTCTTCGCGCCCAAACGTTGCAGTTAGTTAACAACGGCGTGCGCACCGCCGATATCCTCCTGTATCCTGCCAGTGGCTCAGGCTATTGTTATCCTGAACACATTTTAAAAGCCCCTTTCTAGAGAAAAACCATGCGTAAACCCTCCTTAGCCCTCGCCACCGGAGCCCTGTTGCTCACCCTGGCCGCCTGCGAACCCAGCACCACCACCCCAGACGCGCCCACCGATACCACCACCGAAGCCCCCGCCCCCGAACCCCCCGAAACCGGGGCCATGGTGGAGGATCGCTCCGCCTTTACCGAGGTGTCTGTGCCCGAAGACGCCGTTGGCGAAAATCCCACTAGCATTGCCCTGGCCACCTTTGGCAGCACCGAGCCCGGCGAAGGCAACTTTGAAGAGACCGTTGAAGTGGTTGAAGAAACCGCCGATGGCGCGCTGGTCTTGTTCACCCAAACCGGCCTCGCCGATGACTCAGTCAACGGCATGCGCTACCGGCTAGAGTTTGTGCCCGAGGGCGACCAGTGGCGGCTCGACTGGGCGGGTCAGCAGGTGCGCTGCCAACCCAATCGCGGCTCCCAGGAGTGGTCTACCGATTTGTGTAGCTAAGGCTCGCATAGTTTCTGTAGGTTGGGTGAAGCGCAGGGTCACTCAATAGCAACGCAGGTTTGCCGGGTTTTGCTGCGCTCCACCCAGCCTACGGCACAAATAGGAAGATTATTCTCCATTAAGACTGTTAAAGACTGGTAAAGCGCGGCTTTTCGCGGGGCGTTCTCGGCTTGAGGATAGGAAGTATCAGCCTTTCGGACACCGTTTTATGACCCCCACTAAGCGCATTGGCATTCTCACCAGCGGCGGCGATTGCCCCGGCCTCAACGCCGTCATTCGAGCGGTGGTCAAGTGCGCCAACCGGCGCGGGTGGGATGTGATTGGCATTCCCTACAGCACCGATGGGTTTATGCAGGTGGTCGATGGCAAGTACGACCCCGACCACCTGCGGCTCACCGACCACGGCTACGATATTCCCGGCATATTGCAGGGGCTCGACATTCTGCAATTTCTCAGCGGCACCATTCTCGGCTCGCTCAACAAGGGCCACCCCGGCGACCCCGACAAAATTGCCAAAATCTTGGCGGGCTACAAGCAGCTCAACCTCGACGCGCTGATTGCCATTGGCGGCGACGGCAGCCTCGACATTATCTACGACCTGGCCCAGCGCGGCGGCTGGAACCTGATTGGCATTCCCAAAACCATCGACAACGACGTGCCCTTTACCGAAAAATCCATCGGCTTCAACACGGCGGTGCAGACGGTGAACAGCGCCCTCTACGACCTCACCTTTACCGCCGCCAGCCACGATCGGGTGATGGTGGTGGAGGTGATGGGCCGCGATGCGGGGCATCTGGCGCTGCACGGCGGCATTGCCGGTGGGGCCGATGTGATTCTGATTCCTGAGCTGGTGCCCGAGCTCAACCCCCTGGTGGTGACGCAGATCTGTCAGCACATTGCCGAGCTGCGCCAGCGGGGCCGCAAGTTTGCCCTGGTGGTGGTGGCCGAGGGCGTCCACGGCGAAGACGGCAAACCCATGCACCTGATTGGCGAATATTTGGCGACAGCGGTGTGCGATCGCAGCCGCACCCTCTGCCAAACCGGCGACACCGCCTACTGCGACATGGACCAGGTGGAGACCCGCGCCATGGTGCTCGGCCACATTCAGCGCAGCGGCATTCCCACCGCCAGCGACCGGCTGCTGGCCTCCGCCTTTGGCCGCAAAGCCGTAGATCTAATCGCCGAAGGCCGCTACAACCGCCTGGTGGTGTGGGAAGCAGGCCGCGTGCGCTCCAAAGACCTCGACACCGTGATTGCCACCGTGCGCGACTGCCACCAGCGCGGCGTCTGCCCCAGCCCGGTCGAAACCGACAGCACCATGGTCAAAGTGGCCCGCTCGTTAGGCATCTACGTCGGCGACCCCGAGACCCTGCCCGACCCCAGGGCGGTAATGCCAGAGGTGCCTGCAGTTGCCCAGCCGGGTTAAGGGAAATCGCAACCATCCCTAAAACACCAGCGCCGGATACGTCGTCACATCAAACTCAACGCAGTGGCGACCCTCGGGGTGCTGCCAGCGCTCTGCATCGGGGCTGGCGGCCTGGTTGGTGAGGCGGTGGGTGCTGCTGTCGGTGTCAAAGGTGGCGCACAGGGCAAAGTCGCGATCGCCTAGCCGCTCGTACTCGTAGGGCTGGTTGGTCAGCGGGTCGTTGCGCAGATCGCCAGCGGCCAGGGTGGCGGGCAGCTCAAAGCGGTCGTCGTTGAGGTATTGCTCGTGGAGGCGTTGTGCGATCGCAGCCATATCCTCCAGCCGCTGCCGATCCGCCGCGATCTCTCGCTGCCGCCCCGGCGTACCCAGCACCCAAAACCCCGCCACCACCGCCAGTCCCACCGCCGCCGTCGCCACCGCCGCAAACGCCCGGTCAAACCCTCGACTTTCCGCCATGCTAGCCATTGTCCCCACCCATCAAAACTTCCCTGTCTGCATAAACTCAAAACTCAAAGCTTTGCCCTCACCCCCACCGGGAAGTCGCTGTGCGTCTATACCCCCTCACTCGACCCCCAACCTCAGCCCCTTCGCCGCAGGCTTGCGCCGAATCCAGTCGAAGTAGTACCACAGCACCGCGCCGTCTAGCCCCAGCACCACCAGCACCTTCAGCAAAAAGCGCGGCGTCAGCTCGCCCCGCAAAAACGAGGTCAAAAACGCAATCACTGCGCCAATGGCGATGATTGCCGCCACCAGCAGGGTCAGGTAGGTCAACCACTTGCGCACCCCCGAGAAATGCTTCTCCCGGTGGGCCGCCAGGTCGCGGTTGATCTGCCGCATCAGCCCCAGGTACACCGGGTAGGCCACCAGCAGCCGGGCCAGGGCAAAGGCCACCTGCCAGGAGGGGTCACCCCCATAGCCGGGGTTCAAGCTGTCCGGGATCAGGTGATCGATAAAGATAAACGCCATTTCCCCCAGCGCCTGAATCCAAATACCCAGGGTGACAAAGGCCAGCAGATAAAAAAACGCATCCCGCGCCAGCTCCCCCGAGGCCCCGCGCGGCGTGGGCAAGGGCCGACCCAGCAGCCCTTCGTACACCTCAAAGAAGGCCCGCTCCACCTCCCGCGACGGCCAGCCATAGTCGCGCAGCAGCTTGCTAATAAACTCGTCGGAGGAGCCGCGATCGCGGGCCAGCACAATAAACTCCACCAGCTCGCTGCGGCTGTCCGGGGGGGAGGGAATATCTGTACTCATGGGCCTCCTGTACTCATGGGCCTACAGTAATGCGCTGCAACTAACTTGACTATATCGAGCAATACACTGGTTTAACTGTCCTGTCACCCCACACCGGTTGCCCGATCAGCGACAGCCAATAAATCAACCGGCTCCGGTAATATTTGGGGATGACTGAAACCCCATCTTTTCCCCAGATTCCGTCCCAGGCGTGGCAGCGACCCCTCGGCCAGCCCTGGGAACACCACTACATCGTGCGCTACGCCAGCAACCTCGACGATGGCCCCGACCACGGCGCTCCCCTGGGCGGGCTGGGGGCAGGCTGCGTGGGCCGCTCGCCCAACGGCGACTTCAACCTCTGGCATCTCGATGGCGGCGAGCATGGGTTTGGCAGCTTCCCGGCCTGCCAGTTCACCCTGTGGGAGAGCACCGGGGCGGGCACCCAGGTCTACGCCCTCAGCACCGAGCCGCCCCAGGACGGCACCCTGGCCGCGTGGCAGTGGTATCCCGCTTCGACCCGGGCACAGACCACGGGCCACTACCACGCCCTGTACCCCCGCAGCTGGTACCGCTACGAGAATGTGTTTCGCGCCCAGATCACCTGTGAGCAGCTTTCGCCCATCTGGCCCGACAACTACAGAGAGGCCAGCTACCCGGTGGCGCTGTTTGAATGGACGGCCCACAACCCCACCAACTTCCCCATCACCCTGAGCCTGATGGTGAGCTGGGAGAATATGGTGGGCTGGTTTACCAATACGCAGAAATCGCCGGAGGTGCTGCTGCGCGACGACGGTAGCCCCTACTACGACTACCTGCCCGCCACCGGCCAGAGCACCGGCAACTTCAACCAGTTCATCAATGCCGACGGTATCAAGGCCCTGGTGATGGATGGGGCCTGGTCGGGGGAGCCCAAAGAAGGCGACGGCCAGTGGTGCATTGCCGCGCTGGATGACCCCGATATTGAGGTGTCCTACGACCTGCGCTGGAACCCGGCGGGGGACGGGGGCGACCTGTGGGACGCCTTTGCCAAGCTGGGCCGCCTGATGAACCTGCTGGATACCTCCCCAGCGGAGGCGGGAGAGCGCATTGGAGGTGCGATCGCACTTCGCTTCACCCTCGCCCCCGGTGCCACCAAGCAGATCCCCATGGCCCTGGCCTGGGATCTGCCGGTGACCGAGTTTGCCGCCGGGGTGGTCAACCACCGCCGCTACACCGACTTTTTTGGCAAAACAGGGCGCAACGCCAGGGCGATCGCCTTCACCGCCCTGGGCGAGTACAAAACCTGGCAGCAGCAGATTGTCGCCTGGCAGCAGCCCATTTTGGCCCGGCCCGACCTGCCCGACTCCTTCAAAATGGCGCTGTTTAACGAGCTGTATGACCTGGCCAGCGGCGGCACCCTGTGGAGCGCCGCCACCGAGGCCGACCCCGTGGGCCAGTTTGCGGTGCTGGAGTGCATCGACTACCGCTGGTACGAAAGCCTCGACGTGCGCCTCTACGGCGGTTTCGCCACTTTGCTGCTGTGGCCCGAGCTAGAGAAAGCCGTGCTGCGCGCCTTTGCCCGCGCCATCCCCGCCCAGGACGAGCGGCGGCGCATCATCGGCTACTACGTCACCATGGGCCTGGA
>DATIVG010000436.1:0-2569 GCA_035466075.1 Nodosilinea sp. | reverse complement strand
CATGGCCATCGGTAATCGTGGGGGTGATCACCCCCGGCGAGTCGGCCAGCAGCTGGTTGTAGGTGGCCGCCACCTGGCGACGCTGCTGGTTCCAGCCGTCGATGTAGCGCAGCTTGACCCCCAAAATAGCCGCCTGGATGGCGTCAAGGCGAGAGTTGTAGCCCAGCATTTCGTTGTGGTAGCGCTGCTTAGAGCCGTGGTTGCGCAGCATGCCCGTCAGCTCCGCCAGCCCGTCGTCGTTGGTGACCACCAGGCCGCCGTCGCCGTAGGCCCCCAAATTTTTGGTCGGAAAAAACGAAAACGCGCCAATCGCGCCGATGCTGCCCACTGGCTTACCCAGCAGGGGCTGACGCCAGGCGGGGTCGCAGCGCTGGTGGCAGCCGGCGCAGTCGCCCTTGTACACCGCCCCAAAGGCCTGGGCGCAGTCTTCGATTACCGCCAGCCCGTGGCGGTCGGCCAGGGCCATGATCTCGGCCATGGCCGCCGGGTTGCCGTAGAGGTGCACGGGCATAATTGCCCGGGTCTGGGGGGTAATAGCCGCTTCGATCAGGGCGGGGTTGAGGTTAAAGCTCTCGGCCTGCACATCCACAAAGACCGGCTTGGCCCCCACGATGCTGATCGACTCGGCGGTGGCAAAAAAGCTAAAGGGGGTGGTAATCACCTCGTCGCCGGGGCCAATGCCCAGGGCCCGCAGGCTGATCACCAGGGCGTCGGTGCCGGAGTTGACCCCAATCGCATGCTTGACCCCCAGGTACTCGGCGGCGGCGGTCTCAAAGGCCTGCACCGTGGGGCCCAAAATAAACTGCCCGCTCTCCAAGACCTGGTCAATGGCGGCTTGAATGTCGGCTTTAATCGTCTGGTACTGGGGCTTGAGGTCAAGGATGGGAATCTGCATCGAACTCACGATAACCGTCTCACGTCTTCAGGGCAACGGGCTAGTGCCAACTATAGCGTTGGCCAGTTCGCCTGGGGCAGTGCAACCACCGACCGCAAAACTGGAGCCGCGACCCGGCGCATTGCCATCGCTGACAGATCGCTATAAGAACGTCCTAACCCTGGGGGCGACGGCCATACCAGTAGAGTCTACCGCGTAGCCAGCCGCATCAAAATTTAGCACATCGCCGGAGGCCCGCTTTGCGCTGGGACTGGAGCGGCGGGCCCGGGCCGGGGGGCTGACCTACCGATGGCTGACCTAACGGTGGCTGACCCGCACAATTAAATAGCTGACGGCCAGGGAAAAAATTGCGATCGCAAGTCCGATCAGCGTCGCCCCTGAGATCGTATCGAGGTCGAGAATGATGATCTTGCGGCCCACGGCGGTGAGGGCGGTGGCAATCACCAGCTCCACCTGCACCACGTGGTTTTGAATGTAGGCGGTGATATTTTCTAAGATCTCCAGGGCAATCAGCACGCTCAAAAACAGGCCAAACAGGTCGATCACCGGCTGTCCCAAAAAGTCGCCGGGGCTGGTGGTCAAAATCGTGGTCGCCAACACCACCGCCAGATCGACGACCATGGCAAAAATCACCACAATCATGCCCAGGGACAGCGCCTTGGAGACGCTGCCCTCAAACTGGTGCAGGCGCTTTAGGAAGGTCTCATCCTTGAGCTGCTCGAGCAGCCGTCGGAGGCGATGGGCCATGGGGGCAACGCTCAGAAGGTGGGTGCTGCTGAGAGAATAGTCGATTCTGTCGCCTGGGGTAAAGCCTCGGCGCTGGGGTGTTGGCCTGCCTGCTGGAGGGCCTCGGCCAGGGGCACCACCTGCACGGCGCAGGCCTTCAGCTCCGGCTGGCCGGAAATCGGGCAGGGGGTGGGGTGGGTGAGGGCGTTGCACTCGGCCTGGTCGGCCCACAGGCTGCCCCAGTGCATGGGCACAAACAGCGTCCCCCGGCGAATGTTCTGGGTGACCAGCAGCGGCAGGCGAATGCTGCCCCGCTGCGATCGCACCTCCACCCAGTCCCCCCCCTGCACCTGGAGCTGCTGGGCATCGCGGGGGTTGATCTCCAAAAAAGGAGCCGGGTGCATGGTCTTGATCTTGTCGATCCGCCCGGTGCGGGTCTGGGTGTGCCAGTGGCCGTAGAGCCGCCCCGTGGTCAGCACAAAGGGAAACCGCTCGTCCGGGGGCTCCGCCAGCCCGTTGGAGTGCAGGGCGGCAAACCGGGCGCGGCCATCGGCGGTGGCAAAAATACCCCGGGTGTAGAGCCGCTTGTCGTGGCGGCTGGCGGCGGTGGCGGTGGTTTCGGGGTCGGGGCAGGGCCACTGAATCGGGCCGAGCTCGCCCAGGCGCTCGTGGCTGAGGCCGGTGATATCGCAGGGCTGCCCCCGGGTGATCTGGGCAAACTCGCGGTAGACCTCAGCACTGTTGGCAAAGGCAAACTGGTGGGCAAAGCCCAGGCGGCGACCCACCTCAGCAAAAATTTCCCAGTCGGGGCGGGCCTCGCCGGGGGGCGGGCGAAAGGCGGCGCAGAGGGTGACCACCCGCTCGGAGTTGGTCATGGTGCCGGTTTTTTCGCCCCACTGGGAGGCGGGCAGCAGCAGGTGGGCAAACTCGGCGGTTTCGGTGGGGTAG
>DATIVG010000435.1:0-23830 GCA_035466075.1 Nodosilinea sp. | reverse complement strand
CCGAAGACGAAATCAACCAGCACCTGATGGCTGACCTGGCGGCCCTGGGCGTTGACCACTGGCGCGACGAAGCCGACAACATCATCGCCAAAATCCCCGGCCTCGACGAGAGCCGCGCCATCGCCATCACCGCCCACAAAGACGAAATCGGCACCCTGGTCAAAAGCATCTACGCCGACGGTCGGGTGGCCGTGCGCAAGCTGGGCGGGTCTTACCCCTGGGTCTACGGCGAGGGCGTGGTCGATCTGCTGGGCGATCAGCACACCATCAGCGGCATTTTGAGCTTTGGCTCCCGCCATGTCTCCCACGAGTCGCCCCAAAAGGCCCAGCAAGAGACCAAACCCGTCACCTGGGAAACCGCCTGGGTAGAGACCAAGCGCTCGCCCCAGGAGCTGGCCGCCGCTGGCATTCGCCCCGGCACGCGGGTGGTCGTCGGCAAGCACCGCAAGCAGCCCTTTCGCATGGGCGACTACATCGCCAGCTACACCCTCGACAACAAGGCCTCCCTGGCGGTTTTGCTGATGCTGGCCGAGCGCCTGCGCCAGCCGCCGATTACCGTTTACCTGGTGGCCTCCGCCAAAGAAGAGGTGGGGGCCGTGGGGGCACTGTACTTCTCCCAGCGCCAGCGCCTCGAAGCCCTGATTGCCCTGGAGATTTGCCCCCTGGCGGCGGAGTACCCCATTCAGCCAGGGGAAATACCGGTGCTGCTCAGCCAGGATGCCTACGGCGTCTACGACGAAGGGCTCAATGCCGACCTGCGCCGGGCCGCCGCTGAGCACGACCTGCCGATCCAGATGGCGGTGATCAGCGGCTTTGGCAGCGATGGCTCGATTGCGATGAAGTTTGGCCATGTGTCGCGGGCGGCCTGCCTGAGCTTTCCCACCCACAACACCCACGGCTATGAAATTGCCCATTTAGGTGCGATCGCACAGTGCGCCGACATCCTTGAGCACTACTGTAACGACCTGTGACAGCCAACCGGTTAGTCAGCAACCTTTTCTAGAATGAAATAAAACGCATTCACCAAATCCATGGCCAAAACCGTTGCCGATGTCATGACCTCCAACCCCATCTCGGTCACCCCCGACACCGAGCTAAAAGAGGCCATTCAGCTCATGGCCGACCACCACATCGGCGGGCTGCCAGTGCTCAATGCCGACAGCCACCTGGTGGGCATCTTGTCCGAGTCAGACCTGATGTGGCAAACCACCGGCGTCGATATGCCCGCCTACATCATGCTGCTCGACAGCGTCATCTATCTCAAAAACCCCACCCAGTACAACCAAGAGCTTCACAAAGCCCTGGGGCAACGGGTCAAAGATGTCATGACCGACCACGTTGTCACCATTGCCCCCGACAAATCGCTGCGCGAAGCCGCCCACCTCATGCACGACAAGCAGGTGCGCCGCCTACCCGTAGTCAATGGCGAAAAGCAGGTGGTCGGCATCCTCACCCGTGGCGACATCGTGCGCGAGATGGCGAATAGCTACACCTAGGGCAATGGGAGATGGGCGATGAGAGGCGGGCGATGAGAGCTGGGCAATGGGTTGTGAGGGTTGAGTTCTCTCCGCAGCGCCGCAATTCACCACTCAATACTCAACATTTAAAACTCCCTCACTCCCTACTCTCCTTCTCCCCCTCCCCCTATCGCCGATCCCCAAAATGGCCGATAGTAGAGAAAGCAGATTTGTGTTCATTTCTACAAAATGGCTATTACCCCTGACTCGGTTCAAGAACTGCTTCACTCCGACGACTATGGGGATCGGCTACGGGCCGTCAACCAGCTGCGCGAGCTGGATCCCGCAGTCGCCTTTGAACTGGTGCAGATAGCCGCCAACGACGGCAATGCCAGGGTTCGCTACGCGGCCATCAGCCAAATCGCCAGCCTGGGCCAGCAAGATATCGCCACCGTAGAGCCGCTGCTGCTGCGATCGCTCTCCCACGATCCCGAGCCCGATGTTCAGGCCGCCGCCGCCGACACCATCGGCGGGCTCAAACTCAAAAGCGCTTACCCCGCCCTGGCCAACCTCTACCACGCCACCGAAGAATGGCTGGTGAAATTTAGCATTGTGGCTGCCCTCGGCGAGTTGGGCGAGCCCGACGCCTTTGAGCTGCTGCAAGAAGCCCTCACCTCAGACAACGAACTCATTGCCACCGCCGCCATTGGGGCCCTGGGCGAACTGGGCGACAGCCGCGCCCTTCCCCTTTTGCTCAACCACGCCAACCACGCCGATTGGCAGGTGCGCCACCGCCTGGTGCAGGCCCTGGCTCAGTTCAGCGAGCCCGAAGCCCAGGCCGCCCTCCAGCAGCTCACCCAGGATGAGTCTGCCATTGTTGCCGCTGCGGCCCGTCAGCACCTGGGTAGCTAAGTAGGCTGTTTCTTGGCTTACCAAAATTCTTTTTTTAATTTACTTAATATTACTCAATACTCTTTGCTGCGCCAGGTTTTAGGGCAGCGGAAACCCGGATTTTAGAGTTGAGTAGGGCCGCCCGCGTTCTGCCATGGCGGAGAAATACAGTCTGCTATGCAGGCAAACGCCACTCAGAATTGCCCATCGCCTCTCCCCTGCCCCCGATTGACGATGTCCAGGCAAAGTTTGCTATAGTGAAATAGCGATGTTGCAGAGATGCCAATGGCAACTTTGTTCTGACCGGTTTTAGTTTGAATAACTCTTCAAGCTAAACCTTTCTCAGATTCTTTTTGCTCTGGCGACTGCATATTGCCTTGCCGACGGCAAGAGATGAAAAATATAAATAATTTATTGGTTGTTTCCGGTCGACTCTTATTGATTAATGTCTGGGCTCTGCGCCAGGCTTTTTATTAACACTCACATCAAGACTCTGGAGATGGCCTGAGTGATTGCAACTTCTCCATCGGTTAGTCAGCAAAAGTGGGACACCCTTAGCTTTGTCTCAACGCTGTACTTGCAGCCTGTGCTTGAGCTGTTGCTCAAGCAGGTGCCCGACCCCTGGAAAGCCGAGGTTCGCCTGGGCCTACAGGAAGCGCTAGTCAACGCCGCCAAGCACGGCAACCGACTTGACCCGACCAAATGCGTCTCGGTCAAGTATGCCGCCACCGGCAGCAGTCACTGGTGGGTGATTACCGACCAGGGCGAAGGATTTTGCCACCCCTGCGGCTGCGACGAAACCCTGGATCGCAACTGCACCTCCCATCCAGGAGACTGTGGCCGAGGGCTTTACATTCTCTATCAGGTGTTTGACGAAGTTACCTGGTGTGACGGCGGGCGAGAACTGCACCTCGGCAAAGTGGTGCGCCAACCGCGGCGGCTACCGCTCATTCGCTAGAGCCTTGCCAGAGTTACGACTCAGCGGCACCTTGGCTGGCACGTTCGCTAGCTTTGCGCTCACCGTGGGTAGGGCAGGGTGGGGCTTGCAGGCTGTGGTTGAGCCACCCTGCCGCCTGCTCGACTCTGGCTAGGGCTTCGTCGGAGTTGTCTTTCAACAAAAAGACGAGGGCGGCGGCTAGCTGCTCCCTGGCCCGCACCCTGCGATCGCGGCTCAGGCGGTGCCAGTCCGCGGGCTTGATCGCCAGCCGTTCGGCCAACATCTGGGCCAGCTCCAGATCGCTCAGATCGGCGGCCAGTTGAGTCGATTGGGCAGCAGCTGGGGCCGCCATCGCCGGGTCAAAGGAAAATGCCATCGCTATTTCAGCCGGTTGGGGTTAACTAAAAGCATAGGCCCTGTGGATTTTGCACAGGCATCAGCACAACTGCTTTCGACAGGGCTCACACATTTACCATCTTGCACCATGAAGCCACTCCACCGGCGGCAGCGAGGCCATCACCAGCAGGGCTCAATCGGCGGCCTCCCCGACCAGACGCCCCCAGCCCTGGGTGATCTGATGCACCAGCTCACCCAGCTTGAGACCCGCGTACAGCACTTCAAAACTGGCCTGGCCAACCTCATGCAGCTCCAGCAGCTAGAGGCCAATCCGCCCGCCGACAGCGCTCAGAGCACTGCCCTAGACCTGGTTGCCCTGCAGGAGGCCGCCGATCAATTTGAAACCGAGCTGGCCAACCGAGTCGTCTCCTGGGAGCACCTGCAAGAGCCCTTCTGGCAGGCGGTGCGGTTTGGGGGCCTAGGGCTGTTGGCGGGGTGGGTGTTAGCCTGGCTTGTCTATGGTCGCTAGCCCTCCAAACCGCTGGCAACCAGGCCCCCAAAAAACAGTTGCCTAGAAATTGCAGAACTTTTTATCGGTTGTCCAAAACATATTCCCCTACCATGCTAGGATTATAAATCGTGGATAGGGCGGGTCGGTGCCCGAGTGGTTAATGGGGGCGGACTGTAAATCCGCTGGCTACGCCTACGCTGGTTCGAATCCAGCCCGGCCCACCACGACAATTGCCCTTATAGCTCAGTGGTAGAGCACTCCCTTGGTAAGGGAGAGGTCACGAGTTCAAATCTCGTTAAGGGCTTCACACAAAATCAGGCCTGTGGCCGGTATTGGCTTTTCTTTAAGCTGCCCGGCTCGTTGTTCTGTGTCAAACTGTCGCCAATGGTTGACCAAGGAAATTGCTACCAGAACAAATGGTTGAGCCATTGGCTAAACAGCTTGGGCCCTGGTGGTTCTTGGTAGTCAATGGGCAGCAGCGCCTGGAACGCCTGCTCTAGCTGAGCCAGGGCCGCATCGATATCCACCCGTTTGGGCCGGACCTGGTGGGGAACATGCACCGGCGGGCCAAACCGCAGGGTGAGTCGCTTGCGGAAGTAGAGGGTCTTGGTGCCAATGATGGCCACCGGATACACCGGCACCCCAGAGCGCATGGCGTAGAGCACGGTGCCCCGCTTCAGGGGGTGCATCTGCCCTTCCTGGGCCCCCAGGCGGCCCTCAGGGAACAGCATAATGCCGTCGCCCCGCGCCAGCAGCGCCTGCACGGCCTGGTCAATCTGCCGCATCTGCTGAATAGAGCTGCCGTTGGGCACATGGTCTCGAATGGCGGTCGCCAGCGGTTTGAGGTCGGCCTGGCCCCCGTCGGCGGCCGCCATCACCGCCATTTCCTCCTTCCACCAGCGCTCTAGGGGAATCACCCCCCCAGCCCAGCCAATCAGGCGGCGCTTCCAGCGTTTGTTGTAAAGGGTACGTGCGTCGCCCAAAATGTAGTAATAGGGACGGGGCGGGCAAAAAGCCAGCAGCAAGAATGGATCCAGGTGGCTGAGATGGTTGGCCGTGAGCACATTCGGCTCCGTGGGAATATACTCGGGGTGCTCAATTCGCACCCGAAAAAAGGTTTTAATCAGGCGGCGCATCATCCAGCGCCGCAATCGGCCACTCACCCGCCGGTCGGCGGTGCCCTGGGCAATGGCGCTCAGCTCCGCCAGGTCTTCCTCGATGCACTGTCGCACCAATGGGCTCTGGGCAATCTCTACCCCCTCGCGCACGCGGTCAATGGCCGCTGGGGTGAGCACCCCGGGTAGATCGACTATGGCTTGGGGATCAAGGGCATCGGTCATGACAGTAGATTTCTGGCAGCAATCTAGCCCCGAGCAGACCTGGGGCTGGTTGCCCTGAGTATGGAGCGGTGCCGACGGAAATCGCTAAAGTCATCGGGAATTCTTAAAATTCCGAGCGCCCGTGGCAAGCTTTGTATTTCTTGCCGCTGCCACACCAGCAGGGTTCGCTGCGGTTGAGCTCCAGGGGTGGCAGGGCATCGCCATCGAGGTAAAACCAGCGGTCTTTTTGGCGCACAAACCGAGATCGCTCATGCACCTGGCCTGGTCTAGGGTCTTGGTAGTAGGCGACAAACTCCACTACGCCCCGGCGATCGCCCGGCTGGCCCGCCTCGGTGGCCAGTACCCGCAGGCCCTGCCAGGTGGTATGTACCATGCTCTTGGCAATGGCCTGCCGCTGCCCCGCAGAGCGCTGGGTGGGGTGATGGGTGGCGATCAGATAGTCAATGTCGCCCTGGTGGTAGGCGGTGTATCGCGATCTCATCAGCGCCTCTGCGGTGGGTGCGGCCCCATCGCCCGCTAGGTAGGGATGACAGCAATCCGCAAAGGACTCCCCACTGCCGCAGGGACAAGGATCGGTAGGGGCGGTTGCCATTGCGATGGACCTACCCTAGCGGCGCGGCGGCGCTGGCAAAATCAGCGTTTCGGTGGGGGCCTCCCGCCGCGATCTGGGCAGGGGCTGGTAGGCGGCGGCATCGACCCGTTTGATGCGGTCAAAAAACGCCTCATAGAACCGCTCCAGGCAGTCACAGAACCAGGCGTAGTAGGTGGGCCAGTTGTCGCGGTTGGCCAGATCGACATCGGCCAGGGTGCAGGCCACGATGCAGGCCTGATCCCCCGCCCCATCCCAGATCAGGGGCAGGCCGATGTCGTCAGCAATTGCCCCGCGCTCCTGGGCGAGGAGGTGAAAGTGAGGCTGGGCATCGACGCCCGACAGCAGTAGCTCTGTGTAAAGACTCCGGTGGTCGCGGTCGAGAATGACGTTGAGGCGAAACCCAGCTCGGGCAATCGCAAACCCCATGGTGGCCTCGGTGGAGGGAGATCCGGGCTTCACCAGGCTGCCCTGGCGATCCATGCGATCGCACAGTCCACCCCAAAAATCCAGATTCTCCTGCTGTAGTTCCGTCAAGGGTTCGGGTTCAGGCTCGCTCTCCACCGCCTCGCCCACGTCATCCCTCCCAGCGGCCGCGTCTTCGTCGTCGCCCGTCTCTACCGCCCCACAGCTGGGGATAAAGTTAGCCGCCATCGCCGCTTTACCAATGCGCCACAGCTCCACCGTCAGCCCCAGAAAAGTAACGTCGCTGGTCTGGTTGAGCCAGTCGAGGGCAATCACAGTCTCCGCAGAAAACTCCGGTGCCACCCAGAGGACCTGGGCCACCCGCTCCCCAGCAGCCCAGGTCAGCAACCGCCCCAAATCAGCAGCTCCAGGCCGATCGAGATGGGCCGCCACCAGGGTTACCAACTCGCTGTCATCCTGACTTAGCAGGGTATATCCCTCAGCGGAGCGGTCTTCAACCAGCGAGAAACTCAGGCCCACCGACTCGCCCAGGAGTTCCAGGGTTTCCTCATCGGTTAGCCACTGCTGAAAATCTGCCTGGGCCTGCCAATAGTCGGTGGGGTCGAGTTTTTCCAGTCGTCCCAGCTTGGGTTTGGCAGATCGCTTAGGCACGGGTAATTCGCTCGGGCAAAGGGCAATAGCTGATCCTATTATGGCGCGAGCCCGACACACAAACCCGTCCCCCTCTGCCGGTCACCGCAGCCGTCAATACTGCTCCATCCAGCACCGACCGCCACTTCATCGAATAGTGGGCTACGAAATCAGGGGCCAACCATGGCATCGCGCCACAGAGCATATCCCTGGGGGCTGAGATGTAGCCCATCGGTGGTCAGCTCCACCCGCAACTCCCCCTGCTCATCGCTAAAGGCAGGGTGCAAATCGACAAAAGCAGCCCCCTGGCTATGGGCCAGAGCCGCCAGACGGTAGTTAACCCGCTGAATGCGATCGCTTGACAACTCCTGCCGCCGCGTCGGCAAAATCGAGTACACCACCAGCTGCGCCTGGGGATGCTGCTGCTTCAGGTGCCTCAGTATTTGGTAAAGATTATCGACTACAGCCGCCTCAGTCGCCCCCTGCTTGAGGTCATTGATCCCCGCCATCACGTGAATGGCTCTGGGGCGCGTGGCCGCAAAGTAGTGCAGCCGATCCAGCATGTGGCCCGTCGTTTCCCCAGAGATACTTTGGTTCAGCCAGAGCATCTCTGGGGGCAAGCCATCGGTTGGCAGCCACAGAGCTAGCGAATCGCCCACCAACACCGATAGTGGTGTCTGCCCCTGCCGACGAGCCATTGCCGCCGCCTCTGCCGCCAGCAAACGCTGCCACTGGTCATGGGTTGGCGTATCAAAAGCCCGCTGCCACTGATTCACATAGCGGTAGGGTGCCGTCTGGGTATACAACTCCCCCGCCTGCAAGGCCGCCGCCCGAAACTGGAACAACTGTGACCCGGTCACTGGCTTGAGCCGCTCATCGATCAGCGGGCGGCGCAGGGGCGCGGCGACCTGTTCCGGTCGGGGCCAGCGGGCCGCCGCCGCACTCATCGATCGACCTGGAGGGGCAGTAGCCGTCGATGCCACCCCAACAGCAGGCCAAGGGCAAGCGGCCGCCACCGGCCTGGAGCTTGGCCGAGAGCACGGCTGCGGCCCTGAGGCGGCTGGCCGTAGAACAGCTGGGTCTGCATCGGCCTCCCAGCCTAGATCCGGGGTAACCGCATCGCTCAACATCAGCTGAGCCGCCAGTAGCCATACATCCATAGCCGCCCCATAAAAGTCGAGATCTCTCACTCCACTTTCCGTAGCAAGGGGCCGCCCATCAGGACAAAATCGCTATCTGTGGGATGGCAGCAGCATCAGATTACTGCGCCACCTTGACAGAGTCAGGAGTTGATGGCGATAATGAAAGACTGTTTGTTTATGCGCTCGGATCAGGTCTCTAAGGCTAATGCCCTCGGTAGCGGAGCTCCAGGGTCAGATATGGCACCTGTACGGCGGTTATGAGGTAAAGGTAATGACGTACGCAATTGTTGAAGCCGGTGGAAAGCAGCTGCGGGTAGAGCCCGGTCGGTTCTACGATGTTGACCGCTTAGCCCTAGAGGTAGACGATGCGGTCACCCTAGATCGCGTTTTGTTTGTTGATAACGACGGTGAAGCGCTGGTAGGCCAGCCTGTCGTTGCCGGGGCGACGGTGGTCGGCAGCGTGGTTAGCCACCTGCGGGGCCGTAAGATCATCGTCTATAAGATGCAGCCCAAGAAGAAAACCCGCAAAAAGCAGGGCCACCGTCAAGAGCTCACCCGGGTGATGATCAACTCCATTCAGCTCAACGGTACCGCCATCGCCGGGGAAACCACCGCCCCCGCCAAGGCCGCCGCCCCAGTGGCTGAGGCTGAGGCTGAGGCCGACAGCTAAATACCTTCAACTCACGCTACATTAAACAATAGGTAGGTTAAGGACACCGTCATGGCTCACAAGAAAGGTACAGGTAGTACTCGTAACGGTCGCGACTCAAACGCCAAACGTCTTGGCGTTAAGCGCTACGGCGGTGAAGCTGTACGCGCTGGCAACATTTTGATTCGCCAACGGGGCACCAAAATCCATCCCGGCGAAAACGTCGGTCGCGGTGGTGATGACACTCTGTTTGCGCTGGTAGATGGCGTCGTCACCTTTGAGCGCCGTGGCAAAGCCGGCAAAAAGGTCAGCGTTTACCCCGCCGCTGCTGCAGTCTCGGTCTAGGCCGCAGTATAGGGTGATTTAGGTATGCCCAGCGCAACCTATGTCATCCGAGCTCTTTGGCTTGAACAACAAAAAAGCTCCTGTCAAGCAGGAGCTTTTTTGTTGCATAGTTTTGTCTGGTTACTGGCAAAAGCCGGGCTCCGATACAGGAATCCGGCTTTTGGTGGTCAGCTAGCTGCTACTTAATCCAGGTAGCCCATCAAAATCGCTGCCGGAGGATCGACATCATCGTTGGGAGCAATGGGGCGATCGCCAGGGAGGGTGTGGATATCGGCAATGTGCAGAGTGCTGACCCCCACCGGACGGTGCCCGGGCAATGTGTCAATGGTGGAAATTTCAAAGGTGTTGGCACCAATGGGTCGATCCCCGGCGCGGTCTAGGGTGCCTACCACCTCAAAGGTGCCCAGAGCAATGGGACGATGGTTGGGCAGGGTGTCGGTGCTTACTAGCCGGGTATTGTCGGCCAGCACAATCACATCGCTACTTTTGGGGCTAGCTTTGACGATGCCGCCTGAGGTCGCCGCTCGCTTGGTACGGGTGCCGCGAGAACGGCTGGCGGTCGTCTCTTTTTCGGAGGCATCGGCGCTGCCGTTGCCCGCTTCGTTATTGGTGGTCATAGGGGTAAAAAGTCCTTATTGCTGCAAACAACCGCCCAGAGGGCAAGCCGCTGAGGTGACTATGAAAGGGGATTAATAATCTGAGCCTGTCTGGGCGCATGCTGCCGATGGGCAACCCCCGCCAGGAACAGAACCGTTAAGTAAATATTATACTTTGATGACCACCCTATCGAGTTTACGAAAGTTTATTGCGAACATAAGGGATTTTTACCTGGCTGTCCTACTCTCCCTCGCTTTAGGGGTCGCTGTGAGGCGCGAGGGTTTGGGCAAGAGCTGGGTCATGGTGATGGTTCTAAGGGGTAGAGCAAGCATTGGGCTGTCCCCTAGACCCATGACCCCAAGCTAATGATCTATAATGGGTAGACAAAGAACATCACGGGGCTGTAACGGTTTCGACGTTTTGACGAAAGTCACGCTGTGATGCAGGCCGAGAGGGAGTCCACTCTCGCAAATCAAGGCTCAAAACAAACGTAAATGCGAACAACATCGTTCCTTTTGCTCGTAAAGCAGCACCTGTTGCCGCCTAACCTAAACCTAGTTTAGCGAGCGTTCATAGTTTGACTCCGTTAAGAGCTATGGACAAAACCCCAACGGATGCTTTGATGGTTCTCCTCTGGTGGATCCATTAACTAAGACTTAGCCAGAGAATCCCGCCGTCCGGGATAAGTGGCGGTTCCGGCCCTGAGGGTTAGATGGGCTAAGCCTGTGAATGAATGGTGTGTTAATACTCAGAGCGGACACGGGTTCGACTCCCGTCAGCTCCATTTCTAAAATCCTGTGTTGGATTATTAAATATCTTTCCAACTAAGAGACCCAGTGTTGGGTCTCTTTTTTCATCTGCCTATACTGAGGAAAGCCACCCCAGGCAAGAGCTGCTTTGCCTTTGGGGGGCTATTAAGCGTTCGTAAACCCCGCTATATCAGCGTATTAACCATCTTTTTAGAACAATGCAGTTCCCCTTTTGGCCCTATCTGAATCAACCCGTTTTTTGTCGCAGTTATAGAACCGTTTATAATCCCTGGCGGTTCTGGTACATGCATCAGGTGCGTTTTTTAGAGCGCTGCTGGCTGCGGGAATATCGGCCCGAGCAGCACCACAATTTCTAGCTCTAAGACACCTGAGACTGCGGCATCCTGGGGCTGTTTTGAAGATATTGGTATAGATATCTGTCTACATAGAGTTGATTTCCCATAGGGGCGATTCCAGGGAGTCAATTTTTACAGAAGTGCTGGCATAGGGACGCCCGACCGCAAGGAAAAATCTGTGGGCCCGTTTTCCCGCAGCACTGCCAAGACGGTTGTGGCCTAGAGCGTTTTGAGGGGTGCGAACACGGTTAGGGCCTGGGGCAGACATTCAAACACCATGGGGTTGGCCTCAAGAATCTCGCCATCGATCACCAGCTTTTGGGGTGGATCGGTGGTGACCTTGAGGTAGTTGGTGCGCAGACAGGTAAGGTCGTCGCGCTGGGTGGGATTGCCCCAGGCGGCGGCAGCCACCAGGGAAGCCAGAGCGTTGATGCCCTGGAGTCGCGTGGTGCTGGTGGCGATGGTGACTTCCATTAAGCCGTCATCGGGAATGACTTCACCTAGCCCCTGGGCCAGCACCGAGGTGGATGGCGCTACGTTGGCAACGGTAATGGCGGTGGTGGTAACCGTTGACACCTCCCCATCGATTTCAAGGGTGGCGGTAAAGGGTTCGGCGGCGGCCAGCTGCCGTGCTCCTGAGAGCACGTAGGCCAGGTTGCCCAACTCGTTTTTGAGCTGGCGGCTGGCCCCGTCGACCATGCCCGCTTCAAACCCTACCCCGGCCAGCAAGATCATGGGGATGTCGTTGCAGCGGGCGGCATCGATGACGTGGGTGTTGCCTGCCAGAATGGTTTCACAGGCGGCCCGCAGGTTGGTGGGAATACCCAACCCCACCGAAAAGGCGTTGGCCGTACCGCGGGGAATAATGCCCAGGGGGATGTTGGTGTTCATGGCGGCCCCGGCCACGGCTGAAACTGTGCCATCGCCGCCGGAGGCAATGATCAGACTGCGGCCCATGTCGTGCTCGTTTTTGGACTGAATGTGGGCAACTACTTCACGGGCCTGCTCGGCGGGATCGGTGTCGGGCTTGGTCATGATCACATTGACCATGATCTGGGGCTCTAGCACTTCTTTGATCAGGGCTAGATCGGTATTGGGGTTGCCCTGGCCTGCGACGGGGTTGAAGATGAGGTAGGCGATCTGGCTTTCGGCAATGCCCCGCAGCAGCAGCGTGGCCGATGTGTCGTTGAGGGCAATGGGTATGCCCTGAATTTGGCAGGCCCGCAGCACCATTGCAAAACTGGGAAAGGCGGTAACCACAGCTGCTGGATCGGTGAAAAATAGCACCCCGGCCACTTCTGCGGCCAAAATGCTGGCCGCAAGCTCGATGTCGCCCCCCTGGGCAGAGTCTTTGAGGGCGGTGAGCTCGATCTTGCCGGTGCCCCACCCCTGCTCAATGCGCTGGGCCATCTCGGCCGGGGCCATGATTTTGAAGTGGGTCAGGACGGCGTGATGTTTTGAGAGCCAGTCCAGCAGAGGGTCTACCTGGGTGGGATGGGCCAAAATAGCGATGGTGCTTGGCATGGAGCGATCTCAATGGTGCTCTAATGCTACCACTCAGGTCTGCTCAGTGCGGCGGGGCTAGTTATCGGCTGGTGGCGCGACTGGGGCGCTGTCGATGGCCAGGCGACTAACGGCATCTTGCCAGTCGGCGATGAGATCGGGCGACCAGTGCCAGTTGAGCGCCAGGGCGTTGGGGGCAATCAGGGTGGAGTCGAGGGCGAGGGCCTGGGTGAAGAAGCTCTGGGCCTGCTGCCGGTAGGGGGCCTGCTCGGCGGGCAGGAGGGTGATATCGCTTTCTTTTTGGTAGGCCATGGCCAGCCCAGCGTAGGCATTGACGGTGATTGGATTGGCTACCTGGGGGGTGGCGGTAGGGTCGATGTCGCGGCGCTGCTGCCGATCGAGGTCAATCGCTTGCTCCCAGGCGCGAATGGCCTGGCTGTAGTCGGCCTGGGTGTAGTGGGCAAACCCCAGTGCTACCCAGGCTTCGAGAAAATCGGGGCGGCCACTGGTGGCCTGGGTCCAGGAGCGCATGGCATCGGTGGCGCTGGGGGCGTCGGCGCGGCCGGACACCATCTGCTGCCACTGGAGGCGGCCGCGTACGTAGGCTATATCGGGGTCGAGCAGCTGGGTTTGGGGGATGGCTGCCACCACCGACTCGGCGGTGGCGAGATCGTTGCGGTCGAGCAGCTGCTCGATGAAGATACGGGCGTTGGCGGTCTGGCCCAGGGCCAGGGCGTTGAGGGTGCTGGTCACCAGGGCGGAGCTAGGGCTGGCCTGTGGGGCTCCGTTGCCGGTGGCGGCCAGGGGCTCGCTAGCATCGCGGGGGGCGGTGGACAGGGTGGTGAGGGCAAGCCCCAGCACTGCCCCCAGGCTGGCTACCCCCAGGCCGCCCCAGACCAGCAGGTTGCCGGGCAGCGGCCAGCGCCGCCCGGCGGGGCTGAGAGGGGTGGCGTGGAGGGGTGCGGCCTGGGGATAGGGCTCTGGCAGGGGGCTAGAACGGGTGGTCTGGGCCGGCTCTACCGGGGGCAGCAGGTTTTCGGCGGGGTCGGCGGCGAGGGGGCGATCGGGGGGCAGGGTGGCAGGGAGGGAGAGCTGCTCTACCAGGCGGGCGACGGTGGTGTCGACGGTAGTATCGCCCGTGGTGTCGCCGGTGGGGTGGGGTGCGATCGCATCCTCTTGCAGCCAGTCGTAGAGGGGGGGCTCCACCCCATCGCTGGGGTGTGCAGCGGTGGAGTGGGTGAGAATTTCGGCGGCCAGGCTAGAGATATCGGGATCGGTGCTGTAGTCGGGCAGCAGCAGCGCCACCTCGCTGAACTCGTCTGCCCCCAGGCCAGGGAGATCCGCCGCCAGCTCTTCGCGGGCGTAGAGGTAGCCGTCAAAGTCGGGCCGCAGGTAGAGCAGCGGCAGCATCCAAAAGGGCTGGCCCGAGCCGTAGGCCGACATCAGCCCCTGCCGCACACGGCTGAGGCAAAGGTCGATGGGGTGGCCCTGGTGCAGGTTGCGGTAGAGCAGCTGGGTAAAGGTAAGGGCCACATCGTCGGGAATGCGCTCGGCCATGGCGATCACCCCCGGCACCCCCCGGTTGACCAGAGCCTGCACCAGGTTTTGGTCGCGCCAGCCCGCCTGGGCGTCGTCCTGGGGGGTGTAGGCCCCCCGGCAGGAGTTAAACACCGCCAGACGAATGCCGTTGTTGACCAGCAGCCCGGCCAAATCTTCGCCGCTGAGCCAGTCGCTGAGCCCGGTTTGGCGATTGACCAAAAACAGGTCGCCGCCGGTTTCACCGACATCGCTGTGGCCCGCGTAGTGCAGAATTTGAAAGTTGCCCTGCTCTAGCGCCTGCACCAGCTCGGGCCGCCCCGGCTGTTCGAGAATGGTCAGATCCAGCGCCAGGGAACCGGCCGCCGCCGGGGCGACCCGGAGATTCTCCATCAGACCCTGCACCTCCTGGCGCAGGTTGAGGCGCTCCTGGTCGTCGGGGGCGGAGATCACCACCAGCACGCGCAGGGGAACGGTGGCCGGTGCCAGGGGCGGCATGGTGGTCAGATCGGCAATTGCCTGGCCCTGGTAGTAGCGGCCCAGGGTGACATCGAGCCCGGTGGCCAGGGGGCGGTCGTCGCCGTAGAGCAGCTCCCAGGGCAGCCGCTGCACCCGGCTGTCTTTGAAGCCCAGCCGCAGCCGCAGGGGCTGGCGGCGGTTTTGGGCCACCCCCTGGGCCGCCAGCCAGCTATCGCGAATGCGACCCTGAAAAATACCCTGATAGAGGGCCTGACCCAGCTGGGTCCAGGGGCTATCGGGGCGAGGTTCCGTCGGGCCGGGATCGCTCAGCAGGGCTTGCAGCGGGTCTTGAAACAGCGCCTCGGCCTGGGCCAGCCAGGTGTCGAGGGGCCAGCTCACCTGGGCCTCGGCCAGGGGCACCCCGCTGGCGACCGCTTCGGTGCGCAGCCAGTAGGTATCTCCCCCCACGGGGGTAATGGAGAGCTGAAAGTCTTGGGTCACGGTCTGAGTTTGCGGTGGGTGGGATCGGGTCTAGGGTCGGGGCTGGAATTGAGTAAACATTGGCAGCGGCGGCAGGACAGCTCTTGGGGGGCGCTCTTTTCACGGTAGCTTGCCAGGTCTGCGGCGGGGGGAGGGGCGATCGCTTGTTAACAAACTGCCGCTAGATTTCCCTGGGGGCCGAAAGATGGCGCTATTATGGCTTGTCCTTAATTATTTACATCGCCCCCTTGGCCAATTCCCGGAGTAATTTGATGGTTTTGCGGTGCTGGTTCAGGGCAGGGCGGGGCGCGGGTCGGCGACCGTGGCGACGGCTGAGCGCGGGCCTGCTGGGCCTTGTGGCGGCCCTCTTGACCACCACCCCGAGCCGGGGCGAGATTATTTCGGTGGGGTCGGTGGGGTCGGCGGGGTCGGCGGGGCTTGATGGGCTGGCGACGGACGAGCTGACGGACGGTTTGGGAGCAGCGGAGCAGGCTCGCCTGGAGGCGCTGCTGGGGGTGCAGCAGCCCGAGGTGCTGAGCACCCTGAGCCCCGACGGCAGCACTCTGGTGGTGGCCCTCACCAGCCGCACCTACCCCGAGGAGCGTCGCCTCCACTTTCTAAATATTCGCACTGGGGAGCTGAGTGAGGCCCTGGCCCTGGAGTATGACCTGTTGACCCCCGATCTGCCGCTGCGCTGGCTCAGCAACGACACCGTGCAGTACGTGCAGCAGGATGCCTACGGCCCCTGGGAGATCGTCTCGGTCAACCGGGTGACGGAGATTGCCTCGCGCACGCAGATCTACCCCACCCAGGCGGAGGAGGGGGAGATGCTGGGCATGGCACCCGATTTTTCTAAATTTGCCCTGCGGGTCTACGGCGAAACCGAAGACATTGTCTACATGGTGTTTTTGCCGTCGCTGCGCCGCCTGGAGGTGGCCCGCCTGCCCGAGGCGCTGGACGTGCAGCCCCCGGCCTGGTCGGCCAATGGCGACCAGGTGGCGCTGGTGATCTCCTCGGGGGATGAGCGGCGGCTGTACGATCGCACCCCCAACAGCCCTGGTCTGGCCAACCCGGTGGTGCAGGATGCCCTGGGCCGATTGGCCCCCGCCGACAACCCGTTTTACCAGCACAGCGCGGTGCGGGTCTACGACTTTGCCCAGGCGGACCCGCTGCGGCTGGAGCTGACGGCCCCCGACCACGGGGGCGACCCCTTTGCCGAGGCCAGCCTCAGCCCCGACGGCGAGCTGCTGCTGGTGAAGCGCTATCGCCCCAGCTCAACGGTGGGGCGGGCCTATCCCTCCTATGCGTTTCCAGAGTCGGCCTATTTTGAGGTGTACGACCGGGCCGGAACCCGGCTGGAGACGGTGACGGCGGCGGCGCTGCGGGGGCCGGTGGAGGCGACGGGGCAGTTTTTGGGCCGCGATCGCATCTTGTTTTGGGGCACCGAGGGCCTCAACCGCCACCTCTACACCTACCCGCTGGGCTCGGGCGGCGAGGGCAGCCTGACGCCGCTGCCGCTGCCGCCGGGCTCGGTGGATGTGGCCTCAGTCACCGCTAGCCCCGACGGCGCGACGGTGATCTACGGCTTTTCGTCGGTGACCCAGCCACCCGAGCTATTTGCGATCGCACCCGACGGGGTATCGCTGCCGCGCCCGCTCACCAGCATCAACGCGGCGGTGGCCGCCAGCAACCAGGTGCAGATGCACCCGGTGAGCTTTACCACCCGCCAGGGGGAGCGCCAGGGCTTTTTGGTGCAGCCGGCGGGCCGCGCCTTTCCGCCCGTGGCCCAGCCGCTGGTGTTTTGGCAGCAGGGGGGGCCGGGGTTTTCGATGGCCAACGAGTTTGCCACCGAAGTGGAAATGCCGCTCAACCTGCTGCCCAACTTTGGGCTCGGGGTGCTGGTGGTGCCCCTGTCGGGGCGGGAGGGGTTTGGCCCCGAGCGCTACCGGGCCCTGGCCGACGGCCAAAACTTCGGCCAGCTCGACGTGCAGGAGGGGGCCGACATTGTCGCCCAGGCGGTGCAGCAGGGGTGGACGACCGCCGCCCAGGTGGGCGTCACCGGCTGCTCCTACGGCGGCTACTACGCGGCGCAGATTACCGCCCAGTTTCCCCGGCTGTTTGCGGCGGCCAACCCCCAGTGCTCGCTGCTCGACGCCTTTACCGAGTGGCAGCTGGGCTACTCGTCGCTGCTGTCGTACCTGGTGGGGCAAACCCCCATGGAGGCCCCCGACACCTACCGCCAGATCTCGCCCCTCTACAACGCCGCGGCCATTCGCACCCCCACCCTGCTGTTCCACGGCGCGGAGGATTTTTTGCAGGTCGATGTGGCCCGCAACTTCCACGATGTGATGGACCTGGGGGCGGGGGAGGTCACCCTCTACGTGTTTGAGGGGGTGGGCCACAGCCTCTACGGGTCGGGCTACCAGGCCCTGGCGGCGGAGCTTCAGATTGAGTTTTTTCGGCAGCATTTGCAGCCCTAGGGCTGCCGCCGGGCCGGGGTGACGGGGTTTTAGAGGGAGCTTGAGGGCTATGCTGCGATCGCACATCACCACCACCGGCCCCTGGCGGCGGCGGCTGTTGCTCTTGCTGGCGGGCCTGCTCACTGGCCTGCTCAGCCTGGGGCTAGGGCTGGGCAGGCCAGCCCTGGCCCAGTCACCGGCCACCCTGGAGCCGCTAACCCCCTCAGCCGCCGTCACCCTGGGCGACCAGACCCTGTTTACCATCCGGCACCAGCAGACCGCCCGCTCCCCCGCCCAGCGCGCCGCCCGCATCTCCGAGCGGCTGGCCACCATCGCCAACGACCAGTCGATTCCGGTGGAGACCATTGCCCTCTCCGACACCGAGTTTGGCACCGCCATCTACGCCGAAGACAGCCTGATCATGGTGGTTGACGACGCCGATGTGGCCGGTACCGACCTCACCCCCCGCGCCCTGGCCGCCCAGCATTTAGAGGCCATCCAGCCCGCCATCGAGCGCTACCGGGCCGAGCGCCGGGCCGAATACCTGAGCCGGGCCGCAGCGGTAGCCCTGGCCTGCACCCTGGGGCTGCTGCTGGCCATTCTGGTGCTGGCCAACGCCATGCCCCAGTTTTACCGCTGGCTCGACCGCCAGCAAGACCGCTGGATTCCCAATGTGCGGATTCAAAACTTTGAGCTGCTCACCGCCGCCCAGCTCACCATCCTGGTGCAGGCCATCACCAAGGTGCTGCACTTTGTCCTAGTGTCCACCCTGCTGCTGTTTTACCTCTCCTACGTGCTCAGCCTGTTTCCCCAAACGCGAGCCCTGGGGCGGGGGGTGTTTGGCCATTTTTGGGGAGCGGTGCAGGCCGTGTGGCAGGGGTTTATCGCCTATCTGCCCAACCTGTTTAGCATCGTCATCATTGTGGTGGTGGCCGCCAGCCTGCTGCGGTTTGCCCGCTGGATCTTTGCCAACCTGCGGCGGGAGCGCCTGAGAATTGCCGGTTTTTACCCCGAGTGGGCGGTGCCCACCTACCGGCTGGTGCAGTTTTTGCTGATAGCGGTCACCTTCGCCCTGGTGTTTCCCTACCTGCCGGGGGCCGAGTCGCCTGCCTTTCAGGGGGTGTCCATTTTCTTTGGCCTGCTGGTGTCGCTGGGGGCCGGGGGGGTCATTCTCAGCATTGTGGCCGGGTTTATTTTGGTCTACACCCGCGCCTTTCGGGAGGGCGATCGCATTCAATTTGGCGATATCGAAGGCTTTGTGGAGGAAAAATCGCTGTTCGTCACCCGCATTCGCACCCTGGAAAATGTGCTGGTCAGCGTGCCCAATGCGGCCCTGCTGACCGGCAACATCGCCAACTACACCGCCCTGATTCGCGAACAGCAGATACCGGTAATTGTGAAAACCACCATTACCCTGGGCTACGACGTGCCCTGGCCCCTGGTGCACAAAACCATGATTGCCGCCGCCGAGGCCACCACCCACATTCTCCAGCAGCCGCCGCCCGAGGTGTGGCAGACCTCGCTGGATGATTTCTACGTCAGCTACCAGGTGCGGGCCGCCACCCTGGCGCCCGAGGCCCTGGGGGAGATTTACTCGGAGCTGCACCAGCAGCTGCAAGATCACTGCAACCAGGCCGGTATCGAAATCATGTCGCCCCACTACCGGGCCCTGCGGGAGGGCAGCCAGAGCACCATTCCCGCCAGCTACCTGCCGGAGACCTACCAGCCCCCCGGCTGGAACTTCCCCAGCGGGCAGTCAGCATCCCCACCGGAGGATCCGGGGCAGAACTGAGGCCAATTTTTGTGACCTATAGCTGTAGCCAGTCCGGTTAAGACACTTTCCCCAAGAACGTTTGAACGTTCGAACGTTTCTAAGGTTTCTCGATGTCCTAACCCAGGTGTCTACGGCTATATTTATTCAATTATTCAATCGGGGCTTCGAGTTTTTTGGCGGTTTTGGGCAGCAAAAACGACAGGCCCAGGCACAGCAGACAGAGGGCCAGAATGATCAACAGGGTGCTGCGCATGGCCTCGACGGCGGCGGTTTGCAGAATGCCGTTGAGGGCGGGCTGAATGCGCTCGGGCAGGTCGGCAAAAATGGCTCGGCGATCGCTGCGGCGCAGGGTTTGAATCGCCACCTGCAGCGACTGCACCGCCGTGCGGCGCACCTCCGGATCGATGGACTGGCCCAGCTCGGCGATGATGCCATCGACGATTTTGACCGAGGCCAGGCTGATCAGCAGGGTGCCTAAAATGCCCCGCCCCAACGAGGCCCCCAGGTTTTGAAAGGGGCGGTAGACGCCGCGGGCCTCGGCCTTGTCGGCTTCGTCGGTGTCGGCAAAGGTGAGGGAGGTAATGTAGGTGACAAACAGCCCGGTGCCCACCCCCATCACCACCAGGGAGGGCAGCAGGGTGAGCGGGGTAATCGCCGGGCCAATGGCGGCAAACAGCATGGCAATGCCGATCGCCTTGACTCCCAACCCCAGCTGGAGCAGCGAGCGATGGGGCATGGCGGGGCGGCGTTGGGCCAGGCCCAGCAGCACCACCAGCTGGGCCAGGGTGAAGGGAATAACTGCGATCGCAGTTTGCACCGGGTTGAGCCCCACCACCGTCGGAATAAACTGAAACAAATTAAACTGCACCCCCACGTTCACCATGGTGTGCAGCGTGCCAATGGCCAGCCCAATGGTGTAAATGCGGCGGTTAAACACCCCCAGGCGCAGCAGCGAAGCCTCGCCCCGCCGCGATCGCTGCCGCTGCCAGAACAGCAGCAGCCCCAGGCAGATCAGCCCCGCCGCCATCAACAGGGGGGCCACCGAAATCCCAAAGGGCGCCAGCACAAAGTCCCGCGACTGGGGATCGCCCTTGGGCTCCCACCAGCCCAGCTCCGCCGCCAAACTCAGCCCCACCAAAGTAAAGCCAAAGCCAAACACCGACAGCAGCCCCCCCACCCAGTCGGTGGGCAAGGCCGCCACCGGGCGCGGCACCACCACCCGCCGCACCAGCAGCCAAATCACCGGAATCAACCCCAGCTCCAGGGCAAAGGCCCAGCGCCAGTTGAGCTCAAACGCCATCACCCCGCCGGTAATTGAGCCCACCAGCGCCCCGGCAATGCCCGCAATGGCCAGCCCCAGCAGGGCATATTTCTTAGCCAGCGGCTCGGGGTAGAGGTAGTCCATCAGCGCCACCGGGGTGCTGACCAGCACCGCCGCGGCCAGCCCCGTCAGCCCCGCCAGCCCCAGGGTAAACAAGCCAATGTCGGCGCTGAGTATCACCACCCCCAGGCCCAGGGCAAACAGGGCCAGCGCCGCCCCAAACACCGGCCTGCGCCCCAGGCGACGGCTCAAATTCTCGGCGGTCGGGGTAAACGACGCCGTCACCAGCGACATCAGCACCAGCGCCGACTGCACATAGCCAACGCTGGAGTTAAACTCCTGCACCATGGGCGGCATAATCGGCTGCACCACCCCCACCGTGTACGACAGCATAAACAACGTCAGGCAGAGGCCCAGCGGCCCGCCCCACCGCTGCCAAAAGGGTTCCCCTGCCAAGATCTCGGGTTGAGCCATCAGCCTGTGCTGCCCCCTAGCGCGTCATCCCTGTCTGAGTCGAGTACCGCCCTGCTGAGGCCGGTAAAATCGCCGCCCGTGGGTCTTGGCCGTGCAGCCCTGGCCGTCCCGACCCTGATCCCTCGGCATCGAGCTATACCCCACGCCCCAGGGCAATACTGTCATCATTGGCCTGACCACAGATTTCAGCCGGGCCGACACCGGGTCAACGTCTAAACAATGGCAGAAATCTATAGTTTTCGGAAGACCCCATGCCGCAACTCTGATCAGTCTGCAATTATGAGGGTCGTTCCAAACCGGTTCTGGCCGTTGGCTCTGGCTTTTGAGTCAGCCTCAAGCGCCCCGCTAGAGCCAGACCACGCCGCTCTGACTATCACCTCGGGGGAGCCCTGCTGACGAATGGTTAAGCGCTGTAAACCCGCTTGGCGGAGCCTGGCTCTGGCCCTGGTCACCGCCCTGTCAGTGCTGGTGAGCACGGTGGCCCTGGCCCAAAGCGCCGCCGTCTCCAACTACGAACTGGCCCAGGCGCAGCCCTTCAACCAGGTCGAAACCTTCCCCATTTTGCCCCTGCCCACCTCGGCCAGCCTGCGCCCCAACGGCAGCTGGATGGGGCGGCTGATCTTGCCCAGCCAGGCCGACTACGCCGCCGACCCCGGCGACTGGGCCTGGCTTGAGGTGTGGCACGGCGAACCGACCCTGGTGGGGCAGCGGGTCAAGCTCACCTGGAAACCCACCGCTCTGGCCCGTGACTACGTTGAAACCGTCACCACCGACATTAGCTTTAGCCCCCAGGCCGAGCGCTTTGCGGCCAACGGCAATGTGGTGCCCACCCGGCTCAACGGGCGGCGGCAGGTTGGCCCCCTGCAATCTTTGGCCGGAGCGCGGCCCAGGGATGATGTTTCGGTGCGGCTGGTGGATGCCGAGCTGACCACGCAGAACGGCCAGCCCGTGGTGCAAACGGGGTTGGAGCCGATTCAAATTACCGGGCGCGAATACGGTCTGGTGCAAATCCTCGGTCCAGACCCCAGCGTCAATCGCCCGCTGCCGACAGAGTGCCCGGGCCCCGCCCCCTGCCCCACCGAGTTCTTTCGGGTGCAGTTTTATGACCCGGTGACCCAAGCCTTTAGCGGCCCCACGGGCACCGTGCGCATTCCCCAGCAGCCCATGATCAATGGGGAGCGGTTTTTCTCCAATCTGCGAGATCTGGAGAATTCCCCCGCCGGACGGGCCGGTTGGTACATATACGGGGCCAGGGATGCCGAGGGACTATTTACGGTGCAGGCGCTGAAGCCCCGCGCCCTCTTGCAGCTGCAGCCCGACCAGGTGGTGCTTGGCCGCACGGCGGGCTACAAGTACATCGACCGCCAAAACTGGCGCGATACCCCGCTGCGCAAGGGCACGCTGCAACGGGTGCTGGTCAGCCCCGACGGTGGCAGCTCCGACACCGCCCGCGCCCAGTGGCAGGCCGGTGACTACGCCCTGGTGATTCACCTGTTTGGCGGCATTGGCGGCGAAAATAGCGAATTTATTCCGGCGGGCACGGTGACGGGGCACTTTGCCTTTGGCCTGGCCCGGGTGGTGCGCGAGCCCCTGGCCGACGAGCTGCAGTTTGACATTCACTACCAGCAGATCTACGCCCACAGCTCTCCGGCGGTGCTGTCGGGCACCCACGACTGGGCGGGCTATACCGGCGACATGCAGCGGGGCTGGCTGGGCATTCGCCCGATCTCCGATGTGGTGGTGAAGCTCGACTCGTTTATCACGCCGTTTCAGTTTGGTGAGACCCACATTTCGCTGTTTGAGGAGCTGCTGAAGCAGACCCAGGTGATCGCCGCCCGCTACCGCACCGGCGACGGCACTGGCGTGGCTGGGGTGACGCCGGCCACCTCCTGCGTGCAGGACTCCAACCAGGCGCTGTTCATTGCCATTCAGCAGATCCGCAGGCGGATTGAGCACAACCCCGACATTGGGCAGTGGCTCCAGCAAAACCCCGACAGCGATGAGGTGGTGCGGGCGATTCAGTTTGTGGCCCTGGGCGTCGCCCTAGAAGAAATGCTGGTGCCCTACGGCGTGGTGCGCCGCGATTGGCAAAACAATGCCGAGTCTTTGGCCGGGGTAGCGCCAAGGGGCGCGTTTATCAGCAATACCGGTCTGGTGGCGGGGGCGCTGAGCTGGCAGTCGATGATGCCCCGCTGGGCCCACGACGAGGTGGCGCGGGTGTTTCTGCGCCACGGGGCGCAGCTGTGGTTTTTGCGCACCAACATGGTGGGCGGTAACGACCCCCGCATCGAACCGGTGCCCCCCACGACCCTCTTTGGCCTGATTCCCGGTCTGGGGCGGGCGGTGCAGCGCTTTGCCGATGCCGTGACCGTACCGCTAAATTTGGTGAATGGGCTGCTGGGCCTGGGGGCGCTGGGGCTGTACGGGGCCATTGCTCTGCCCTTTGGCCGCAAGACTCGCTTTCTCACTCGCCAAGATGCTGTGGATCACCCCTGGCCCATGGCCCTCAGCGCCCTGCGCATATTCTGCATTCCTGCGCTGCTGGAAGAAGTTGTCTTTCGGGTGATGCTGCTGCCCCACCCCAAGGAGGGCGTCCCTGGTGGGCAGTGGATGCTGTGGGCCGTAGTGAGTCTGACGCTCTTTTTGCTGTATCACCTGCTGCTGGGCAAAACCACCTACAGGGCCGCCAATGACACCCTCAGCGATCGCCGCTTTCTCACCCTGGCGGGCTGGCTTGGCCTGGTGCTCACCGGCGTCTACTGGATCACTGGCTCTCTCTGGCCCATTGTCTTGATTCACTGGGCGGTGGTGATGGTGTGGATCTACCGCTACGGCGGCAGGGCGCGGTTGCCGAGGCGGCAGCGCAAAC
>DATIVG010000434.1:0-6952 GCA_035466075.1 Nodosilinea sp. | reverse complement strand
CTCCCCTACCTCCCCCACTCCCCCACTCCCCCATCTCCCTAATCCCCCTCACCTCCCCACTCCCCCACCATCCGCGCTATCCTCCAAACAGATCAACCCCCGCCCCCGGAGAGTGCCATGGTGGTTCCCGTCAGCCTGATTCGCGCCAACTCTTACCATAGGGCCGAACTGGAGCAATCGCTCACCCAGCTCCTCGCCCCCCTGGGCGGCATGGGGGCCTTTGTGAAGCCGCGCGATCGCGTCTTGCTCAAGCCCAATCTGCTCACCGGGGCCCGCCCCACCAAAGCCTGCACCACCCATCCCGAGCTGATCTACGCCGTGGCCCAGCAGGTGCGCGCCGCTGGCGGCAAGCCCTTTTTGGGCGACAGCCCCGCCTTTGGCAGCGCCTACGGCGTCGCCAAGGCCAACGGCCTGCTGCCCCTGGCCCAGGCCCTCGACCTGCCCATCGTCGAACTCCACGGCCACCGCTACCCCTCCGATAGCCCCGAGTTTGACCACCTGCGCCTCTCCAAGGAGGCCATGGAAGCCGACCTGGTGATCAACCTGCCCAAGGTCAAATCCCACGTACAGCTCACCCTCACCCTGGGGGTCAAAAACTTGTTTGGCTGCGTGCCCGGCAAAATGAAAGCCTGGTGGCACATGGAAGCCGGCAAAGACGTACAGCGCTTCGGCACCATGCTGGTAGAAACCGCCCGCCTGATCGCCCCCGGCCTCACGATCGCAGACGGCATTGTCGGCCATGAGGGCAACGGCCCCAGCAACGGCGAACCGAAGGATCTCGGCCTGCTGGCAGCCTCCGCCAACGTGTTTGCCCTCGACCGGGCCCTGGTGGTGGTGCTGGGCGTCGATCCGCAGGCCGTCCCCACCGTGGCGCAGTCCATCCGGCTGGGAGCCTGCCCCGCCTGGGAAGAGCTGACCTTTCCCCTGCTTGCCCCAGAGGATCTGCAAGGGGTTGACTGGCAGCTGCCCGCTCAGCTGGTGCCCATCGACTTTGGCATGCCCCGAGTGGTGAAATCGACCTTCAAACACCTGTACATTCGCTTTATTAAAGAGCCCATCACCGCCTACGCCGGGCGACTCTAAGGGTAATGACCAGCACACCCGGCATGACTGGCTTATAGGATGAATCACCCGCCCTGGAGGAAGGACAACCCCTACCGTCCGAACCCGTTTTCTGGAGAGAAAACAGGCTTACACCCAATCCGAATCACATAACCCCAATTCCCAAACGGCCAAACCGGAGGGGCGTAGGCGTAGCCAGCCAGGGGCTCTGTAGCATTCGCCCTTTTGAATCGGGGCAGCTAGGGGGGATTTAGTATTAAAGGACCGATCCTTATAGCCATAGCCATGCTGGTTAGGACAATCAGAAACCCCAAAAACATTCAAACGTTTGAACGTTCGCCTGAAACATGTCTTAACTCTACTGGCTACTGCTGTATCTCCTAGAGAGAGGGAAAAGGTGAGGGTGTGGAAAGCATTCATACGCGGCTCGCACCAGATCGACCAAACCCCCATTGCTAGGCGACTGGTGAATCAGTTGTTCGAACCAGGTGTTTTGCTATTCTTCCGCGCTGGCCCGGCCCAGGCGGCTGGCCCCGCTGCTGGGGGCGCTCCGGCGGGCCAGAATGGTTTGCTCTAGCACCTCGGCGGCGCGCAGATACTGGGCATCGGCATCGGTGCCCAACAGCGCCGGGTTGCTAAACAGGTCGCGGCGCTGGCGGTCGCTGAGATCGACGGTGACATCGGGGGTAATGCCCCGGCTGCTGATATCGGTGCCGTTGGGGGTGTAGTAGTGGGCCACGGTAACGGTCAGGCCCGAACCATCGGAAAGACCGTGGAGCGACTGCACCAGGGCCTTGCCGTAGGTGGTGGTGCCGACCACCGTGGCGCGGTCGTTGTCGCGCAGGGCACCGGTTAAGATCTCGCTGGAGCTGGCTGAGCGGCTGTCTACCAGCACCGTGAGCGGCAGGCTGGTCAGTGCGGTGCGGTTGGCCGAGATCGCTTCGTCGTTGCCGCTGCGGTCGAGGGTGCGCACAATCGGGCCGTGCTGCAGCCACATACGGCTGATGTCGATGCTGGCCAGCAACAGGCCGCCGGGGTTGCCCCGCAGGTCGAGCACAAACCCTTCGACTCCGGCCTCGGTAAGGGTGCGAATGGCGTTGGCCATCTGTGAAGCGGCGTTGGCGTTGAACTCAATCAGGCGAATGTAGCCAATGGGACGACCACCCACGGTCTTTTGGGAGTACTCCACGGTGGGCAGCTCGATGCGGGCGCGGGTGAGAATAAGGGTGCGGGGCGCGCCGCTGTTGCGGGAAATGGTCAGGGTCACCTGGGAGCCCTCCGACCCGCGCAGCTCTTGCAGCACCCCGTCGGGGGTGAGGCGCTCGGTGCTTTGGCCGTTGACCAGCAAAATGTGATCGCCCACCATCAGCCCCGACTGCTCGGCGGGGGAACCCGCCGACACTCCGGTCACCACCACTTCACCGGTCTGGCCGTTGCGCTCCAGGCGCACCCCAATGCCCGAGGTCTCGCCAGAGGTTTGGTCGGTGAGGTCGGCGTATTCGGTGGGCGAGAGAAAGCGGGTGTAGGGGTCATTGAGCTGCCGCAGCGAGGAGCGCAGGGCGGTGTAGGCGGCCTCCCGCGAGGTGTAGTCTCGGCCCAGTAGGGTTTGGCGGGTGGCCCGCCAGTCTACCTGGTTAAAGCTGCCGTCTACGTAATCGCGATTGATGATCTGCCAGGCCTCGTCTAGGACCACCTTGGGGCTGTCTTCAAACTCGCTGAGCGACGTTTCAGCCGGGGCCGGGTCTGCAGTTGCGATCACCAGCGCCAGGGAGGCCAGCGCCAGAGCGGAGGGCTGCACCAAAGCCAAGAGCCGGGAGAGGGGGGAGGTTGACATTGTTGTTAATAACACCAGCCGGGACACGGACGGAAGACGAGTCGGGGGCGGCACCACATCCGGCCAATCTTGAGCCTATTGTGACCGATGATTTCACCCTTTGGCCAGATGGATAGACCACTTTTGATGATTTTAGGCTTTTTTTAAGTTCAGCTTGGTGGGGTAGGGCACCAACGCCCAATCAGCCGCCGGAGCAGCCGCCAGTGACGACTGCTCCGGCGGCTGAGTCTAGGGCTGTGAACGAAGGACTAGGCTCGGTTGGTGGCGTTGATCTCATCCAAGATGGTTTGGGCACCGGCGCTACGCAGATGCTGGGCCAGCTGGATGCCCAGGGCGGCGGCGGCGGTGGTGGGGCCCTGCACCGTGTTTTTAATCACCAGCTGGCCGTCGAGGCTGGCCACCAGGCCGGTGAGGGTGAGGGTGTCGCCATCGAGGGTGGTGTTGACCCCGATGGGCACCTGGCAGCCGCCCTCTAGCTCGCGCAAAAAGGCGCGTTCGGCCAGGCAGCGGGCGGTGGTGGGGGCGTGGGAGAGCACGCTGAGCAGCTGGAGAATGTCTTCGTCGCCGGTGCGGCACTCGATGCCCAGGGCCCCCTGGCCGACGGCGTGGAGGGAGATATCGGCGGAGAGAATTTCATGGATGCGATCGCGCATGTTCATCCGCTGGAGCCCGGCCACCGCCAGGATGATGCCGTCGTAGCCGCCCTCGTCGAGCTTGCGCAGGCGGGTGTTGAGGTTGCCGCGAATATCTTTGAAGGTGAGGTGGGGGTAGTGGTGGCGCAGCTGGGCCAGACGGCGCAGGGAGGAGGTGCCAATCACAGCGCCCTCGGGCAGGGTAGCCAGGGTTTTGTCTTTATTTTTTTCGTGCACCACCAGGGCATCGGCGGGGTCTTCGCGCTCGGTGATGCAACCCAGCATCAGCCCCTCGGGCAGGCGGGTGGGCAGGTCTTTGAGGGAGTGCACCGCAAAGTCGCTGTCGCCCCGCAGCATGGTGTCTTCTAATTCTTGGGTAAACAGCCCCTTGTCGCCAATTTTGGAGAGCGACACATCGAGCACCTTGTCGCCCTGGGTTTCCATGGTGACGATTTCAAAGCCCAGCTCGGGGAAGTGCCGCTGCAGCTCATCGCGCACCCAGTGGGTCTGAATCAGCGCCAGCTGGCTCTTGCGAGACACAATGCGAACCGTGCGCTGGGGGGTGGAAACAGTGGGGGATGCGGTGGATTGCATAGTCTGAAACGAGGCTTGCGGATGGTCAGAAAAACTGGGATCCCGGCGGTTGAGCCGTCACCGAATCTTCAGATTACAGGATGGCGGGGCCCTCTATGGTGAGCCCTCCGTAGATGTTAAGGGGTTGTCACATTCGGGCGCGGGCGACGTTTATGATAGGTGGGCAGCTTGGGAAAGGCCTTTGCTCCGTCACGTTTTTACTCCTGGTTTTTGGTCGCCCCCGGGCCGCCCCGGACGTCTGGTGGGCTCGCTCTGCCTGGCGGTGGCCCTGACCCTCAGCGCCGCGCCCGTGGTGCTAGCCCAGGCGCTGCGCCCCGAGATTCGCTTTCCTTTTTTGGCCGACCCGCTGCTCGACGACCCCCTCGACCCGCTGTTGCCCAACCCGCCGGTGCCGCGCCCCCTCAGCCCCCTGGAGCTGAGCCAGCTGGCCGCCGATCTCAATGGGCTGGCCCTGGAGGCCGCGGCCCTGGTGGAGGCGGGGGAACTTGACGAGGCGCGCCGAATTTGGCGGCGGGAGATTCGCCTGCGGCGGTTGCTGGGCGTGGAGCAGGAGCTGGCGGCCATCGATCGGGTGGGGCTGGTGCTGCGCGATCGCACCGCCACCCAAGACCTGCAACTCTATGCCCTGCGGCTCGATGAGCTGCGCGCCGACCTGGAGCTGCCCGCCGACGGCGATCTGCTCAACCGCATGGCCGCCACCTACGTGATTTTGGGCGATGTCGAGGCCGCCGCCGAGATCCACCGCAGCCTGGCCGATGGGGCGGCGGATCGGGGCGATACCGCCGAGTACCGGCGGCAGCTCACCACCCTCGCCACCCTGCGGGCCGACTGGTTTAACGTCCCTGAGGCGGCGGCGGTCTACGGGGAGCTGGTGACCCTAGCCCAGGCGGCGGGGGATGCGGCGGCGGAGCGAGACTACCTCCAGCGCCAGGCCGACAATCTGGTACAGGCCCAGGACTTTGCAGGTGCGATCGCGCGTCAGCAGCAGTTGCTATCCCAGTACCAGAGCGACGACACCCTGTGGCCCCAGATTGCCCCCCTCCAGTACCAGCTCGCCCAAAACTACCGCACCCTGGGCGACCTCGACACCGCCTCACGCCAGTACCAGGCCGCCTACACCAACGCCATCGACCAGAGCCAGCTGGAGGTAGCCGCCGCCGCCATTACCGAGCTGGCCGACCTGTACAAAGGGCTCGGTCGCTGGGCCGATGTCAGCTACCTCTACGAGCAGCTGCTACTGGTCGAGCAGCAGTCCCACAGCGCCTACGGCATGATGAATACCTACGACCAGCTGGGCCAGGTACATGAGCAGCTGGGTGCCACCCCATCGGCCCTGGCCGCCTACCGCGAGGGGCTGGTGCTGGCCCGCGTGCTGGGCAGCCGCCAGGCCTACTTCGAAGCCCAAATTGCCCGTCTCACCGAGGATGCACTCTAAATGGTCATCGAATGGCTCACCTTTGCGGTCGATCCCAACCACCGCGAAACCTTTATCCGCCTCGACAACGAAATCTGGACAGCGGCCCTCAGCCAATATCCCGGCTTTATTGCAAAGGAAGTATGGATTTCACCCGACCTCCTCGACCAGGTGATCGTGGTCATTCGCTGGCAGACCCGCGCCCAGTGGAAAGCCATTCCCGAGGATGTCCTCGAGGCCGTGCAGCAGCAGTTCGACGCAGCGGCAGATTTCTCTCACCGCATCATCGACTCACGCGAATACCAGGTGCGTCGCTACCCCTCGCCCTAGTCCACACCCCCTGGCCCACGCCCCCTGGCCCACCCCACAGATTGTTCTCGTCCGATGGTTGACCCGATCGCGTCCCTGGCCCACTGTGTGCGCCAGACCCTATTGCCAGAGCTGCGCCTAGAGAGCCTTGACCCCCACAATCCGGTGGTGGTGCAGGCGGTACCCACCCCCTGGCAATGTCTGGGGGCAGGCAACTACGCCGCCGTGTTTGCCCACCCCGCCTACCCCGACCAGGTGGTCAAGGTCTACGCCCCCGGTCGCCCCGGCATAGAGGCAGAGGTCGAGGTCTATCGTCGCCTGGGCGACCACCCGGCCTTTTCCCAGTGCTACTTCAGCCAGGGCAATTTTTTGATCCTCAAGCGCCTGCTGGGGGTGACCCTGTACGACGCGCTGCACCGGGGCTTGGCCATTCCTCCCCAGGTCATTCGCGACATTGACGCCGCCCTCGACTACGCCCGCAGCCGGGGTCTGTTTCCCCACGATGTCCACGGGCGCAACGTCATGCAGCAGGGCGGGCATGGGGTAGTGGTGGATGTGTCTGACTTTCTAAACTCCAGCCCCTGTCGCGCCTGGCAGGATGTCAAACGGGCCTACTGGTGGATTTATCGACCCTTTTTCCTGCCGCTGCGCCTGCGCGTTCCCTACCTTTTGCTGGACTGGGTACGGGGCGGGTACCGGCTCTTTCGTCGCCTGCTCAACCCCAAAACCGGAGCCTCAAACTAAGGGGATAACCGACGGCTGGCGCGCTGAAACACTGCATGGGCGCTGCGCTAGGATACGGGCATCGACCGCCGCTCCCAGCTCCACCAGCGCCCAGCGGCCCAGGTCCTAACAGCGCCAGCGGCCTAGACGGCCAGCCCCGCCCACGCCCGATGTCCAGGGCTGCTCCCGCCCACCATCGCGCCCCTCTGCTTCTCTCTTCAATGTTTTCCCTATGCTGTCTTGCCCCCGCTGTCAGGCCCCCATTGAGCCCACCACCATTCAATGCCCCCGCTGCCAGCTCACGCTCAAAGCCCACGGGCATCCCGGCATTCCGCTCCACCACACCGACGGCGAGCAGGCCCTCTGCGCCACCTGCCGCTACGA
>DATIVG010000433.1:0-5164 GCA_035466075.1 Nodosilinea sp. | reverse complement strand
TGCTGGCCTCGGCCCTGCCCACCGCCCCGTCGTCGTTTACCTTTCCGTCTGACCAGCCCCAGTACGCTCTCGACTATATTTTCTACACCCCCGCCACCCTTGAGGTGGTGTCCGCCGAAGTTGTCGCTGAGGCCGCCCAGGCCTCAGACCACTTACCGGTGCAGGCTGAAGTGCGGCTGCGCTGAGCGTTAGCCTCATTGTCAAGGCCATGTCTCCTGGCACAGAAGCCTGCGGTTCTCCCTGAGAAACGCTGCGCGAACGAGGCAGCAAATTCTCCTTACTTGTACCGTAGGATTGAAGGGTAGTTATCTGATGGCAGGCACATAACTGCCCGTCAACCGATTGCAGAGTCCTCGATTCATCCAACTTGTCAGAAAAATATCCCGCTGGCGCTACCCTGTTGTTAATAGGCTGCATTAAGCGAACAGATTGTCTATAAAGTAATTTAGGCCATATTGATTTCGACTATTTCGAACTAGCTATCGCCTATGAATACATCTATAGAGCTTTTGAATGCCAACCCTTTTAACAGTCGGGCCATACAGGTTTTTCTGCTATGCCGGAGACCGCGATGAACCGCCCCATGTGCACATTGAACATGACCAAGACGAAGCCAAGTTTTGGCTTACCCCTGTTCGACTCCAAAGCAATAGAGGATTTAATCGTAAAGAGATAAACCGCATCCAAAAGCTAGTTGAAGAGCATCAAGAAGAATTACTAGGTGGCTGGAATGACTTCTTTAATGATTGATTTATTGGATGTCCCCACAATTCAATCAATTGAGATAACGGATGATACTTTATCTGTTGATCTCTCAGATGGCCGCACTATTTCTGTTCCGCTAGCGTGGTATCCACGTTTGCTGCACGGTTCTAGCGAGGAGCGTCAAAGCTGGCGATTAATTGCCAGTGGCGAAGGCATTCATTGGAACATATTGGATGAAGATATCAGCGTTAAGAATATAATTTTGGGTCAACCATCTGGAGAAAGCCAAAAATCATTTCAGCGATGGCTCACTCAACGCCAAAAAGTAGGCTGACAAATCGTTGCAGTCAGCGTATTTCAAGCAGTCTGACAGAAAACTAAATATTACTGAGCGCCGCACAGCTTCACCGTTATACAGCCGCAGGGACGCCAACCCGATCGCACATATCAGCCAGGGGGCAGCGCCCGCATTTAGGCCGATCGCCCGTGCAGATGTGCTTGCCAAAGGGCACCAGCAGCCGATTGATCTCTACCCAGTAGGGCTGCGGCAGTTTGGCTTCCAGGGCCGTCATGGTCTTTTCGGGCGACTTGGTTTGCACGTAGCCCCAGCGATTGGTGACCCGGTGCACATGAACATCGACGCTGATGCAGAGGTATCCCAGCGCTACCCCTAGAGCTAAGTGGGCACACTTCGGCCCCACCCCTTTGAACTGCATCAGCACCTCGGGGTCGGCGGGCAGGTTGCCATCCCACTCCGTCAAAATTTGCTGAGAGATTTGGTGGATCTGTGGGGCCTTGTTCTCGGCAAAGGTAGATCCCTGAATCAGGGCCAAAATCTCTTCGACATCTAGCCCCACCATCTGCTGTGGCGATCGAGCCCTTGCAAACAACCGCTGCGCCACCGGCACGCTCACCTCGTCGTAGGTGCGAATGGAGATGATGCAGGCGATGAGCTGTTCGTAGAGTGTGTCAAAGCCCTCTTCCGCCAGTTGAAACATGGCAGCTTTGGGAAACGGGGCCACCGCTGCGCGTAGCAGCGCGATCGCCCGGTCGATATCAAATTCCTGGGTGGTCACTACGCTACAGGCTTGCAGGACTCAGTGAAAACTAGCCGATCGCTAGCGGGGCCATCAGCTCTGGGTCCTGGAACAGAGGGGTGCTCAGGTAGCGCTCCCCAAAGCTGGGCTGAATGATCACAATCAGCTTGCCCTCGTTTTCGGGGCGGCGACCCACCTCCACCGCCGCCTTGACTGCGGCCCCGGTGGAGATGCCCGAGAGCAGCCCTTCCGCCCTGGCCAGGCGGCGGCCGTAGGCGATGGCATCCTCATCGGCCACCTGCACGACTTCGTCAATCAGGCTGACGTCAAGCACTTCGGGAATAAACCCGGCCCCAATGCCCTGAATTTTGTGGGAGCCGGGCCGCCCCCCCGACAGCACGGGGCTATTGACCGGCTCTACCGCGATCGCCCTAAAGCCGGGCTTGCGCTGCTTGAGCACGTCGGCCACGCCGGTAATGGTGCCGCCGGTGCCGACGCCAGCCACCAGCATGTCGACCTGGCCGTCGGTGTCGGCCCAGATCTCCTCGGCGGTGGTGCGGCGGTGAATTTCAGGGTTGGCGGGGTTGCGAAACTGCTGGAGCATGTAGGCGTTGGGCAGGGTATCGAGAATATCCTGGGCCCGCTGAATGCAGCCCGACATGCCCGCCACGCCGGGGGTGAGCTCGAGCTCAGCCCCGTAGGCGCGCAGCATGGCCCGCCGCTCGGAGCTCATGGTCTCGGGCATGGTGAGAATGAGGCGATAGCCCTTGGCCGCCGCCGCCATGGCCAGGGCAATGCCGGTGTTGCCCGAGGTGGGCTCGACCAGGGTGGTCTTGCCGGGGGTGATCAGCCCCTCGGCCTCGGCGGCCTCAATCATATTGATGCCGATGCGGTCTTTGACGGAGGCGGAGGGGTTCATGCCCTCTAGCTTGATCACCAGCCGGGCCAGACAGCCCTCCTCCTGGGGAATGCGGTTGAGCTGCACCAGGGGGGTGCGGCCAATGAGCTGGGTCACGTTTTCGGCAATTCGCATGGGCCTGGCCTAGATGTAATACATAATGTCGAGCTGCTGCTTGGCGTTGCGCTTTTCCATCAGGTCTTGCAGGGTGTACTTGTGCAGTACGTCTTCTGCCGCCTGGCGCACTTCGCCCCACACATCTTGCACCACCAGCGACTCTGGGGTTTCTGAGACCTTGCTGGGGTCGGGCTGGGCTTCAAACCCCTCGATGCAGCTGACCACATCATAGAGGGTAATTTTCCACGGATCACGGGCGAGCAGATAGCCGCCCCGCGCCCCCCGCTGGCTTTTGACCAGCCCCGCCCGGCGCAGGGTGGCGAGCAGCTGCTCCAGGTAGCGATCGGGAATGTTTTGCTGGCTGGAAATTTGGCGAATTTGCAGCGGTTCGCCGCTGGCATGGTGCGGGCTTAGCTCGAGGAGGGCCAGCAGGGCGTATTCACTTTTACAGGACAAGTCCACAGCGAAGGCAGGTAAAGAGCGATACCTTTCAGTATACTCCGGTTCTCCACTGGGGATTGCAGGATTGCGGGCCGGGGGAAAAACTGTCGATTTGTATTGCGGTTCACCACAGGGCCATGGGCTTCGGGGTAGTGTTTTGGGCTACAGGCGCAATTGGGCAGGGCGGGCGCGATCGCACCCCTCCCCCACTAGCACCCTAGACACCCCTCTGGCAGGCAAGCCCCATGAGCCCCCTCAACCTGGTTGTCGATCAACTCGTTGGCCCCGCTGCCGCCCCAGCCGGGTTGGCCGCCGACCCGGTGCCCCTGGAGGGGCTGGCCGATTTTCTAGAAATCTTGCAGCTGCTGATTCGCGAACCGGCGGTGGTGGGCAGCGAAGACTCCTTTTTTCGCGTGCTGCGCCGCGAGCTCGAAGAAGTCGGGGCCGAAGTCAGCTACTACCACGGCGTGCTGGTGGCCCAGGGCCGCCGCCCCCACGAGCTCATGCTGTCGGCCCACATCGACCGCCACGGGCTGCTCTGCACCGGGCCCAACGAGTTTCAGTACGCCGCTTTTATTGCCGGCAACCAGAGCGAGCTCACCGGCGACTCGGTGTCAGAGCAAATGCTCAACACCATCGAAAACCGCTTTCAGGGCCAGCGGGTGCAGGCCCACCTGCCCTACACCGGCACCTACATCGGCCAGGGCATCATCACCAATTCCTACCTCTGCCCCGAGCGCAAAAACCTGATCTTTGAAGTCGATGGCCTGGAGCACCTGCAACCGGGCACCCCGATTGCCTTCCTCGACCGGCTTCAGTTCAAAGACGGCTACATCTCGGCCCAGCTCGACAACGTGATCAGCGCCGCCATCATCATCTTTTTGTTTCGCTGCGGGTTTGAGGGCACCGCCCTGTTCACCGCCCAGGAAGAGTCGGGCCGCAGCTGGCGCTACGCGCTGTCGTGGTTTCAGCGCCAGCGCCTGGCCACCCAGCGCCTGGTGGCCCTCGACACCAGCCCCTACCACAGCCGCGAGGCCGCCGACGAGCAGCTCGTCACCCTGCGCCGCAAAGACGCCAGCGCCGACTTTGCCCCCGGCATTACCCAGGAGCTGGCCGATCGCTGCGCCCAGCTCGGCATTGCCTACAGCTACAAAGACGACTACATCGCCACCCAAAACCTCACCCGCCCCAGGCCCTTTTCCCTGGGCCGCACCGAGATGGGCCGCCTGACCGCCGCTACCGATGGGTCGGTGACGGGCACCACGCTGCAAATTCCCACCACTGAGTACCACACGGCCACCGAGACCGCCTCGCTGGCCTCCGTGGCCGCGGTGATTCGCCTGTTGCAGACCTATATCGACTAGCTCAGGCGCGTTAAGGCTTATGCAAAATCTCGGTTTCTACGGCAGAACGTGGGTCATGTTGTTAGAACAGCGTTAAAGAAACCAAGGTTCTTGCCAAAACCCGCACAGGTAGAATGGGGCTAGGGTTGGCAAGTAGCTGTTCTCCAACTGGGGTCGAAGAGAACGTTGATTTAGAAATTAGCAGAGCCTGGTGAAGCGGCAATTATGAAAACGAATATCGAAATTGATGAGACTCTGGTTGCCGATGCACTGCGGGCAACTGGGCTAGCAACCACGGATAAGGTGGTCGAACTCGCCCTCAAGCTGCTGATTCAAATCAAACGACAGGAAGCTATCAAAGCCTTTCGCGGTCAGCTGCCTTGGGACGGCGACCTAGATGCCGCGAGAACCGACGCATGATTTTGGTCGATTCGAGCGTGTGGATTGACTACTTCAACGGTCAAAATACGCCCCAAGTCGAGTTGCTGGATCAGCTGCTCAGTACACAACCGTTAGCGATTGGCGACATTATTCTTACCGAGGTTCTGCAAGGATTCCGCCAAGATGCCGACTACGTCACGGCTAGGCAACTCCTGACCTCACTGACCATATTTCAGCTCATT
>DATIVG010000432.1:0-4510 GCA_035466075.1 Nodosilinea sp. | reverse complement strand
AAGCAGTTTGCTGTAGCTTTAGTCACCTGCTGATCCCCCCCGCCCCCCTTAAAAAGGGGGGTTAAAGGTCCCCCTTTTTAAGGGGGATTTAGGGGGATCTCCACTTTGGCTACAAGAAATAGGACTTTTCAAACGTCCTCTGAATGTGTTGTTTGCGCTAAAGGCTGGATTTGGGCTTTATCTGAGCATTTCAGCCATTTTGGAGAAAATCAGCCGACTCGGTTACCGGCTTGGTTATGGCTGTAACCACCATCTCGGGCAAAATCAGTCATTATGAAGAGACGTACTAGTGTCTTTGTACCGCCACTCTTTTGTATCGAGTGATCTATGGGTGATTTCAACATTCAGGCTCCCTTTGAGCCAACGGGAGACCAGCCAAAGGCGATCGCAGGCCTGACCAAGTTTCTGCAAGACAACACCAAGTACCAGACTCTGCTGGGGGCCACGGGCACGGGCAAAACCCACACCATTGCCCGCGTCATCAACAACATTGGCAAGCCCGCCCTGGTGCTGGCCCACAACAAAACCCTGGCGGCGCAGCTGTGCAACGAGCTGCGCGAGTTTTTCCCCGACAACGCCGTCGAGTACTTCATCAGCTATTACGACTACTACCAGCCCGAGGCCTACATTCCCACCACCGACACCTACATCGCCAAGACCGCCTCGATCAACGATGAGATCGACATGCTGCGCCACTCCGCCACCCGCTCCCTGTTTGAGCGCAAGGACGTGATTGTGGTGGCCTCGATCAGCTGCATCTACGGCCTGGGCATTCCGTCGGAATACCTGAAGGCGTCGATTCCGCTCCAGGTGGGCATGGAGGTCAACCAGCGCCAGGTGCTGCGCGATCTGGCCTCGATTCAGTACGAGCGCAACGATCTGGATCTGGGCCGGGGCAAATTTCGGGTCAAGGGCGACGTGCTGGAGATCGGCCCCGCCTACGAAGACCGGATCATTCGCATCGAGTTTTTTGGCGATGAAATCGACGCCGTGCGCTACGTGGACCCGATCACCGGCGCCACCCTGCAAAGCATGGATGGGTTGAGCATTTACCCCGCCAAGCACTTTGTCACCCCCGATGACCGCATCGAAGAAGCCTGCCAGGCCATTCAAGACGAGCTTAAAGACCGCCTAGAGGAGCTGGAGAAAGAGGGCAAACTGCTGGAGGCCCAGCGCCTGGAGCAGCGCACCCGCTACGACCTGGAGATGATCCGCGAAGTGGGCTACTGCAACGGGGTGGAAAACTACGCCCGCCACCTGGCTGGTCGCACCGCCGGGTCACCGCCGGAGTGCCTGCTCGACTATTTCCCCAAGGACTGGCTGCTGGTGATTGACGAGTCCCACGTCACCATTCCGCAGATTCACGGCATGTACAACGGCGATCGCAGCCGCAAAATGGTGCTGATCGACCACGGCTTTCGGCTGCCCAGCGCCGCCGACAACCGCCCCCTGAAAGCCGAAGAATTTTGGGACAAGGTGAACCAGTGCATTTTTGTCTCGGCCACCCCCGGCAACTGGGAGATGGAAATCTCTGAAAACAAGGTGGTGGAGCAGATCATTCGCCCCACCGGGGTGCTCGACCCCGAGATCTTTGTGCGCCCCACCGAAGGGCAGATCGACGACCTGCTGGGAGAAGTGCGCGACCGGGCCAGCCGCCAGGAGCGGGTGCTGATCACCACCCTGACCAAGCGCATGGCCGAAGATTTGACCGAATATTTTGAGGAGCACGGGGTGCGGGTGCGCTACCTGCACTCTGAAATTCACTCCATCGAGCGCATTGAGATCATTCAAGATCTGCGGGAGGGCCTCTACGATGTGCTGGTGGGGGTCAACCTGCTGCGGGAGGGGCTAGACTTGCCGGAGGTGTCGCTGGTGGCGATTCTCGACGCCGACAAGGAAGGGTTTTTGCGGGCCGAGCGATCGCTGATTCAAACCATCGGGCGGGCGGCGCGGCACATTCGCGGCCAGGCGATTCTCTACGCCGACAACCTCACCGACAGCATGGCCAAGGCGATTAGCGAAACCGAGCGCCGCCGGGCGATTCAAACCGCCCACAACGAAGCCAACGGCATTACCCCCACCTCAATTATTCGCCGCAACAGCAACTCGATTTTGTCGTTCCTGGAGGTGTCGCGTCGGCTCAATGCCCACGAGCTGGAAGAGGTCTACGAGCACAAAGAAGAGCTGCCCCTGGAGGAAATTCCCGAGCTGATTGGCCAGTTTGAAAAGCAGATGAAAGAAGCGGCCAAGAACCTCGACTTTGAGGAGGCGGCTAAATTTCGCGATCGCATCAAGTCGCTGCGCGATCAGCTCTTGGGTAAGCGGGCTTAGAAAATCATCCGTAGAAGATCTCTCAACTCAATGCCAACCGTGGAAAAAAGCTGGATCGGTGAAGGAACGTTGAGAGATCGCAGCCCGCAATAGAGGGGTGGTTATACTGAATCTTTCTGCCTGATCACCCGTGTAATTTGGCCGGTGCTTTTACCCCATCACCCTACCGGTAAGTAGGAAGGCGGAATTAACTATAGACCTTGCGTAGGGGCGGTGGGCAGGCGATGTTTTGCCTATGCTCTGTTTAATTACTGCTGCTGACTTTTCTCTGGCAATGCGTAACCTTCAAAGCCGGGGTCGGCTCGATATAAAGAGAGATACTGATGAAACCTAAAGATGCGAATCAAAGCGCGTCCGTCAAGAAAGCATCGCTTGGGCATGTGCTCAGAAAAAATGAAAAAATCAAAGAAACGGTCAAAGATGCGGCCAGTGAACTCACCTCGGTAAATAAAGTTCTTAAGCAAGAACAAGTGCCTGTTCAGGCCGCTAAACAGGCTCTCAATAAGAATGAAGATGTTGAACATAAGGTTGCCAAAGCCGCCGCCGATTTGAAGCTGGTTAACACCAAGCTTTCTAAGGAGCTGGCTGAGCGCATAGACATCGAATCTGAACTTGCCGAGACAAAGGCCGAACTGGTCGAAGTGCGGGGCGATTTATTAGAATCCCAACTTAAAGAAGAAGAGGCGAAAAAAACCGCGCTTCAGGACGCCCTCACCGGGTTGCCAAACCGGGTGTTGTTTGAGCAGGGTCTCGACCACGGGTTGATTCAGGCGCAGCGGCACGGTTGGGGGCTTGCCGTTCTATTTATTGATATTGATAAATTCAAGAGTATTAATGACTCCTATGGTCATGATGTGGGAGATCAGGTGCTTTTGACGGTGGCCAATCGTCTGCAAGCCTTTGTGCGAGGTGAAGACAGGGTCAGCCGCTGGGGCGGCGATGAATTTGTCTGCCTGTTGTTGGAAGTCAAGCAAGCAGCTGACGTGACCCGCCTGGCCGAGAAAATGATCGATCGAATCGCTGAACCCTGCGAGTTTAATGGGAATGTTTTGTCTGTAAAAGCAAGTATTGGTGTTGCCATGTACCCTACCGATGGAGAAACAAGCAACATTCTCTTCAAAAATGCCGATACTGCCATGTATAGGGCGAAGAGGACAAAGCAGCGAGTTGTGCTGTTCCAAGCATCTGGCCAACAAAAAGCAGGCTGACATCCCCTGCACCTGCGTATAGGAGTCTGCTGCATGGGAGGGTGGCGATACATCTCCTCTCCACAGGCCGGTGCCACTGCGATCAAAAAATCGGGCGCTTGCGATCAACTTTTGGCACCGGTTGGCCAAAACTACCCGCTGGGGTAATGTCGCCCTGCGCCTGGCTCCGTTAACAATTGGGGAGCAGGGCCGAGCCTCACGACTCTGAAGCCGCTGTGAGCGTCGCCCTCCACAGCTCTCCATCAGCAGGTGTAGTTATGTACGCGCGATCGCACCCCCTCGCTGCCCTGGCCTGCGGCCTGGCGGCCTGTCAGCTATGGCTGCCCCTCAGCCTGCCCGCCGCCGCCGTTGCCCCCGAGGCTGAGACCGAGGCCGCCAGCCCGCTCAAGGCCAGATTTCCCGACACGGCGAGCCACGCCTGGGCCGAGACCGCCATCGACCGCCTGAGCGAAATGGGCGTTATCAAAGGGTTTCCAGACGGTACCTTTGGCCCCGGCAAACCGGTGACTCGCGCCGAGTTTGCCGCCATGGTCAGTGAGGCTTTTTACGGCAAGCTGAGTGCACCCCAGACAGGGCAAACTTTTCCTGATACCAGGGGGCACTGGGCCCACGACGCAGTCTCCAAAGCCTATGCCCTGGGGTTTATCTCTGGCTACCCCGATGGCAACTTTCGGCCCCAGGGCGACATTACTCGCTTAGAGGCAATTGTTGCTCTGGCGAGTGGTCTCACCCTACAGGGAGACAGCGACCTGTCTCGATACACCGATGCCGCCCAGATTCCCCCCTGGGCACTGAGCAACGTCAAGGCTGCAACCTTCAATAACATTGTCATAGAGGGGCCAAACGCCAACCAGTTTCGCCCTGCGATGCCCGCCAGTCGGGCGGATGTGGCGGTCTTTATCTACCAGGCCCTCCAACGCCTCCCCGCTGCCGCCGAAATTCAAACTCTCAACCCACCCCAGCAGGACGGC
>DATIVG010000431.1:0-9760 GCA_035466075.1 Nodosilinea sp. | reverse complement strand
AGGCCCCTCCAAAGCGGGGGTGCACCGATCGGGGTTGAACTGGGACTGGGGCCGTGGGGTAGGGCTGCCTACTCCTGCTGCTGTTCGGCACCGAGCAAAAATTGAAACACAAACAGGCGGCGCAGGGCGGCGGTCTGCTGCTGTTGCTGGTTGGCTGAGGCGTGAATGTCGGCCGCGATCATCACGCCACTGGCCACCAGGGCCAGAGTCAAACAGACATTTCTGACGATCAGGCAGGTGGGTAGATAGCGTTGTTTCATCGTGGGCACCGTGGCGGGCCAGAGCAGAGGGGCTCCCCGGCCCGAATACTTACATTATTGAAAAATACCTCACTAAATTTACTGACGATAGTTCAAGGCTTTACAAAATTTACTGGAAGTTGACGCGGTACTCCACAAAGGCTCGGCCCTGGTTGTTGGCGTCGGTTGACCCGCCCACGCTCCAGCGGTTGTCGATGCGGTAGCGGGCGGTCAGCGCCAGGGGCTGATTTTGGTTGAGCACCTGCACCAGGCTGGCGGAGAGGTTTTCGGTAATGCCTACGGTGGCCCCTACCCCAAACCCCAGGGTGTCTTTGGCGGTGCTGGGCAGCACCGTGGTGCCAATCAGCCGCAGTCGTTGCAGGCCGAGGGCCTGGGCCACCGCATCCTGGCTGTCGGCGGTGAAGGCACCCAGCAGGTTAGAGCCCAGGGCGAGGCCGGGCTCTGCCCCCCCCAGCCCGGTGAGGGAGCCGCCGGTAATCATGCTGAGCAGCTGCGTCTGGGAGTAGGCCGGGGTGCTGACCAGGGTAAAGTTGTTGAGCAGGCGGCTGGCCTGCCCCTGGAGCCGGGCCTCAATTTGCAGCTCGTCGAGCACGGTGGTGCTGGCCAGCGGATCAAAGGTGGGAATTTCGGCGGCCCCGGTGGTGGTGGTGAGGGCATTGATGTTGTACTTGCGCTGGAGCGGCACGCTGGCCCCGAGCACCACATCCAGGTAGGGATCGAGGGCGTCTTGGGGGCTAAACACCACGCGGTTGGGGTAGCTGGGCTCCAGAAAAAACTCGGTGGTGACGGTGTTGATCCAGCCGCTGGTGAGATCGATTGCCCCATCGGCGGATAGCCCTAGCACTGGGCCGCTGAGGGCAAGCTCTCCTTCAAGATTGAGGGAGAGCAGGGGCAGGGCTTTGAGCTGAGCCGGGGCCAGGGCCAGGCGGAGATGATCCAGCTCTACGGGAAAGAGCGGGCTGACCCGGGTGGCGGCCGCCCGAAGGGCTCTTAGGCGGTCGGGGTTGTTGAGCACCGCTGCGGCTTGCGCTCTGAGCTGGCGGCCTACGGTGACCTGGGTGTTGTGCAGCCGCACCTGGCCGCCGATGGTGGGAGCCAGCAGGGCTCGGGTGAGGGTGAGGTCGCCCGCCACCTGGCTGCGCACCTCGTTGGCGTAGTTGAAGTCGATGTCGTTTAGCACCAGGCGCAGCCCCGGATCGGTGGGGGCGGCATCGGCCGAAATCAGGGGCAGCTGACCGGCCAGGGCAAAGCTGCCATCGAAGAGGGTGCCGGTGAGCGACTCGATCTCTATCTGGGTGCCCTGGAGCTGAATGGCCCCGGTGAACTGGTCGAGGGAGGCCCCGAGCCAGGGGCTGACAAAGGAGGCATTGTCAAAGGCGACCAGGCCGGAGAGCAGGGGGCGGCGGGGGGTGCCCCCCAGCTGGAGGTCGATAGTGGCCTGGCCACCCCCCCAGGCCAGGGCCGGAGTCAGCAGATTGACCAGGGAGAGGGCGTCGTCTTTGAGGGTGGCCCGCAGGGCCATCTGCTGGCTGGGGGGCCGCACGGCCATAAAGGGCAGGGCGTAGGGGATCGTGCCCGCAAAGGTGAGGGGCTCTGGGGCCGAGCCCAGGACGCGGCCAGCAACGCTGAGGGTGGCGTTGGCGTAGTCAAACTGGCTGCTGATTTCGGCCAGGGGCTGCTGGTTGACGCTGGCCTCGGCTACCGCCAGCTGGCCCGCCAGGTTGGGGTTGCTGTAGGGGCCGGTGAGGTGGGCGTTGAGGTTGAGCAGGCCGGTGACGGCCACCGGGCTCTCAAGCAGGGTGGCGGCTGCGTTGAGGGGCAACCCGATGGCTTCGACGTTGAGGTCAGACTGGCGGGGGGAGAGGTCGCCCACCAGGCTGAGGCGGGTGTCGGCGGCGCGAAACTCAACCGGATCGAGGGTGAGCACCTGGTCGCGCAGCCGCCCCCGAGCGAGGAACTGGTTGTCGAAGGCGTAGCGGCCCCAGGCCCAGTTTTGGCCGGTGAACTCAAAGTCGGCGGCCAGCCCGTCGCGGCTGGAGGCGCTAACCCCGAGGGTGCCGGCCACCCGCCCGTCGAGCTGATCGAGGCTGGGGAGCAGGGCGTTGGCGCGGTTGAAGTTTCGGGTTTCTGTGATCTCTCTGAGGGATTGGGCCAGGGCGGCTTGCTCTAACAGCGGCGCTGCGGGATCGCCCACGGGGGCGGGGGTGAGGTCGGCGGCTCGGCCCCGTGGCGCTGGCTGAAGCAGGCGACCAAAATCGGCGTAGCTGTAGAGCTGGAGCGCCCCCAGCAGGGCCTGAAAGTCGGCCCCGGCGGTGGTGATCTCGGCCTGGGCCTGCCAGTGGGGGAACAGGCGACCGCTGCCGGTGACCTGAAACTGGCTGTCGGGGGTGAGCTGGAGGGTGCCGCCGGTGAGCAGGGCCAGGCCATTGCGATACTGGATCTGACCGGAGATGCGATCGCACCCCATCACCCCCAGGCTGGGGCGGCTGAGGGCAAACTCGGCCACCGCCGCCGGATTGCTCAAGCTGGTCAGATCTAGGGTGGCCGTAGCCTCTAGCTGGCCCCCCAGCAGCCCCAGGTCGGGGCGAGGCACGGGCCGCAGCCCCAGGGCCGCCAGCTCAAAATTTTGCACCGCGACATCCAGGTGGTTGCCCCGGCGCTGGCCCGTCGCCACCAGTTCCCCGCTCGCCAGCCGAAAGGCGTTGGGGCGCAGATCGGGGGCGAGGCTGGCGGAGAGCTCGGCCCCCCGCCCCCGCAGGTCGAGGCTGGCCCCCGCCGCTCGGGAGACCTGCACCGGCCCCGCCACCGCCTCCACCAGGGTCAGGTCGTTTAGCCCCACCTGGCGCAGCCCCAGGGTGCCCGCCAGGCGAGGGGCGGCCAGGGTGCCGCGCAGGGTGCCCTCAAAGTCTAGATCGCCCCTGGGCCGCAGCCAGGCGGGGCCGCGAATCACCCCGTAGGCCGCCCTGACATCCAGGTCGGCCAGGCGGGCCGCCAGATCAAAGTCGCCGATCTGGGGCCGCCCTCCCTGGGCGGAGAAGTCGAGGTCAACGCTGCCCCGGAGAGAGAGGTTGGGGGTGGTGGCCTCCGCGATGTCCAGCCGATTGCCCCGCCAGGCAAACCGAGTGCTGAGGCTGCCCGGCAGGACTTGATCCAGTGCCGCTAAATCCAGCCCAGTCAAATCTAGCCCAGCCAAACTAGGACGAGGGCTATCCGCTGTCTGGGCTAGGGGCACCAGCGCCAGGGGCAGCGCGTGGGAAAAGCGAGCCTGGCCCTGGGCGCGAACCCCCGCCGGGGTGAGGTCGCTGAGGGAGCCAGCAGCCTGCACGGTGCTGTCGAGGGTGCCGCGCAGCTGGGGCGAAACCAGCCCCAGGGTGAGGGCATCGGCGACCACCTGCCCCGCCCAGGTGCGGCGGCCCAGATCGGCGGTGGCGGCGGCCCGCAGCGTGCCCTCCCCCACCCGAAAGACCGTATCCTGGGCGGTCACCAGGCGGTCGGCGTAGCTCACCTGCCCCCGCCCCGGAAAAGTGGACTCGGGCAGTTGCCAGGTGGCTTCTCCTTGCAGATTGGCCAGCGGGCCAAAGATAGTAGCCTCGGCCCGCAGCGGCCCCAGCTGCCAGGCCTCCGGGCGGGCCACCTGGTACAGATCGGCAATGCCGTCGAGGGGCAGGTCGGTTTGGGCCGTCAGCCGCAGCTCCGGCGGGGTGGTCCCACCGGTCAACCCGCCTAGCTGGGCCTGGCCACCGGCGGTGAGGGTGCCGCCGGTGGCGGGCCGCAGGGTGGCCTGGTGCAGGGTAAATTCCTGGCGGTTGGCCCCAAACTGGGCCGCTACGCTGTCGATGGGCAGACGATCGACCTGCACCGGCCCCAGGTTGGCCAGGGTGCCTCTAGCCTGGGGGGCGATCAGCGGCCCGGTAACGCGGGTGTCGACCCGAAACCTGCCGGTGGCCGCCACCGGCAGCGGTTGGCCCAGGGCCTCGGCGACCTGCTCCAGGCTGACCTCGGGTAGGGTAATGGCCAGGTCGTGCCCCGCTCGGGCATCGATGTCGCCCGCCGCCTTGACCACAATCGGGCCAAACTCCAGCGAGCTATTCTCCAGGCGGCCGCCCACCCCGTTGAGCACCATGGTGCCGTTGATGTTTTGCAGCGGCGAGGGCAGCCGACCCAGCACAATATCGCCGTTGCGCAGCCGCGCCGTGCCTGTTACCGTCAGCGGGTCGGCGGCCTCGGGGCGAAATTTGAGGTCGAGGTTAGAGGACAGCAGCCCGTTGCGCACAAACAGGTCGCCCCCCAGCAGGGGGTTCACCGCTGCAATGGGGATCTGCTGGGCCTGCACCGACAGGTTGACCTGGCGGGTGTCAATCTGCCCTTCGCCCCGCAGCTGAAACGACCCATGGTTGAGGCGACCGCCGAGCACCACCGAGGCGGTTTGGTTGTCGGGGCCGCTAAAGCGCACCCGCAGGTTGACGTTTTCGAGCAGCACCAGGGTGGCGCTGGAGACCCCCTCCGGCAGCTCTACGATGGAGCTGCGCGACAGCGGGCCAACGGCCAGCGAGGCGTTGCGAATTTGCAGACTGTTAATTTCGGTTCTAAAAAAGCCGTCTTCGCCCACCGACTGGGGCGGTTGCAGCCGCCACTCGCCGTCGAACCCCTGCTTGAGCGACACCTGGGGTTCGACAAACACCAGGGTGGGGCGCAGGGTGCGGGTAAACAGCAGCTCCAGGGGGTTGAAGCTCACCTCCAGGGCCCGCGCCCGCACCCAGGAAAAGTCGTCTTCGGTGGGCGGCACAATGGAGGGGCCCAGCCGCACGCCGGTGGGGTTAAACCGCTCGAACTCGCCGACTTTGATCGGGCGACCGAGGGCGTCGCTGAGGTTGCGCTGCAAAAAGTTGGGCAGCTCTCGGCGGGCCAGGGTGTAGCCCCACCCGCAAACGGTGAGGCCCGCCAGCGCCAACCCACCTCCCACTACGGCCAGGGCCCGCCAGCGGCGGCGCGGGGGAGCCTGATCTGTAGAATCCGGTGCAGGGCCTTGAACCATGGCGGAATTGCCAATTCCGTAACTGCCTCTGCCGGTGGCGTTGGCAAGAATGCCCCTAATCTACCGCAAGCCCCCTGGTTTGAAAATCGCCGGGGGTGGCCGCGGCCATTCCCTCTGCCCCTGCCTGCCCTAGGGCCTGGGCGAGGGCCTGCGTCCTGGGGTCTGGAATTGTGCCATGATGACGGCGGCCCGGGCGACCGGTGGCCGAGTTGATGGATGTTGGCGTACCCCAGCGGATGGCATGTTAGGTTTAGCGATTCACACCTGTGGCCCTGCCCTGGGCCTGGCTCTGAGCAATTTTGACGGCGATGCGCGCCACCAGACCTGGCCCCTGGGGCGCGATTTATCGCTGCACCTGCACAACCGCTTGATTGAGTTTTTGGCGCCCTACAGCTGGCAGGAGCTGTCGTTTTTGGCGGTGGCCCAGGGGCCGGGGGGCTTTACCGGCACCCGGATTGGCGTGGTGACGGCGCGCACCCTGGCCCAGCAGCTGGAGATTCCGCTGTTTGGGGTGTCGAGTTTGGCGGCGGTGGCCCAGGGGGCGGCCCAGGATAAAGCCCAGGAGGCTGCCCAGGACAAAGCCCAGGCCGAGGCCGTAGCGGTGGAGATGCCGGCCCAGCGGGGGCAGTTGTTTACGGCGATCTATCAGCCCACGGCGGCGGGGCTCACCGCAGCCTGCCCTGACCAGGTGATGGCGGCGGCGGCCTGGCGAGCGGTGGTAGCTAACTACCCCCAGGCGCTGCGGCGGGTGGTGGCGGGCGGCGATCTGGCGGCCACGGTGGTGCAGGTGCTGGAGCTGGCTCACCAGGGCTGGCAGCGGGGCGAACGCCCGGCCTGGGCGGCGGTGCTGCCCTACTACGGCCAGCACCCGGTGGATCGCTGAACGGTTGAGTGGGTAACGGTTTCTGGTTTGTAGGCCAAGGTAGCGCTCCAGGCAGATTTGCCGGGTAGGGGTCGGCTACACTGGCGGCAGCGCCCCCGGTGGTCATCTCTTCGTTGCCGAGGGCGCTGACCGCTGCCCCCTTCAGGTCTTACCCATGGCCAAGCCGATTATTCTCACCGTTGACGATGACGCCGATGTGTTGCAGGCGATTGCGCGCGACCTGCGATCGCACTACGGCGAGCACTACCGCGTTCTGCGGGCCAGCTCTGGGGCCGAGGCCCTGACCGCCCTCCGGCAGATCATGCTGCGCCAGGACGTGGTGGCGCTGCTGCTGGTGGATCAGCGCATGCCGGAGCTGAGCGGGGTCGAGTTTTTAACCCAGGCGGTGAAGCTGGTGCCCGGCGCCAAGCGGGCCCTGCTCACCGCCTACAGCGACACCGATGCCGCCATTCGCGCCATCAACGACGCCGGCCTCGACTACTACCTGATGAAACCCTGGGACCCGCCGGAGGAGCAGCTCTACCCGGTGATCGACGACCTGCTGGCCGACTGGCAGGCCAACTACCGACCGCCCTTTAGCGGCATTCGGGTGGTGGGCGACCGCTGGAACCCCCAGAGCCACCAGATCAAAGACTTTCTGGCCCGCAACCAGATTCCCTACCGCTGGCTCGATGTCGAGCGCAGTGAGGAGGCGCGCACCCTGGCGGGCTGTGCCAGCCAGGCCAAGCTGCCCCTGGTGCTGTTCCCCGCCGGAGAGCCGCTGCACCAGCCCACCACCACCGAACTGGCGACCCGCATTGGCCTGCAAACGGCGGCGGCCAAGCCCTTCTACGACCTGGTGATTGTCGGCGGCGGCCCGGCGGGGCTGGCGGCGGCGGTCTACGGCGCCTCTGAGGGGCTGCACACGGTGCTGATCGAGCGGGAGGCCCCCGGCGGCCAGGCGGGCACCAGCTCCCGCATTGAAAACTACCTGGGCTTTCCGGTGGGGCTCAGCGGCAGCGACCTGGCCCGCCGCGCCGTCACCCAGGCCCGCCGGTTTGGGGTCGAAATTCTCACCCCCCAGTCGGTGCAGGCGCTGCGGGCCGACCATGACTACCGCCTGCTGACCCTCAGCGACGGCAGCGAAATCAGCGCCCACGCGGTGATCTTGGCCCTGGGGGTCTCCTGGCGGCGGCTCGACACCCCCGGCCTGGAGCAGTTTGCCGGGGCGGGGGTCTACTACGGGGCGGCCCAGACCGAGGCCCTGGCCTGCGAGGGGGAAGATGTCTACCTGATTGGCGGGGCCAACTCCGCCGGGCAGGCGGCGATGAACTTTGCCAAGTACGCTCGCTCGGTGACCATGCTGGTGCGGGGTGACTCGCTGACCAAGAGCATGTCGCAATACCTGATCGACCAGATCGCCGCCACGCCCAATATCACGGTGCAGACCCACACCAGCGTGATCGAGGCCAAGGGTGGCACCCAGCTGGAGGCGCTGGTGCTGCAAAACGCCGTCACCGGGGCGACCGAAACGGTGGCGGCGCAGTCGCTGTTTATCTTCATTGGGGCGATTCCCCACACCGACTGGCTCGATGGCCAGCTCCAGCGCGACCAGCGGGGCTACGTGCTGACCGGGCCCGATCTGCACCACAGCGAGATTCCGCCCCACCAGGTGTGGTCGCAGCAGCGGCCCCCCTTCTTGCTGGAAACCAGCCTGCCGGGGGTGTTTGCGGTGGGTGACGTGCGCCACGGCTCGATCAAGCGGGTGGCTTCGGGGGTGGGCGAAGGGTCGATCTGCGTGCAGTTTGTGCATCAATACCTGGGAGATCTGCGATGACCACCGCGCTGTGTCTCGACCATTTGCAGGCCATCGAGCCGTTTAACCACCTGCCCCAGGAGCGGCTGGCCTGGGTGTGCGATCGCACCACCTCCCTGGGGCTGGCCAAGGGCGACTACCTGGTGAGAGAGGGCGACCTCACCACCACGATCTACCTGATTGTCTCGGGCCGCCTCGCCATTACCCGCCAGAGCGAGGGCCTGGCCATGCCCATCGGCCAGCACGACGGCCCCGGCTTCATTGGCGAAATCCCGGTGCTCACCGACGAGCCCGCCCCGGTCACCCTGCAGGCCCTCTCCGACTGCCAAATCCACGGCATCGCCGGGGCCGACTTTCTCACCCTGCTGCACGAGTGCCGCGACTTCGAGCGCCACGTGTTTCGCCTGCTGCAAAAACGGGTGCGGGGGCTGGAGTCGTTTTTGCGCGGGCGCGAAAAAATGGCGGCCCTGGGCACGCTCTCCGCCGGGTTGGCCCACGAGCTCAACAACCCCGCCGCCGCCCTGGTGCGATCGCTCAGCGAAGTCGTGCCCACCATTCGCGAGCTGGAGAAAATGAACATGCTCTACGGCCAGCAGCAGCCCGACGAAGCCGACACCCAGCAGTGGCAGCAGGTGCGCGATGCGGGCTACGACACCATTCTCAAGGGCGGGGCCGATGCGGCGACCATGGCCGACCGCGAAGACGAGCTGCTCGACTGGCTCGAAGACTACGGCGTGGCCGCCGCCTGGAAACTGGCCGAGCCCCTGGCCCTGGCGGGTATCACCATCCCCACGCTGGAAAAGTTAGTGGCCCCCTGGCGCGACAACCCCACCCAGCTGCGCGACATGGGCGTGCGCTGGCTGGCCCTTTCTTTTGAGATGATGTCGATGATCCAGAGTGGCCGGTCGGGGGCCGAGCGCATTGCCACCCTGGTTAAATCGATGAAGTCGTACAGCTATATGGATCAAGGCGCTCAGCAGATCGTCGATCTGCACCAGGGGCTAGAAGACACCCTGCGGCTGTTTGCCTTCAAGCTCAAGCAGGGCATCACCGTGGAGCGCCACTACGACCCCACCCTGCCCAAGCTGCTGGCCCACGGCAGCGAACTCAACCAGGTGTGGACCAATTTGATCGACAACGCCATCGACGCCATGGGCGACCAGGGCACCCTCACCCTGCGCACCTGCCAGTTTCAGGGCCAGGCTCGGGTCGAAATCATCGACACCGGGCCGGGCATTCCCGACTCGATTCGCAGCCGCATCTACGAGCCGTTTTTTACCACCAAGGGGGTGGGCAAGGGCTCGGGGCTGGGCCTCGAAACGGTGCTGCGCATTGTGGAGAACCGCCACCAGGGCACCATTTCTGTGGAGTCGACCCCGGGGCGCACCTGCTTTGCGGTGTGCCTGCCCCTGGAGAGCGCAGACCCGGCCATGCCAGCGGTGCTGTAGCGGGGCTAGGGCCACCAGGCCGCTTGCCAGAGCTTAAGGATTGCTTTAGGTCTGCCCTGTTAGTCGGCGGCTCGGCCTGGGTTTGCTTAACCTATGCACCAGGCCGGATGGCTGCACCAGGCCGGATGGCACAGCGGCGACCCCAGCTGTGGCGGCGCCGTGATCCGTCGAGCGCAATGCCTGCGGGTGGGCTGGGGCTGCAATATGGCGCTGACCTATGGGGCTGAACCGTCAGGTTGTGACCCTGGGGCTCCAGAATTTGGCGATCGGTAGGAGGTCATGGCCAGGTGACACACATTGGCGCTGACAGTAACCATCACGATATTGATGTCGAAATCT
>DATIVG010000430.1:0-4299 GCA_035466075.1 Nodosilinea sp. | reverse complement strand
TCTTCGGGGAATACAAACTTCTCATGGGGCTGGTCGGTGGGTGCCATCCAGGCCCGGATGCCTTCATTCAGCAAGATGTTCTTGGTGTAGAAGGTCTCAAACTCGGGGTCTTCCGCCGCCCGAATCTCCTGCGACACGAAGTCGTACGCCCGCAGGTTCAACCCTAGACCCACTACACCAACCGCACTCATCCACAGACCGGTGACCGGCACAAACAGCATGAAGAAGTGCAGCCAGCGCTTGTTGGAAAACGCAATGCCGAAAATCTGTGACCAGAATCGGTTGGCGGTCACCATCGAGTAGGTCTCTTCGGCCTGGGTGGGCTCGAAGGCGCGGAAGGTGTTGGCGTTCTCGCCATCCTTAAACAGCGTGTTCTCCACGGTCGCCCCGTGAATCGCACACAGCAGCGCACCACCCAGCACACCGGCCACTCCCATCATGTGGAAGGGGTTGAGGGTCCAGTTGTGGAAGCCTTGGAAGAACAGCAGGAAGCGGAAGATCGCCGCTACGCCGAAGCTCGGCGCAAAGAACCAGCTGCTCTGCCCCAGGGGGTACAGCAGAAAGACGCTCACAAACACCGCAATCGGGGCGGAGAAGGCGATGGCGTTGTAGGGGCGCAGGCCGACCAGGCGAGCCACTTCAAACTGACGCAGCATGAAACCGATCAGGCCGAAGGCACCGTGCAGGGCCACAAAGGCCCACAGGCCGCCCAGTTGGCACCAGCGCACGAAGTCGCCCTGGGCTTCGGGGCCCCACAGCAGCAGCAGGGAGTGGCCCAGGCTGTTGGCGGGGGTGGAGACGGCGACGGTCAAAAAGTTAGCACCTTCTAGGTACGACGACGCGAGGCCGTGGGTGTACCAGGAGGTCACAAAGGTGGTGCCGGTCAGCCACCCCCCTACCGCCATGAAGGCGCAGGGAAATAGCAAAATGCCGGACCACCCGATAAAGACAAAGCGATCGCGCTTTAGCCAGTCGTCAAGGACGTCGAACCATCCTCGCTGGGCTTGCGCGCGTCCCATTGCTATGGTCATGTCAAATCCTCTTTATATGACATCCAATCCATAAGGTCGCGGCTCTGTTGGATCCAGACTAGTCTGGCAGAGCATTACCTCAGAGCAGGGGTTAGTAACTACTAAGTATTCCAGATATTAGAGCCAGGGAAAAAAATATTCCGGCTCCAATAGCAATTGCCCTGTCTGAGTCGCACCAGCAACCCCTGAAGCCAGGCTTCGAGGGGCCAGGTTTCTATTTATGATAAGGAGTGTTCTAATTTTTTACAATCTGACACGCAATTTCTCAGGTTGTCGGTCAGGCCCTTGGTAGAGAGGCCCTTGGCCGGGGCAGGATTGCGAACCGAGTCGTCTGGGCTGGAGCCAGGGCGGCTTGGCCTGTAGGATGCGTGTGCTGTGCGATGTTTATATAGAGTACGGTTGTCTATACCAGTTTCATTATCCAGTTTTATCTCTGAGCTGCTGTTAAACCCCTATGACTGCCTCCATTTCTTCTACCCAATCTGAGACCTTGAAGCGCACCGTGCTGGGGGCCCGCCGACTGAGCAATATCTTCTGGGCTGTGGTGCTGACGCTGGGGGGGCTGGGCTTTGCCCTGGCGGGAGCCTCTAGCTATCTCAAAACCAATCTGCTGCCCTTTGCCGACCCCACCCAGCTGGTGTTTATTCCCCAGGGTATTGCCATGGGGTTTTACGGGGTGGCGGCGCTGGGGCTGGCTACCTTTTTGTGGGTGATCATTGGCCTGGATGTGGGGGGCGGCTACAACCAGTTTGACAAGGCCAGCAACCGTCTGGAGATCGTGCGCCATGGCTTTTGGGGCGAAAACCGCCGCATTGAGTTTAATCACCCCCTCGAAGATGTGACGGCGGTGCGGGTGGCGATCAAAGAAGGGCTCAACCCCAAGCGGGCTCTCTATCTGCGAATCAAGGGTCGGCCCGATATTCCGTTGACTCGGGTGGGGCAGCCGATTCCGCTGTCGGAACTGGAAAACCAGGGGGCAGAGCTGGCCCGGTTTTTGCAGGTGCCGCTGGAAGGGCTTTAGGGATTATGAGGGATCCGGGGGCGGGGGTACTCCGGTAGTCACGCCCTTGCGATAACATGGGCGGTTGGTTGAATTTTTAGGAAGCGACGTACTGATGGCACTGCATTTGCGCCCCTTGACCCTGGCTCTGGCCGCCGTACTGACCCTGTGGCTTGGCGCCTGCGCCAACTCCACCAGCCTGGATGCGCCTGCCGGTGAGGTGGCCCCTGCCCCAGGGGTGGCTGACGTGGCGGTGGCACCGGCGGCGGGTCTGCCGGTGCTGGAGGGCTCGGCCACGGTGGAGATGGTGGTCAACGGTAGCCCGATTGTGATGGAGCTGGACGGGGAGAACGCCCCGATTACCGCCGGTAATTTTGTGGATCTGGTGAATCGGGGGGTGTACGACGGTCTGGTGTTTCACCGGGTGGTGCGGGAGCCTGAACCCTTTGTAGTTCAGGGGGGTGACCCCCAGAGCAAAGACCCAAACGTGCCCGCTCAGCAGCTGGGTACGGGCAGCTTTATTGACCCCGACAGCCAGGCTCCGCGCTACGTGCCTTTAGAAATTAAACCGGCGGGGGCGGCGCAGCCGATTTACAGCCAGACCCTGCAGGAGGCCCGCATTGCTGAGGCCCCGGAACTGCCCCACACCCGCGGGGCGGTGGCCATGGCGCGATCGCAGGCGGTGGACTCCGCCTCGGCGCAGTTTTATATCACCCTGGCGGAGCTGCCCTTTTTGGATGGCAGCTATGCGGTGTTTGGCTACGTGACCAGCGGCATGGAGACGGTGGATGCCATTCAGCAGGGCGACCGGATTGAGTCGGCCCGGGTGGTGGCGGGGCTAGAAAATCTCAAGACCGAGTAGGTTAGCGACTGGGCCGTAGAGGGTGGGCGCTCAAGAGCCGCACCGGGTGGTAGTGACGGGCCTGGGCCTGGTGACGGCCCTGGGTCGGACCCCGGCGGCAACCTGGGAAGGCATTTTGGCGGGCCGATCGGGAATTCGACTGGGACAGCCGTTTGCGGAGCTGCCGCCTCGACCCCTGGCGATGGTGGGGTCTACCCCGGCGGATCTGGAGGACCTGCTGAGGGTGGCGGTGGCGGGTGCGATCGCAGATGCCCACCTGCCCACCGAGCTGCCCGACTGCGGCGTGGTGATTGGCTCTAGCCGGGGGTTTCAGGGCCGCTGGGAGCGCATGGCCCGACAGCCCACCTGGGCCGAAAATCCGTGGCTGGAGGCACTCCCCCACATGGCGGCGATATCGGTGGCGCGCCAGATCAAATCTCTGGGGCCGGTGCAGGCCCCGATGGCGGCCTGCGCCACGGGGCTGACGGCGATTTTTCAGGGGTATGAGCTGGTGCGGTGGGGGAGGTGCGATCGCGTCTTAGTCGGGGCCGCCGAAGCCCCCATCACCCCCCTCACCCTGGCGGGGTTTGAGCAGCTGGGGGCGCTGGCTACCACCGGCTGCTATCCCTTTGCCCCTCACCGCGAAGGGCTGGTGCTGGGGGAAGGCGCTGCCGTGCTGGTGCTGGAGTCGGAGGCCGCCCTGGCGGACCGGGCCGGGCCCGCCCCCTACGGCTGCATTCTCGGGGCTGGCTTTAGCACCGATGCCTATCACCGCACTGCCCCCGACCCCGAGCTGCGGGGCAGTCGGCTGGCTTTCAAGAACTGCCTTTACTACAGCGGCCTGGAGCCGGGGCAGGTGGGCTACGTGCATGCCCACGGCACCGGCACGCGGCTCAACGATGACCACGAGGTGCGGCTGCTGAGCGAGGGATTTTCTCAGCCGCCGGGGATGAGCTCAACGAAGGGAGCGACCGGACACACCCTGGGAGCCTCGGGAGCGATCGGGGCGGCGCTGTGCCTGCTGGCGCTACGACATCAGATGCTGCCGCCGAATGTCGGATTTCGCGGCCAGAGCGTTTATCCAAACCTGGTGGTTGAGTCAACTGCGACGGCTTTGGATGCGGCTCTGTGCTTGAGCTTTGGCTTTGGCGGCCAAAACGGGGTGCTGGCTCTGGGGTGCGATCGGTAGCGACTACACCGGGGCCACAACCGGCCATACCCCCGGTGTAGTCGTCCAGCGATGACAGGTAATGGTAGGCGAGTAGGGTAACGACTGACTGCCGACCTGGCTCTGGAAACGCCTCATTTAGGGTGAAAGTAGACTGTCTACGATGAAATTGTTGCTTCTCTATTGCGAAACCAATTTGCATCGGCCTCAGATAGGGGCGGCACGGGTTCTGCGCTGTAGTCTAGCTTCAGGTCATAGC
>DATIVG010000429.1:0-2250 GCA_035466075.1 Nodosilinea sp. | reverse complement strand
GGTATTAGTCTGGCCGTTGCTTTGGCGCTAGTCCATGCATTTTTACCTGCGGTCAATCTGGGCGGGAGATTTGCTGGTCGGCGCTGTTTTTCCTTTGCCGGTGGGGTTTCGATTGGGTTCATTTTTCTCCGGGTGTTTCCGGCTTTGGGCCGCGCCCAGATAGAACTTAGTCAGGCATCTTTGCCCGGATTTGGGGCCTTAGAAAATTCTGTCTATGCGCTGGCCCTGGCGGGGTTGACGTTTTTTTACGGCCTCGACCGTCTGGTGCTGACCTCCCCACGGGTGAGCCATACCGACACCAGCCTGATTTTTTGGCTTCACATCGCTGCCTATGCCCTGCTAAACGCCATTTTTGGCTACATGCTGCTGAGCCTGGGGTCGGATTCTTTGAGGCAAACTCTGATTTTCTTTGTGGCGGTGGCGCTGCATTTTTTGATTGTCGATCGCGCCCTGCGGGAGCACCACAAAACCCTCTACGACCGCCAGGGTCGCTGGCTGCTGACCGGGGCGATTGTGGCGGGTGCGATCGCAGCTACCCTCACCCAGCTCAATGCCCTGGCGATCGCCCTGACCGGCGCATTTCTGTCGGGCAGCACCATTCTCAACATTCTCAAGCGCGAGCTGCCCGACCCCCAGCAGAGCTGCTTCTGGTCGTTTTTGGGCGGGGCCACCCTCTACACCGGGCTGCTGTGGCTCAGCTAGGGCCATCCAGGCCTTAGTTATCCGCCAGGGTTTCGATCAGCAAATCCACCTGCTGCTGCTTTTCGTGCAGATAGGTTTCGCACTGGTTGAGCGCCTGGACGGCCTGCTCAAACTGGGTCAGCACCGTGGCCAGGGGCAGGTTGCCCGACTCGAGATCGGCGATGATGCCCTCGATGGTGGCGACGGTGGCTTCGTAGTTCCAGGTTTCGGTGAGGGTGGTTTTTTTGGGCATGGGGAGGGGAGTGGGGGTGTAAGGGTGTAGGGGTGTAGGGGGGGTGAGGGAGATGGGGAAGGTGGGGGAGTGGGGGAGTGGGGGAAGGCTATCAGAGCATTGATGTCGGAATCATGGCGTGTGGTTGATGGAGATCTGAGTCCAGCCTTGCCCTTCGTTCATTCGGGCGGAGGATGGACTGCGGTGACGGAGACCGTCAATTGGCCCTGGGCGAGCTTGACGTTAAGAACTTGGCCGGGGGTGACGGCGGCGGCCTGGGTGACGAGCTGGTTGGCCTCATCGCGCACCAGGGCATAGCCGCGCCTGACCACGGTGTCGGGGTCGAGGGTGAGCAGGTGGCTACGCAGGGCTTGGGTGCGATCGCAGGCCTGCCTGAGCTCCATCTGCGTGCCGTGCACCAACCGCCGCTTCAGCTGTTTGAGGTGCTGCTGCTGCTGCTGCACCCGCTGATCGAGGCGAATGCGCAGCAGGCGTTGACCCAGCCGATGGACATCGCCCTGGGCCTCCAGCAGGTGATCTGCCACCACGGCTTTGACGGTCTCCACCCGCTGCCGGTGGGCATCGACCAGATCGGCCAGGGCCGGAACTGCCGCAGTCGCCGCCGCCGTTGGCGTGTGGGCGCACAGATCCGCCGCCAGATCCGCCAGGGATTCGTCGCGCTGGTGGCCAATGCCCGTCACCACCGGCACCGGGCAGTTGGCCACCGCCCGCACCACCCGCTCGTCGTCAAAGCACTCCAGGTCTTCGCTGGCGCCGCCGCCGCGGGCCAAAATCACCACCTCGGCCCGGCCATCGGCGGCCACCCGCTCCATCGCCGCCACGATCGAGGCCGGGGCGGTGTCGCCCTGCACCGTAGCCGGGGAAAACAGAACGTGCAGCCCCGGATGGTGCTGCCGCAGAGAGCGCTGGATATCGCCCCAGGCGGCGGCCTGGGGCGACGACACCACCGCAATGGTCTGGGGCAGGGCGGGCAGGGGCCGCTTCACCTCAACGTCAAACAGGCCCTCGGCGGCGAGGCGCTGGCGCAGCTGCCGGTAGCGCAGGGCCTTGAGCCCGTCGCCGCCGGGCAGCACCTGCCACACCGTCAGCTGGTAGCTGCTGCGCTGGGGGTACACCTTCACCGAGCCCAGGGCAATCACCTGGTCACCCACCGCCGGCTGAGCCGTCAGCCGCGCCTGCTGACTGCGCCAGGCCACGCAGTTGATGGCGGCCTTGGTGTCGGGGTCAGTGAGGGTAAAAAACAGCCCCTTGGCGTGGGAGTTAGTGCTCGACACCTCCCCCACCACCCACACCTGGCGCAGGGTGGGGTCCTCCTC
>DATIVG010000428.1:0-5999 GCA_035466075.1 Nodosilinea sp. | reverse complement strand
AAGCAGTTTGCTGTAGCTTTAGTCACCTGCTGATCCCCCCCGCCCCCCTTAAAAAGGGGGGTTAAAGGTCCCCCTTTTTAAGGGGGATTTAGGGGGATCTCCACTTTGGCTACAAGAAATAGGACTTTTCAAACGTCCTCTTAACCGGACTGGCTATAGCCATACCACAACAGATCTGATTAAAAAAGACAAAAAAAGGGCTGACCAACGGCCAGCCCCATTCAGCTACTCAAGGAGATTGTTAACCAAGCCGATCTAACGCCGGTAGGCCAGGGCCACCTCACTCTCAATTTCAGCCGGCTCGACCACCAAAACAGTTTCGATGGCGAGCGCCCCGAGGTCTACCTCAGACTCCAGGGCGGCGGCATTGGCCGCTGCTACTCCAGCCGCCTGCTGCTGGCGCACCAACACCGTCGCACCGCTCAGCAGCGCCGCCAGGGTAGCTAGCCCGCCGAGGGCCGCCCCCAGCGCATGGCGATCGGGGGATGCCGACCCACTGCCGCCCCAGGCGTCGCCCGCAGCCGCAGTCTGGGGGGTGTCAAACTGGGCAAACGGGCAACCGGCCGCGTTTCCTGGCAGAGCCGCTGCGGCAATCAGGGCGGCGGTGGCCGCTGCCGTTGCCAGCGCAGAGGGAGAAAGGAGTTTCATAGCCAAATTGAGAGAACGTCACAACGTAACGTCATTGTTGCGGTACTTCCACAATTCAACAGCTTCAGGGGCTACAGAATTTGAGAAAAACTACGGTGGACGGGAGGAAGGGAAACACCTAGGGCTTGAATTCAAAATTCAAAACTCAAAATTCTCTCCGCTCCCCGGCGGTCGTTCACCCACCGACACCTTGGCCAGCTCCGCCGCCAGGGCCAGGCCGATCAAGATGCCCGTCGGCCCGCCAATGATCAGATAGCCGGGGCCGGCCAGCAGCCCCGACAGCAGAGCCAGAAGCGCAAGGGTTTTGATCTGATTCATCACCGTTTCCCCTGAATGAGGGGTCTAGTACTCTGTTAAACCTAAATTTGTAGATTGGGTGGCGCGACAGCAGAACCCAACAAAACCAGCTCTGACGTTGGGGTTTCTCCTCTGGAGACGCTGCGCGAACACTTCGTTTCACCCAACCTACGAGGACTGAGTTAGGTAACTGAGACTACCTAGCCTACAGACCCATCATAGGCAGGGGCTAAGGGCCAAGAGCCATAGCCCTGGGGGAGATTACCGGGCTCTGAAGGTCAGGAATTCCTGGCTTTTGGGCGGCACACCTAAAGAAAACCTTTGGGAGCATAGCCATCGGGAAAAAGTTGTTTAGGCTGTTGACAGTTTTTGGTGCGATCGCACCTTGCCGTAAAAGCCCCGTCCATTAATGTCCTACTAATCCGCTCGCTCCATAGTTTCTCCATAGATCTTCCTAGCATTTCGTTTTCCACCTTCGACCGAACCGTTACCGAGAGATAGATATGGCACAGAGTTTTGGTGTAATCGGCCTCGCCGTCATGGGCGAGAACCTGGCCCTCAACGTTGAAAGCAAAGGCTTTCCGGTGGCGGTGTACAACCGCACCGCCGCCGTGACCGAAAAATTTATGGCCACCCGCGCCCAGGGCAAAAACGTCAAGGCCGCCTACAGCCTTGAGGAGTTTGTCGAGTCCCTGGAGCGCCCCCGCCGCATTTTGGTCATGGTCAAAGCGGGCGGGCCCGTCGATGCGGTGATTGACCAGCTGCGTCCCCTGCTCGACGACGGCGACATGATCATGGACGGCGGCAACTCCCTCTACGAAGACACCGAGCGCCGCACCAAGGATCTCGAATCCACCGGCCTGCGGTTTATTGGCATGGGCGTCAGCGGCGGCGAAGAGGGAGCCCTGCTCGGCCCCAGCCTCATGCCCGGCGGCACCCGCGCCGCCTACGACTCGATCGAGCCGATCGTCAAAAAAATTGCCGCCCAGGTGGATGACGGCCCCTGCGTCACCTACATTGGCCCCCGGGGTGCGGGCCACTACGTCAAAATGGTGCACAACGGCATCGAGTACGGCGACATGCAGCTGATCGCCGAAGCCTACGACCTGATGAAAAGCGTCCTCGGCCTCAACCACGACCAGCTGTTTAACGTCTTCAGCGAGTGGAACCTCACCGACGAACTCAACTCTTTTTTAATTGAGATCACCGCTGACATCTTCACCAACATCGACAGCGATACCGGCGGGCCGCTGGTGGAGCTGATCATGGACGCCGCCGGGCAAAAGGGCACCGGTCGCTGGACGGTGATGAGCGCCCTGGAGCTGGGGGTGGGCATTCCCACCATTACGGCGGCGGTCAATGCCCGCATCATGTCCTCGATCAAAGAGGAGCGGGTGGCGGCCTCCAAGCAGCTCAACGGCCCCACCGCCAGCTTTGACGGCGACGTCAAAACCATGGTCAACAAAATCCGCGACGCGCTGTACTGCTCCAAGATCTGCTCCTACGCCCAGGGCATGGCGCTGATTGGTGCCGCCTCCCAGCACTACGAGTACGACGTCAACCTGGGCGAAACCGCCCGCATCTGGAAGGGCGGCTGCATTATCCGGGCCGGATTTTTGAACAAAATCAAGCACGCCTACGACGAAAACCCCAGCCTGCCCAACCTGCTGCTGGCCCCCGAGTTTAAGCAGACCATTCTCGACCGCCAGACCGCCTGGCGCGAGGTGATCGCCATGGCGGCCACCTTTGGCATTCCGGTACCGGCCTTTAGCGCGTCCCTCGACTACTTCGACAGCTACCGGCGCGATCGCCTGCCCCAAAACCTCACCCAGGCCCAGCGCGACTACTTTGGGGCCCACACCTACGTGCGGGTCGATAAGGAAGGCACCTTCCACACCGAGTGGCAAAAGGCCCCAGCGCGGGTCTAGGGCCTTCGGGTTCGCCACCTCACCACCCTAGCCCTGCCGTCGATCCCCACCGGGGTCGGCGGCATTTTTTGGCCCCTTGCGGCCCAGCGGGCGCCAACATGCTGCCCATTGCCCCCTAGATCACGGTGTCGTCGGGGATGGTGGCCCCGCCCAGCACGGTGATGATGCCGCTGCGAATGCAAAACCCCTCGTCTTCGCGGTCGGCCTCTTCGACCCGATCTTTGTTGAGAATTTGCACGTTGCAGCCAATGCGGGCGTTTTTGTCGATGATGGCGTGGTGAATGGTGCTGTTGGCCCCAATGCCCAGGGGTACGGTGGTGCGATCGCAGTTGCTGCTCCGCTCAAAGTTGTCCTGGTAGTGGTCGGCCCCCATGATCAGGCTGTCTTCGATGGTGCAGCCCGACTCAATGCGGGAGCGAATGCCAATCACCGAGTTGGTGATGCGGCACTCCTTGAGCACGCACCCTTCGCTCACCATCGACTGGCTGATGTCGCACTTGAGGTATTTGGTCGGGGGCAGATAGCGGGCGCGGGTGTAGATCGGGGCCGCCTCGTCGTAGAAGCTAAACAGCGGATCGGGCTGTTTGACCAGGGCCAGGTTGGCGTTAAAAAACGACTGGATGGTGCCAATGTCTTCCCAGTAGTCGTCAAACAGGTAGGCCTGCACGTTGTAGTTTTGGGCAGAGTTGGGGATGATCTCTTTGCCAAAATCGGCCTGCTCGGGCTGCTGGTTGAGCAGGTCGATCAGTACCTCACGCTTAAACAGGTAAATGCCCATGGAGGCAATGTAGGGTTTGGCCCTGGCGTCGTCGGGGGAGAGTCCGAGGGTGGTGGTGTCCACCTGCATGGCGCGCAGGGCGTCGCCCTTGGGCTTTTCGCTAAAGTCGATGATGCGGCCAGCGTCGTCAATTTTCATCAGGCCAAAGCTGGAGGCGCGGGTCTCATCCATGGGCACCACCGACAGGGTGATATCGGCCCCGGTCTGGCGGTGGTGGCGCACAAAGTCGCGGTAGTCCATGCGGTAGAGGTGGTCGCCGGAGAGAATCAAATATTCATCCACATTCATGCTTTCGAGCCGCCACAGGTACTGCCTGACGGCATCGGCGGTGCCCTGAAACCAGTCGAGGTTTTCCGGGGTTTGCTGGGCGGCGAGCACCTCTACAAACCCCTGCTGAAAGGTAGAAAAGCTGTAGGAGCGCGAGATGTGCGCGTTGAGGGAGGCGGAGTTGAACTGGGTGAGGACGTAGATTTGGGAGATATCGGAGTTGATGCAGTTGCTGATCGGAATGTCGATCAGCCGGTGCTTGCCGCCCAGGGGCACGGCGGGTTTGGCGCGGGTTTTGGTCAGGGGGTAGAGGCGGGTTCCGGCACCGCCGCCCAGCACAAGGCCTAATACTCTATTCACGATGTCTCCTTGCCATGATTTACGACCGCGCCAGGGCGGCGGGCCACCACGCAGCGGCCCGGCTAGCCCCCGTCGAGCCGTCGGTCTTACGGTTTAGAATGTCTGATTTTGGCGCTGGGGGCCTGTGCCTGGGGGCAGAACTTAGGTCGCTCTGGGGCGATAGATAGGGGATAGATAGGCAACAGATAGGCGATAAAAAAGGGGAGAGAGAACGGGGAATACCACCGGGGTGGCGGTGCGGCACTGGTCTGCTAGGCGGTGATGAGTAAAATGACTGCAGTGCAACTACTTCAGTCTCATGGATTGTCCTTACTGCCAGAGTCAACAGGTCGTAAAGAATGGTCGGGAATCGCTCTCAGATGGCACTGTGCTTCAGCGCTAAGGAAACTAAATTGCCTCAAATCGCAGCTCACTACTTTAGGGCCTACGAGCAGGCCGCTGAGCGAGCTGAGCGCGGTGAATTAACCTATAGCCTCGACGAGATGATCGGCATTCAAGCCCTGGAACGCACCATGCCTGATCTGGACATGAAGCCAGGGCGCTGCGAGAAAGTCGAGTTTGAGTACATCCGCCATGGCACCCAGACCTTAATTGCCTCGCTCAATGTCGCCACCGCTCAGATCGACCAGGCCAGCGTCGGGGACACGCGAACAGATACCGATTTAGTTATATAACAGGACATGACTCGGTAGGAGGTATGGGCTATTGGTGGTGCAGAAAACTCCTGAAACCCTTATGGATAAAGGAACCTCATGACGATCTACGAATGCTCGCACTAAACATAGATTTGACGAGCTTCGGATGGCTGAGCCACGAATTTCGCCCCTATTCCCCCACCCACCTCAAGGCTTTGCTAGGATTGGCCATCCTCACGATTATTCTAGTGGGGCTAGGCCGACGCTATCATGTTCCCCAACAACGCTCCTGGTGCGATCGCACCCTGGGGGTTGTCAGTTTACTGTTGTGGCTCCTTGCCAATGGCTGGGAATTATTGGCCAGCCCGATCAACTGGTACCATGCCCTGCCGCTCCACGTCTGCGATTTGACCTGGTTGAATGCCTCAGCGGTGCTGCTAACCGATCGCCGCTTTTACCGCAGCCTTTCCTACTTCGGCGGCTTGGGACTTTCGATTCAAGGGTTTCTCACCCCAGCTCTAGCCGATGGCCCTGCCAGCCCCAATTTTTGGTTTTTCTGGCTCAGCCATGGCGCTATCGCTGGCACAGCCATTTACGACATCGCCGTACATCACTTTCGCCCCACCTGGCGCGATTGTCTCGGCTCAATGCTGGCAGTTTTCCCTTACCTGGCCATCGTCCTGCCCATCAATATTGCCTTTGGGTTTAATTACGGCTTTGTCGGCAATGCGGCCCCCACCCAGGCGACCCTGATCGATGTTCTGGGCCCCTGGCCCGAAAGGATCGTAGCGATTGTCTTTCTGGTCTGGGTTGCCATGCTATTCATGATGGTTCCGTGGCAATTGACCAAGAGACATCAGCAGCGCAGTCTTTAACGTTTACTCGAAAGCGAAACCACCCTAGGATCTCGATCAACTCTCCTTGCCAATATTCTGACCCCCAATTGCTACGAAGCCCAAATCCGCCGGTTTCCCCCGGCGGGCTTTTTATGGCCGCAGAAAAGAGCCCCACCGTGGCTACTCAACCTGAGTTCGGGATAAGGAAAGGAGGGGCTTTGTAAGCTGAAGGGTGAAAAACCAAGTATCA
>DATIVG010000427.1:0-5641 GCA_035466075.1 Nodosilinea sp. | reverse complement strand
TTGTCGAGGCCATAAAACGAGAGGGTCTCTAGCAGGGTAGCTGCGATCGCAACCACCGCCGCCGTCGCCCCCACGGTGGCGGTAAAGCCCGCCGTTGAGCCCAGCACCAGGCCGCTGACCACAAAGCTGGCCAACACCATCGCCAGACTGCCCTCCCAGCTCTTTTGGTTGCCCCAAACCTGGTAGGGATGGCGGCCAAAATTTTGCCCCACCAGCGCCGCCAGCCCGTCGCCCCAGGTCATCACCAAAATGCCCAAGACCGCGTACTGGGGTGCCCCCAGGGGCCAAAACAGAGCGGTCAGCACACCGATACTGACCGCGTAAAAAAACGTACCCAGGCTCTGCCGCCCAACGCCATTGACCCCCGGCAAAATTGGCAGTCGGTAGGACAGCAGCGCCACCCCGCTAAACACGGCCGACGCCGCTATGCCCATCCAGGTGGGGGTACGCAGCCACCAGGCCAGCAATATGACGTGGCCGGCCCCAATATGTACGATTTTGCGGGTAATTTCGGTGTCCAGGTCGGTGGCGCGCCGCAGCCCCTCGGCCACTCCCCCAACGACTGCCAGCCAGGCGGCTACCAGTCCAATTTGCACAAGCGCAGTAGCCATCATGGCGGGGGAAGTAGGTATAGTGGGGTGGGACTTCTAGACCTTACTACACCAGCCTCCTATGGATACCACCTATATGGATAAACCCTATAAGCGCGTGCTGTTAAAACTGAGCGGCGAAGCCCTGATGGGCGACATGGACTACGGCATTGACGCCAACGTGGTAGAAACCATTGCCGCCGAGATTGCCGAAGTGATTAAAGAAGATATTGAAATCGCCGTGGTGGTGGGGGCTGGCAATATTTTTCGCGGCATCAAAGGCTCGGCCGCCGGGATGGATCGGGCCACCGCCGACTACATCGGCATGATTGCCACGGTGATGAACGCCATGACCCTGCAGGATTCGCTAGAGCGCATGGGGGTGCCCACCCGGGTGCAGACGGCCATTGCCATGCAGGAGGTCGCCGAACCCTACATTCGCCGCCGCGCCATTCGCCACCTGGAAAAAAACCGGGTGGTTATTTTTGGGGCAGGCTCCGGCAATCCGTTTTTTACCACCGACACCACCGCCGCCCTGCGAGCGGCTGAGATCAACGCCGAAGTGGTGTTTAAGGCCACCAAGGTTGACGGCGTCTACGACTCCGACCCTAAAATAAATGCGGATGCCAAACGCTTTCGCACCCTCACCTACGGCTACGTGCTCCAGCACGACCTCAAGGTGATGGACAGCACTGCGATCGCACTTTGCAAAGACAACAAGATCCCTATCATGGTATTTGACCTATCGGTACCCGGAAACATCAAGCGGGCGCTGATGGGCGAGTCGATCGGCACGATTGTAAGAGAGGACTGTGATGTCAGTTGACGATATTTTGCTTGAAACCGAAGACCAGATGCAGAAGTCCATTGAAGCCACCCAGCGCAACTTCAATACCATTCGCACCGGTCGCGCCAACTCCTCGCTGCTAGACCGCATCGAGATCGACTACTACGGCGCCCAAACTCCCCTCAAGCAGATGGCCAACATCTCCATTCCCGACTCCACCACGCTGATGATTCAGCCCTACGACGCCAGCAGCCTGACCACCATCGAAAAGGCGATCTCCATGTCCGACGTGGGCCTCACCCCCAACAACGACGGTCGAGTCATTCGCCTCAACATTCCCCCCCTCACCAGCGAGCGCCGCAAGGAGTTTGTCAAAACCGCAGGCAAAGTGGCCGAGGAGGGGCGGGTCTCCATTCGCAACCAGCGCCGCAACGGCATCGACGCCGTCAAAAAGCTAGAGAAAGCTAGCGACATCTCCGAAGATGAATCCCGCGACGCCCAGGATGAAATTCAGAAGCTCACCGACAAATACATCGCCAAGCTCGACGAAGCCCTGGCCGCCAAGGAAAAAGACATCATGACCGTGTGATCGCCGCCGCCCAGCTGCCTGGGTCTAGGCGGTGCAGCCGGGCCCGATGCCGGGTCTAACCCCGGGCCTGACCACGTAGGCAACATGCATGGGGTAGCCCTCGGCGTAGAGCTTATCGACCCGGTTTTGGGCCATTTCCAAACTGTGGAATACGCTCAACACGGCCTCGGTGCCGTTGGCGTAGCGAATGCAAAGTTCCCAAATCATCGCGGTCTCCCGGCTGGTGTTACCGAAGGGTTGGAGAGCCTGGCTTCACAGCAGCTTTATGACTATCCAGCTGTCTTTATCCTAGGTTTACGGGTTTTCGCCGCCCTCCGCAAAACCCATGATTTGGGCGCGTCAGTAATTTCCGGGAGACGCTTCTGAAAGGGCATCGGTGCTGCCCGGCGGTTGACGCTCCCGCTCAGCCCTGTTAGATTGCATCTATCGCCTGGCGAAAACCGCTGGGCCAGATCTTGATAGTTAAAAAACGCTAGGCAAACGGCGCAGTCATGGTGACTTTGGCAAAAGCATTTTATTTTTGGTGGCAGCCCTCGGTTCACAGGTCGTGAGCACAGCTGGTGCTGTCAACCCTGTGAACCGCAGAGCTTACCCTCTGCGGTTTTGTTTTTGGTGGTTTTGTTGTTTTAGGCCCGCTATCTCCCCGATGACTTACTCCATGACGATGGCTCTCACGGCTCTCTGCTGGCCCTTGGCTAGCTGGTACTACGGCTTTTTTAGCACCCCCGGGTCAGGCTGGCGGGGATAGGTTGTCCTATCCGTCTCACCTGACCCGGGGCCCCAGGCTCCGGGTTTTTTGTTGTCTGTGCCTGTGTGTTACCTGCGATCGCGCCCAATTCCCAACTGTTCATTCCCCAGGTTTTTCCTATGCAAGATGCTGTTTTGACCCGCAAAACTAGCCCCGACCACCGCTCTGTCATTGCCCTCAGCGACCAGGTCACCGTCGGCGGCGAGGCGCTGCTGATTGTCGGCGGCCCCTGCGCCGTAGAAAGCGCCGAGCAGATGGAGCAGGTGGCCCGCCACCTGGCCCTGGGGCCCGTCCAGGGCCTGCGCGGCGGGGTGTTCAAGCCGCGCACCTCGCCCTACGCCTTCCAGGGGCTAGGAGAGGCCGGTCTGCGCATTTTGGCCGACCTGCGCCAGCGGTTTGCGGTGCCGGTGATCTCCGAGGTCATGGCCATCGACCAGATTCCGGCCCTGGTGGCCCATGTGGACGTGCTCCAGGTGGGCAGCCGCAACATGCAAAACTTCGACCTGCTCAAGGCCCTGGGCCGCATCGACAAGCCGGTGCTGCTCAAGCGGGGGCTGGCCGCCACCATCGAAGAGTTTGTCATGGCGGCGGAGTACATCCTCAGCCACGGCAACCCCAACGTGGTGCTCTGCGAGCGGGGCATTCGCAGCTTTGACCCCTACACCCGCAACGTGCTCGACCTGGGGGCGGTGGTGGCGCTCAAGCAATTGACCCACCTGCCGGTGATGGTTGACCCCAGCCACGCCGCGGGCAAGCGTGAGCTGGTGCCCGATCTGGCCCGGGCCGCCATTGCCGCCGGAGCCGATGGGCTGATCGTCGAATGCCACCCGGTACCAGAATCCTCTGTCTCAGATGCCCGCCAAGCCCTTACCCTAGAAGGAATGGTTGAGCTGGTTCACAGCCTTGGCCCCCTGGCCAATGCCCTGGGCCGCCCGCTCGCCAGCGGTCGGTTTACCCCGGCGGCGGCAGCCGTCTAGGCGGGTTTGAAGACCAGCCCCAGGGCCGAAATTGTAAAGAAGTCTGTCATGGGGCTTTATATTTTGTTACAACATTAGGGGTGTTGGATTGGTACTAACCTCTATGTTCGGTGGCTTTACCGGGTTTCAGTCCAAAGGGTCCAATGACTTTGGTGAACGGATGCTTAACTCTGTGGCTACCCAGTCGCTGCGTCACCTCTTCAGCCACAGCGATGAGGTTGAAGTGGCGGTGCGCTGTTCTCCCTCTAGCAAGCTGCTCCAGGGCACCATTGACAGCTTCCGCATGGAAGGGCGCGGCCTGATTATTCGCAAAGAATTTGAGGCGGCAGAGATGATGTTTGAGACCGATGCCGTGTCCATCGACGTGGGCGCGGCTATCGGCGGCAAGATTCGCCTGCGCCAGCCCACCCAGGCGGTGGCCCAGGTGGTGCTCAACGAAGATGCCATCAACCGCGCCTTTGAGGCGGAGCTGGTGCGTCAGCACCTGGAGGGCGTCACCGATGAGGCCGTCACCACTCTGTCGGGGGGCGACCCGGTCACCTTTCGCAATATCCACATCACCCTGCTGCCCGACCAGGCGGTGAAGATTTCGGCGCTCACCGACCTGCCCAACCGCAAGGATGTGCCGATTCAGCTGGCGGCCAAGGTGACGGTGGAGAAGCGGCGACGGATTATTTTTGCCGATGCTGAGTTTTTGCCGGAGGGCATTCCGGAGTCTATCTTGTCGATCTCGGCCACCCTCACCAGGGGCTTTGCCGAGGTGCTCAACCGCATGGTCGATCTGGAGCGCTTTAACCTCGACGGGGTGATGCTGCGGGTCAACCGACTGGAAACCCAGGGCAATCAGCTGGTGTTTAGCGGCTACGCCCAGATTGAGCATTTCCCCGGCACGATTTAGGGTTCGAGGGATGGCCTTCTGCCCTGCCCCTTGAACCATAGCCCTACCAAGGCCAGTATCATAGTTGGGTTCCAGGGTTAGGGCATCGGCGCTATGGATAACTGGTTTGCGGCGGGTGGCGTGGTGATGGTGCCGCTGCTGCTGTGCTCGCTGCTGACGCTGGCGTTGGCGGTGGAGCGGGGCTGGTTTTGGTGGCGGGTGAGCCGCGAGCAGCGGGGGCTGGTGCCCCAGGTGCTGAGCATGTTTGACCAGAGCCCCCAACGTGCGATCGCAAAATTAAAGCAGTACCCCCAGCTGCCCATCGCCCGCATTTTTTTGGCCGCCCTCACCCTGGGCGATGCCACCCCCGAAGAATTTCGCCTCGCCCTGGAGAGTGCAGCCCAGGCCGAACTGCCCCTGCTCAAGCGCTTCCAGACCCTGTTTGAGACGGTGGTGGGCATCGCGCCGCTGCTGGGGCTGCTGGGCACCGTGCTGGGGCTAATGCGCACCTTTTCTACCCTGCGCCTGGGCGAAACCGCTGGCCCGGCGGCCCAGGGGGTGACCGCCGGGGTCAGCGAGGCCCTGATCTCCACGGCGGCGGGGCTGGTGGTGGCCCTGGGGGCGCTGCTGCTGACCAATCTGTTCCAGGGGCTGTACCGCCGCCAGCGGGCCTTCATTCAAGCGGCGGGCGGCAAGCTGGAGATCCTCTACCGCCGCGCCCAGCGCCAGGGGGCGATCAGCTCCGCCGTGTTTTTGCCGGGGAGTCTGCCGTGAGGGCAGAGGTCACCGGCCCCAGCCATGACGCTGCGGTGATTGTCGTAGGGGCAGGGGCGGCGGGGCTGTTTGGGGCGATCGCCTGCGCCGAGGCCTGTCCCGGCCAGCCCATCCATGTGTTTGAGGCGGGGCGGGCGGCGCTGGCCAAGGTCAGAATTTCGGGCGGCGGGCGCTGCAATGTCACCCACGCCTGCTTTGACCCGGCTCTGCTGGTCACCCACTACCCCCGCGGCCGCCGGGCCCTGCGCGGGCCGTTTAGCCGCTTTCAGCCCCAGGATACGGTGCAGTGGTTTGCCCAG
>DATIVG010000426.1:0-2192 GCA_035466075.1 Nodosilinea sp. | reverse complement strand
GAACGGACGCTGTGTCAGGCGGTGACGGCCCAGTTGCCCGAGGTCTGCAAACGAGTTCATGCCAGGGAAGCGTTGACGACGGGCGATCGCGCTGCCCTACTAAAAGTTGCCCGCCAAACCCTGCGGAGGTCGTGACCTATGCCTTCCCTGGAATTTCTGCAACGCCAGATCGCCACGACCCAAGACCTACAATCGGTGGTCAAAACCATGAAGGTGCTGTAAGCGGCCAGCATTCGCCAGTACGAACGGGCGGTGGAATCGCTGGCCGCCTACAGCCGCACCGTCGATCGCCCAGCTCCAGACCTCACCGCTCTCGGGTCAACGGCCAGCGCTGGTGGTCGTGGGCGCACGGGAGCTCGATCAGGTATAGCAGTAGCCAGTAGAGTTAAGACATTTTTCAGGCGAACGTTTAAACGTTTTTGGGGTTTCTGAGTGTCCTAACCAGCATGGCTATGGCTATAATTCTGCTCTACAGCCAGCTGCAATCGAATTCGACGGTGGTGCCCCATACCCTGCCTCTGCTGCCGATCAACCAGACCTGGCTGTAACAGTTTCAAGCCCATGCTCAGGCATCTCAAACCTTACGGGCTAGGCCGGTCGCTTGCGACGGGGCCACAGCTTTAGCACTTCAAACCAGAGGGTGCTCAGCACTCCTGCCGCCACGCAGATCGCCAGGTCAATAGGGTGCAGAGTCGAGAAGCGAAACAGGGTTTGCAGCAGCGGCACATAGAGAACTAGCCCCAAAAACACCACGCCGCCGCCTAGCACCCACCAGAGGGCCGGGTTGGGCGTGTTCAACGTGGCCAGGGCCGGGCGCGACCAGGAGCGGTTGGTCAAAATCAGGCTGAGATTAGCAATAATCAGCGTCGTAAAGGCCAGAGTGCGGGCATCGAACTCGCCCTGGCCCCGGTAGTAGGCGATTGCAAAGACCAGCACCAGCACTGCCAGCACGCTCAGCCCTTGCAACAGCACCAGACGCAGGGTGCGGCGGTTAAACAGCGGCTCCCTGGGCGGTCGCGGGGGCCGGTGCATCACATCGGCCTCTGCCGGTTCGGCCTCAAAGACGATGGTGCAGGCGGGGTCGATGATCAGGTGCAAAAAGGCGATGTGGATGGGCATTAGCACCAGGGGCCACTGGAAGATCACAGGGATCAGCGAAATACCGGCGATGGGAATGTGTACCGCCAGGGTGTAGGCCATGCCTTTTTTGAGGTTGTCGAAGATGCGGCGACCCAGCTTCACTGAGGCCACAATGGCCGAAAAGTCGTCGTCCAGCAGTACAAGATCCGCCGCTTCGCGGGCCACGTCGGTACCCCGTTCGCCCATGGCGATGCCGATGTGGGCAGCTTTGAGAGCCGGGGCATCGTTAACGCCGTCGCCGGTCATGGCGACGATTTCACCCCGCTGCTTGAGGGCGTTGACGAGTTGCAGCTTTTGCTCGGGCACCACGCGGGCGAAAATATTGACGCTGGCCATGCGGCTCTGGAGCTGCTCGGGGCTGAGCTGGTCTAGCTCTGGGCCGGTGAGCACCTCGGTGGTGGGGGTGAGGCCGATTTGCTCGGCAATATTGCAGGCGGTGGCGGGGTAGTCGCCGGTAATCATGATCACGCGAATGCCCGCTCGGTAGCACTCTGCGATCGCAGGGGCCACCGTGGGCCGCACCGGATCGGCTAGCCCCACCAGCCCCACAAACTCAAACTCAAAGGCGTGCTGGCTATCGGGGAGCTGGTCGGGCGAATCGAGCACCGCGTCGTGGGTGCGGGGATGACCCGCCGCCTTGCGCCCTCGCGCTACCCCCAGCACCCGCAGCCCTTCCTCAGCCATGGCCTGAATTTGGGTGGCCATGGCCTGCTGGCGATCGCGGTCAAAGTGGCAGAGTTCGGCGATTGCCTCCGGGGCCCCCTTGGCTGCCACGGTCAGCTCTCCCTGGGGCGACTCCCACACGCAAGACATGGCCAGCAGATCCCGCGACAGGGGGTATTCCTGGCGCATCTGCCAGTCGCCGTGCAGATGTTCAGTGGTGGACAAGTAGGCTTGCCCTACTTGCTGAAGCGCCTTCTCCATAGGGTCGAAGGGGTCGCGGCGACTAGCCAAAATGCCAAACTCAATCAGTGAATGGAAGGCTTCGGGCAGGGGTTCTTGTGAGTGGAGGGTGACATCGTAGAGGGCGGGCTGGGGCTGGCCCAACTCGT
>DATIVG010000425.1:0-11455 GCA_035466075.1 Nodosilinea sp. | reverse complement strand
CTCAACGATTATGCGAACATGTGACAAATGACTTTTACACGTTTTCACAAAATATATTTGGAGTAATGAAGTCTATTCAATCAAAAAAAGATCTTCCATTGATGTACTTTCCTTTGTAGGTTCTGCGGCTCAAAAGAGTAGCGACTCAAATAGTCAATAACCTTATTTAGCAAGGCCCGTATTATTGATTTTCTTCAGTCAAAATTCAAGCGTTTTTAGGAATGCCATCAAATAAGCTTGAAATATCAGTTCAATCTGATCGCAGATACCTCGGCTGCCCTGCGGAGAAAACGGCGTCAGCGCTAAGCGCCAGGTCTGGAAATATTGCAGATTTCAGCCCTTCCCCGGCCCTAAACAAGCTTACCTGGTACTCACCCTCTATCAGCGTGTAGATCGAAATGGTGGGCTGCTTGGGGCGACCAATGTAGCGAGTGCCGCCTAGCCCCTGGTAATCCACAATCCAATATTCTGGAATGCCCAAGGTCTCGTACTCAGCCAGTTTGATCAAATAATCGTCTTGCCGGCCGACAATTTCAATCACCAACGGGGCTGGAGCCGTCAACACTGCCGAGGCCAGTACGTCATCAATGGTGCGAAACGGCACGATGGCCACATCTGGCAGGCGAGAGGTCATTTCTCCCGTGCGCTGCCCCGGCACCGCCAGGGTTGTCCAATCATCATCTCGCCCAATTGCCACAATCGCCTGATCTAGCACCTGCACCAAAAACTTGGCGATTAGCATGTGCATCCAGGTCGGGGGCGGCATATCAATCAGCGTTCCGTCGATCAGTTCTTGGGGGCGATCGCCGCCGTCGTGGTGGGTCAGGTAGTCTTCAAACCCAACCTGCTGGCGAAGTGTAGGGTTGGTGGCAACCATTCGGCAAAGTCTCTGGGGCTAGCAAGGTTTGAACGGCGGTTGCCGTTCGCTAGCACCATTGTAGGCAAGCACCGCCGATGTGACTCTGAGGGCTTGCGATCGACGGTGACCGTGAGACTGCCGCATTTGGCCTGGGTGGCCACCCCAGTCGGCCAGCGCGATAAGATGGGCCAGGTCAGTTACCCCCAGTCAGCCATGTCTATTTCTAAAGCCGAGGCCAAGCAGCTGCTTGAGCGCATGATCTTCGATGCCACCGAACCCCAGGATTGGGTGCAGGACGTGTGGGGGCTCAGCCCGCTGATGGGCGACAGCGCCGCCAAACTGCTGGAAGCCTTCTACATTCTCATCGACTGCTGCCCCGACGACCAGCTCGACAACCTGGTGAAGGGGCTCTACCGGGAGCAGCTGGAGTTTTAGGCAGAGCCGCAGCAGCGCTGCCTCTAGCCCGCCGCCACGGTTTGCTTGATCAGCTCAAACACCGCCCGCATGCCCATGGCCTCGCCGCCCTCGGGGCGACCGGGCAGGGAGCGAATATTCCAGGCCATCAGGTCGAGGTGCACCCAGGGAATTTCGGGCCGGGCAAACTCCTGCAAAAACAGGGCGGCGGTAATCGCGCCCCCGTAGGAGCTGTTTGAAATATTGGAGAGGTCGGCCACGGAGCTGTCGATCATGGCTCGGTAGGGCTGGTGCAGGGGCAGCTGCCACAGGGGGTCATCCACCGCCAGGCCGCAGGCCAGGAGGGTGTTGGCCACCTCGGGCCGGTTGGCAAAGCAGGCCGGTAGCTCGGTGCCCAGGGCAATGCGGGCGGCCCCGGTGAGGGTGGCAAAATCGACCACCAGGCGGGGGGCGGGCTCTTCGCAGACTGCGTCCCAGAGGGCGTCGGCCAGCACCAGCCGCCCTTCGGCATCGGTGTTGCCCACTTCTACGGTCAGGCCCCGGCGCGAGGGCACCACGTCGAGGGGGTGCAGGGCGTTGCCCGCAATGCTGTTTTCCACCGCTGGAATTAGCACCCGCAGGCGCAGGGGCAGGTGCAGCCCCATGATCATCTCCGCCAGGCCCAGCACGGTGGCGGCACCGCCCATGTCTTTTTTCATCAGCTTCATGCCAGCGGCGGGCTTGATGTCGAGGCCGCCGGTGTCGAAACAGACGCCTTTGCCCACCAGGGTGACGCGCGGGGCGTCGGGGTGGCCCCAGGTGATGTCGAGCAGCCGGGGGGCCTGGGTAGAGGCGCGGCCCACCGCGTGGATGAGGGGGTAGTTTTGGGCCAGCAGGTCGTCGCCGGTGACCACGCGCAGGTTGGCGGTGTGGCGATCGCACAGGGCCTGGGCGGCCACTTCGAGCTGGGCAGGGCCCATGTCACCCGCAGGGGTGGTGACCAGGTCGCGCACCAGGTGGGTGGCGGCGGTGGTGGTGGTGACGTAGGCGTAGTCGGCCTCGGCGGGCATGAGCAGCTTGGCCTCGGGGGCCAGGCTGGGGCGCTTGTAGGCGGTGAAGCTGTAGCTGCCCAGGCACCAGCCCAGCCAGAGTTTGGTGGCGAGCTCGGGCGACCAGGGGTCGCCCAGGGTGTAGGTGTTGGGGGGTAGGGTTTTGGGCAGGTTGCCCAGGGTCCAGGTATCTACGGTGTTGGGCTTGCCGACCAGTACTTTGGCCAGGGTGCCGCCCTCGCCGGGCACCAGGCAGAGGGTGTTGGGGTCGGCCTTAAAGCCGGTAGATTGGGCCCAGGCTTGGCTGTCGGGGTGGTCTTTGGCAAAGTCGGTGGGGTTGACCAAATGGATCGGAATCGGCGTTGACAACGGTAATTCTCCAGGGAAGGCGACCAAGTGGATTAGTCTACAAGAGTTTGGGCTTCAGCGGTACGGCCTGCGGCGGGGCGGGGCCCAAGAGGGCTAGATCCCCCGGGGGGCGGGGCTCAGGGCTGCTGCCAGTAGCGATAGCTGGTGTAGGCCATGGTGATGACGCCAGCTGCGATCGCAGATTCATCCACCTCAAATTTGGGGTGGTGCAGGGGATAGTTAAGGGCGCGATCGCAGAACCCCACCCCCAGCCGAAACATCGTCCCCGGCGCGTGCTCCAGGTACAGCGAAAAGTCCTCCGCCCCCAGCGACGGCTCATGGATTATTTGCAGGTACTCGCTACCCAAAGCCTCGCTGGCGCAGCGGGCGGTCAGCTCGGTCAGGGCCGGGTCGTTGAGCACCGAAGGCACCCCGCGACGGTAGTTGATCTCATACTTGGCCCCGTAGGGCTGGCACACCCCCGCCACGATCGACTCAATCCACTGGGGCAGATGGTTACGGGTGTCAGGATGTAGCGATCGCACCGTGCCCAGCAGCTTCACCGTATCGGCAATCACATTGGGGGCCCGCCCCCCCTGAATCTGGCCCACGGTCAGCACAATCGGGTGCAGCGGGTTTTGGGTGCGGCTAATCGCCTGCTGCAGCGTCGTAATCACCTGCGCCGCAATCCAAATCGCATCGATCGCCTCGTGGGGGCGCGCCCCATGGCCCGACTCCCCCACAATCACAATCTCCAGGTCATCGGCAGCGGCGGTCAACGCCCCGTAGCGCACGCCAATGGCGCGGGCCGGCACCGAGGGGTAAGCGTGCAGCCCCAAAATCGCCGACACCCCCGCCATCACGCCGTCCTCAATCATCCAGCGGGCCCCCTGGGCGGTTTCCTCCGCAGGCTGAAACAAAAACCGGGTCGTGCCCGGCAGCGTCACCCCCAGCTGAGCCAGCACCATCGCCGTGCCCAGCCCCACCGTCGTGTGCACATCGTGGCCGCAGGCATGCATGATCCCCAGCTGACCCGAGGCAAAGGGCAAATCAACCCGCTCGGCAATCGGCAACCCATCCATATCGGCGCGAATGGCTAAAATTCTGGGGTCGTCGGCCCCCGGCAGCTCAGCCACCACCCCCGTCTTACCCACCAACTCCTGCACCCGCAGCCCGCAGGACGACAGCACCCCCGCCACGTAGGCCGCCGTTTTATACTCCTGCCCACTCAGCTCGGGGTGGCTATGCAGGTGGCGGCGAATCTCCACCAGGCGCGGCGAAAGAATTTCAACAATCGACTTGATCTGGCTCAGCATGGGGTGATGGTGTCGGTAATGGCCATCTTTAGCCTAAAAGATGACCGGGCTGATGTATAACGCCACACCAACCCTGCCCGCCCGCACCTAAAAAAAAGCCTGCCCCACACCACAGCCGGGCCGCCCCTGTCAGAGACGGCCCGGCCAGGGCCCGGGCTTATCTAGCCACCGGTTTAGCTACTTATCCGGGGGCGTAAACGGCTCTTGCGGCGTCACCGGCTCTACGGGCGTGACTGGCTCTACGGGCGTGACTGGCTCCACTGGTGTAACCGGCTCCACTGGCGTAAACGGCGGGGGCTCCGCTGGCGGAGTTGCCGGTACATCGGGGCCATTGTCCGTAAACGGCGGGGGCTGGGCACTGCCGGGCCCCGTACCGCCGCCGCCGATGTCGATACCACCGCCGCCGCCCGTACCGCCGCCGCCGCCCGTGCCGCCGCCGCCCACTCCAATATCAACCCCAATGTCGATACCGCCGCCGCCCGTACCGCCGCCGCCCGTGCCGCCGCTACCGCCGCCGGGAGGGGAGGGGTCGGGCTGGCTGCCCGGGCCGCCGCCGCCAAACACCGGCCCAGCCACTGGCGGCTGAGTCGCCACCGGTAGCCCCGGCTGAACACTGCCGCCCGGCAGGGGCGAAGCCCCAGTCCCCAGCCCGTTGGCTGGCGCCAGAATGCCACCCAGGGTGGCCGGCGTCACCCCGGCATTGGCCGGAGACAACACCCAGGGCTCATTGAGTATCGACTGTTCGGTGCTCTCCAGGCTGACAATGGCCGGGTTGAGGGTGATGGCATCGGCAAAGGGGCTCTGGCCCTCCAGGGCCTCCAGGGTCTCTTTGCGCACCTGCTCCAGCACCGGCCCCAGGGGCGAGTCAGCGTCGGGGTTGTCTAGCTCCAGGCCCTCCACGAGGGGGCTAGTCTGGTAAAACGTGGGCAGGTCAAACTCCACCACCTGCACCTGATCGTTTTGAATCAGCGCCATTTGCCCGCCGTAGAGCGAATACTCGGTACCGGCGCTACAGGCGTCACCGCCGCCTTCACCGCAGCCGGTCGCCGTAATCGTCATCGGGCCAGCCGGGTTGTTGGTGAGGGCCATGACCACCGTCAAATTTTGGGCGGGAATATAGCGCACCACCACCGCAGACCCCTGAATACCCGTCACCGCACTAGGGGTTTGAATGGTCGTGCGTCCCTGCCCAGGGGGAATCAGCAGCAGCAGCGTGCCGTTGGAGAGCCGAAAATTGCGGGTGTTGGGCATAAACCTGAAGGTGGCGCGCTCCCCCACCCGGGCCAGCGAACCATCGTTGAACCGCAGGTCTGCCTGGGAGGAGGCCGCCGTGCGGAGGGAGTCGCCCACCGCCAAAAAATCAGACATTCTGGCGGCGCGGGCTGCCCGCCCCCGGGGAATATATTCGACCCGGTTGCGCAGCGACTCCACATCCGCGCGGGTGAGGGTAACGCTGGCGTGAACCGGCAACCCCACCAGCATCAGCGTCACAAACGACAGCAGACCGGTGATGGTGGAGGCCCCTTGCCCCCGGCCCAGACGGGCAATTTTGCTGATCTTCAGCATGGCATAACCGCAGTAACAGCTTTCTCGTTGCTCAAACCTCTCCGCAGGAACCCTTGATCTGCGGGGAGATGCACTCTCGACGCCAGGAACTCGATCGGTTGACTCGCCGATACTCTACGTATATCTACGAATACCTACAGTGCTGTAATAACAGATCCGTAAGAACGTTATAAAGTTCATGAAAGACATTTTACTTCATCTTTATAAATAGATTGTTGATTGGTTGTACCCGGGCCCCGGGCTTTATGGACTGGCGGCGTACCCCACCGGCAAATTTAGGCTTGACGGACCCCTAGATGGTCACTGGGGCCAGGGGTTCAATATCGGGGTCGTGGCCCCCGGCCTGGTTGGTGCGCAGGACCCACAGGCTGGCCCCGTGGCGCAGGCAGAGCTCGGTCATGGTGTCGCTGGCCTTGCGGGGCAGCATGGTGCGCCAGCTCAGCAGGCCGCGGCCCAGGGTTTTGAGGGGAAAATCTGACAGGTTGCTGCCCAGCACCGCTTGCTCATCGGCCCAGTCGGCTCGGGCGCTGCCCAGGGGCAGGAGCTGGCGCTGAATGGCCCGGCGCAGTTTTAACAGTTGCTGAAACTGCTGGGCCTGATCGGGGTTGTTGGCTTCCCAGGCTTTGAGGGTGGCCCGGTGGGCTCTCACCGCCGCCTCCAGGTGGGTGGCGCTGGCGTACATGGCCTGGTTGGAGTCCTGGGCGCAGTTGTTGGCGGGGCCCACGTAGGTGACGCCGGTGCCGTCGCCGGTGCGGTAGCGGGCGGTCATCAGCTCCAGCTCAATGCGCAGGTCGTCGAGGGCCGACCATTTGTGGCCGCTAAAGCTAAAGGGCTGGGTATAGGCGGGCAGCTTGATCAAGATATCGGACACGGGCCGGGTGCCGAGAAAGCCCCACTGGCGATCGCCCATGTACAGTGACCAGTCGAGGGTACCGGCGATCAGCCCGCGGCGGTTGTGGGTGTAGACCTGGTGGTAGTGAATGTCGAACTGGAGTTCGTCGGCGATGGGCTCGCGCACGATCTGGGCCAGACCGTAGGCAAAGTGGCCAAAGTACACTGGCCCGCGGGCGGCGGGTTCGCGCTTGGCCCCGCCAATGCCGCCGTAGACATGCACCAGCAGGGCTTGATCGCCCTCCCGCCATTGGGCGATCGCCCTGGGGGCCTGGTCTGGGTCGGGGCTCCCCCGCCTGGGCGACTCGGCGGGGTCGATCAGCACCGCTTCGGCAGAGCCCTTTTTGGTGGCCAGGTTGGCCCACGACTCGCGGCGCAGGTATTGTCGCCCCTGGTGAGCGCTGGTGATCACCCGATTGGGTTGCAGCTGAAACAGGCGGCGGGGCCGCAGGGCTTGCACCACAAAGAGGCCGTCATGGCCCTGGGCCCCGTGGATGTACCAGCCTCGCTGGTTGAGGGGCGACTGCTCGATGCCAGAGCTGGTGGCGGGGGCCACCCCGCCGCTGTCGGCTACCACCGCGGGCAGGCTGACGGTTTCTGTGGGGCCGTCAAAGGTCTGGGTGGCGCGGTTGTAGTGCACCACCTGGTAGTGCTCTGGGTCGCCATTCACCGGGCCCAGAAACTGCACCAGGGCGTAGTACAGACCAGCAATCTGAATGGGTTCGTGGTCGATGGTGAGCACCAGGCCCGCTGGGTATTGGGGAGTTACTTCCGCCGCCCCTGGCCGGGGTGACCCCGGCTCAACGATGACGTGCTCGGGCAGTTTCACTATCACGTCATCGATGGGGCGAGCCCCGGCCAAAGATTCGAGCGGGGTGACCAGACGCCAGTGGTTGAGCCGGGTGGGCAAAATCAGCCCCTGCCGGTGGGAGGCCTCGGCCTCGGCGCTGAAGTGAATGTCGCGGGTAACCGATTGAAAATATTTTTTGAGGTCGGGGGGGCACTGCCAGCGCAGCAGCACCCGCTGCCCCACCCAGGCCCGGTAGGCAGGGGGGGTGTGCAGCAGCTCAAACCACACACCGCCGTCGAGCTCGGCCCGCTGGGTCAGCTCGGGCAGCACCAGCCGCCCCAGCCAGGGACCCACTGGGCGGTACCAGGGCTCGGCCAGGGTTTGCTGCACCGGGTAGTAGCTGCGGTGGTTGAAGGGGGCGCTTTGAAAGTGGTAGTAGTTGCCCAGGTTGACGACCTGGATTTTTTGTATATCGAGGTGCTGGCGCAGATCGCCCACCAGAATGTCGAGGGTGAGGTCGAGGGTCTGCTGGAGATGGCTGCGGCCATCGGCCAAAAAGGCCTGGTCGTCGAGTACGCCGCCGGGCACCTGATGCTTGACCGGCCCCAGGGAAATGAAGGTAATGTTGCCCTTGCGCTTGGCCCGGTTCCAGTAGCTGAGCGGGGCGATGGCCCAGCGGCGGGGGAACATGATCGGGCCAAGCCGCTCGACGGGGTCTTGGCGACCCACCAGATGGTAGAGCTGCTCGACCTCTAGCACCCGGCCACTGCCGCTGATCACCCCGGCCAGGGAAATCACTTCGATCGGGGCGCCGAGGGCCTGCTTGAGAAAGGGCAGGATGCCCATGGCGATCTGCCCGCCGCCGCTGTAGCCAATCAGGGTGAGGGGAATGCCCCCGGCGGTGGGGTAGCCGTGTTGCACCAGGCTTTCGTAGACGCGCTGGGCGACGCCCTGGTTGTAGATGGGGCCAAAGCGCTGGTCGGCGGACACCGCCACGATGAGAATATTGCGAATGTTGATAATCATGCCCACCCAGGGGCCAAGGCGCTGGGTGAGGGTTTCGACGCCGCGCCAAAAGAAGGCCAGGGGGCGGTTTTCTGTAAGCGATCGGTTGAGCACCGAGTAGGGAATCAGCCCTTTGACCAGGGTGATATCGGGGGGCAGGTGCTGGCCCAGGTGGTCGAGGTAGCGGGCTACGGTGGGCTGGTAGTCGGCGGTGGACTGGTTGATGCCGTCGAGGTAGACGATAAAGCGGCGGGGGGCTACGGCCCTGGCGCTGGGGCTAGGGTCGTCAACCGGTTGGGGGCTGAGGGTGTCGATACCGTCGCCGTACCAGCCAGCCCACCAGCCCAGGGCTTCGAGGGGGGCCAGCATGGCGGCGACGACAAGCGCGATCGCACCTACCCAGATCAGGTCAGCCAGCCACCGGGCCGGGCGGCTCTGGCCGTACCAGGTGGTGATCAGCGTCCGCAGGGGCTCCAGGCTGAGGGCCACCACCAGCGCCAGGATTCCCAGGGCCAGGTAGGTCCAGAGTAGGGGCAGGCGGCGGGGCTGCGATCGCGTCACGGTCAGGGCGGTGGCCGTGGCGTCCTCTAGGGCGTCCTCTGGGGCATTCTCTGGGGCGGCAGCGATGGGCGATGGAGCCGTTAGCGCAGGCGGCGCCGCCGCCGCTACGGGGGCGCGGGGTTCCCCCAGGGTGTTGGCGGCAATCAGGGTCTTGAGCTGGCCGCGGTTGACTATCAGCTTGACCCCGGCGGTGCGGTTGGTCAGCCAGCGCCCCAGGTTGACAATCGGCTGGCCCACGGTCTGCTGCAACAGCAGCAGCACCAGCCAGCCCACCCCCACATGGGCCATGGCCTGGGTCGCAGTGAGGTTGGCCAATACCGCAAACCCCACCACCACCGCCAGCAGGTTCCACACCCAGAGCAGCCGCAGCACCGGCACACCCAGGTAGGGCATGGCCCCCAAAAAGCTAAACACCAGGGGCAGGTAGCTAAAGGCCAGGGCGTCGGCCACCGCCTGCCAGGCAATCGGCTGCTCTAAAAACCAGCGGCTGGCCAGCCAAATGCTGAGCGCCCAAAACAGGTAGCCAGCCACAAACAGCAGCGCCGCCAGCACCAGGCTGAGCACAAACCGCCAGGGCTTGACCCGGTTGGCAAACAAAATAATGCTCTGGGCCACCGCCTGGGAAAACCCGGCCACAAACACAACCGCCAGGGCCAGGGTGTCAACGGTGTCGGTGGGGAACTGGCGCAGCGCCCTAAACGCCTCGGGGCTGAGGCTCAAAATGCCTGCCAGCACGGGGCCCAGGCTGTCGAAACTCGGGGTGGTCATAGCGGTAAAACAGGGCTGCCCAGGGTGGCGGCCGCCCGCTTGAGGGGTGGCAGCAGGTCGAGGGAAAGGTGCAGGTGGTTGAGCCCCAGGGGGTCTTCACGCTCTTTTGAAGAAGCCTTAGCAGCCCCTGGGCCAGCGCCAGAACCACCGGCTGCAGCCGTACCCCGGCGCTCGGGGGGGCCGTGGTAGTCGCTGCCGCCGGTCATCACCAGGCCGTAGTGCTGGCAGTGGGCCTCCATGCGGCGCACATCGCTGGGGCTGTGGTGGGGGTGGTAGACCTCGACCCCCATCAGCCCGGCCTCGACTAGCTGGGGCAGCAGAGTTTCTACCGTAGACCCCTTGAACAGGTAGGGGTGGGCCCACACCGGCACCGCCCCGCAGTCGCGCAGCAGCTGAATGCCTTCGGCGGCGGAAAATTTTTCGTACTGCACGTAGGCGGGGCCGTGGTCGCCCAGCCAGCGGTCGAAGGCTTCGCGCTTGGAGGCGGCGTGGCCCGCCTTGACCAGGGCCGCCGCGATGTGGGGACGACCGGGGGCCATGGCCCCGCCCATGGGGGGCAGCTCGATGGGGTAGCCCAGCTCGGCCAGCCGCTCCACCATTTGCTGAGCCCGGCGGCGGCGGCCCTCGATCCGTTCGCCCAGGGGAGGAGCGAGGGCGGCGCGGTCGGGGTAAAAGCCCAAAATATGCAGCGAACGCCCGTTTTCGACGGTGCTCAGCTCCACGCCGGGCACGATCTCCAGGTCGGTGCCTGCGGCGGCGGTGGCCTCATCCCACCCGGCCAGGGTGTCGTGGTCGGTGATGGCCAGGGCCTTGACCCCGGCGGCAAGGGCTGCGGCCACCAGCTCCGCTGGGGTCAGCGTGCCGTCGGAAAAAGTGGTGTGGCTGTGCAGGTCAAGCATGGCTGGAGCGGGGTATTTTCTCCCATTGTGCCGTATTGGCTGGTCTACGCCGCGGCGATGGCCCGGTCAATGGACTGCTCGACCAGGTGTTTTGCTTTTTCGTCGAGGGCCAGCCAGTTGATTTCGCCGTCGTCATAGAGCAGGGCGGGGTCAACGGTGACCGGCTGGGCGGGGCGATAGTCGCTAAAGCAGACGGCAAAGCACAGCTCCCAGACATCCAGGGTGGCCACCGGGGCGGGCGCGGCGCTGTCTGGATTGCCCCCCTGGGTATCGGCAGGGGGAATGGGGGTGAGCCGCAGTTCGTAGGCGGGGGTGGGGGCGGGCAGGGCCGCCAGCTGCTGGCGCAGGGCCTGGGCCTCCTCCGGGGAAGCGGTGGCCAGCTGGGCGGCCAGGTGGCGCACCTGCTGGCGCTGATCGGCGGTGGCGGTGGCGGGCCAGCGCACCTGTTCGAGGTATTCGCTGCGCCAGTTGAGGGTTTCGGTGTATTTGCGAATGTTGTCAACGACGCGGATCAGGCAGGGCTGGAGGAGTTGGGCGGCCTGGGCCTCGTCGGTGGGGGTGGCAAAGGTTAGCATGGCGGCGGTGGCAGCAAACGATTGACAGCGGTTTACTCTCTGAGACTATATGCCCCTGCGGCCCTACTCTCGTTCTTTTGATGACGCCCGAGCGAGCTCGGCTTCGGCTGGTGGCCTGGAGCGGCGTGTCACCCTGGGGCTGGCCCTGGGGCTGGCGGGCCTGGTAATCGCCCTGATTTTGCGGCTGCTGCTGCCCTGGCTGCTGGGGGCCGCGGCGGTGGGGGCGGCGGTGGGGGGCTGGCGGCGCTACCGGGCTCGGCAGCTGGCGCTGCACCAGGTGTTTTATGCCCAGCTGGCCGCCTACCGGGGGCGGGTGAGCGTGCTCGACTTTGCGATCGCAGCTCAGATTACCGGCGGCGAGGCCCGGCGCTTTCTCGACCAGCGGGCCCAGGAGTTTTGGGGCGACTTTGAGCCCACCGCCGCGGGCGACGTGCT
>DATIVG010000424.1:0-12899 GCA_035466075.1 Nodosilinea sp. | reverse complement strand
AATGCGCCGATAGTCGAACCGCTGACAGCGGGAAATAATGGTGGGCAGTACCCGCTGGGGGTCGGTGGTGGCCAGCACAAAGACGACGTTGCTGGGCGGCTCTTCTAAGGTCTTGAGCAGAGCGTTGAAGGCCGCCGTACTGAGCATGTGACACTCGTCGATGACGTAGACCTTGTAGCGGCACTGCACTGGGGCAAACTGGGCCCGTTCGATCAGCTCGCGAATGTTGTCGACGCCGGTGTTGCTGGCGGCGTCGATCTCAATGAAGTCGAGGGCGGAACCGTTGGTGATGGAGCGGCAGGTTTCGCAGGTGCCGCAGGGGTCGGGGGTGGGGTGGGCTTGGGCAATGCAGTTGAGCGACTTGGCGAGAATGCGGGCGCTGGAGGTTTTGCCGGTGCCCCGGGGGCCGCAAAACAGGTAGGCCGGGGCAATGCGCTGCTGGTTGAGGGCGTTGGTGAGGGTGGTTGCGATCGCAGCTTGCCCCACCAGAGCGCCAAAGGTCTGGGGGCGATACTTGTGGTGCAAGGGTTCGTAGGCCATAGCACTACGATACCGCGCCCCATCCTCTCTCAGGCGGGTTTTGCGCTCTCCAGCCCATTCTGGTTTTGCCTCTGGGGCTAGGTGGCCGGTTGCCAGTGTTCTGGAAACTCAATAATCAGCGTTTCCATCTCCGACATGGGGCACTGGGCGGTCTGGCCCCGAGCCGTCGAGATGCGGGTTTGGGTCTGCTGGGCCAGCACCTTCACCCGATCCACCGCCGCCGAGATCTCCTGTCGCCGCTGGCAATCGCTCAGGGGGCAGGAGATCGGCGCAGGGCGCGGGGCCACGGCGACCATCGCTGGCCTGGTCTCGGGGGTATAGCCCTGAAAGTAGGCCAGCGCCAGCCGCCGAAACAGCTGCTTGAGATGGGCGGGTAGGTCGCGCTCGACCAGGGCCGGTTTTTCTAAAAAATCGACCAGCTGGCCCATGGCGTGGGCAATCAGCATGTTGTCCTGGGCGTTGGTGGGGTAGACATCCTTAAGATCTAACCAACATGCCTCAAAGGCTTTCAGTTCGCGTAGCATCATGGGGTTAATTCACCGTTAGGGTAGCCGTGACAATGGTAGGTACACCCTGCCCATGACCTCAGGGATAGCGTCCGGAAAGGGACGGTGCGGTCTTATCTGTAGAATGCCCTCCGCGGCCCGAAACCCTGCAACGGTAAACCTTACGTTTTTTGAGGATTTTTAGCTTAAATGCCCATCATTCAACATATCTACACCGACGGCGCCTGCTCTGGTAACCCCGGCCCCGGCGGCTGGGGCACTGTGCTGTACCTGGCCGACGATGGCCGGCACGAGATCGGCGGTGGGGCGGCCCAAACCACCAACAACCGCATGGAAATGCAGGCTGCGATCGCAGGCCTCACCCTGCTGCGCGACAGCGGCCAAACCGACCCCGTCATCCTCCACACCGACAGCGAATACGTGATCAAAGGCATCACCCAGTGGATTGCCGGCTGGAAGCGGCGCGGCTGGGTCAACTCCGCCAAAAAGCCCGTGCTCAACCGCGATCTGTGGGAAACCCTCGATGCCCTCACCAACGAGGTCAACGGCCACCTCGCCCGGCCGCTCCAGTGGGTCTACGTGCGCGGCCACTCAGGCGATCCGGGCAACGAGCGCTGCGACACCATCGCCCGCGCCTTTGCCGCCCAGCGCCCCATTGCCCTCACCACCGCCCCGCTGCCCCTGGCCCGGTAACCCCCGCTCCAGGGCCATCCGAGGGCTCCCCGTTGCCGATAGTATGGGTAAAGCGCCCCCTGTCCCGGAGCAAACCTCGGAACAGGGGGCGCATCGGGCCGTTGGGGTGAGCCCCGATATCGTTAACCCGACATCTTTTGACTGAATATATATAGAGTGCTGTCGCCAGCGAGGAATGCCGTGCTGCTATCGAAAGGGTTTGAAATTGAGATGTACACCGGCACTCCGGCGGGCGAGGTGGTCGGCCTCTCCGACCGCATTGTGGCCGATCTCAACGGCTTTGTGCGCGAGCCCGACAGCCGCAACGTCGAATACACCACCGCCCCCCTCTGCCAGTACGAAAAACTGCTCTGTGAACTGGTGCGTCCCCGCCACGAGCTGCGCCGGTACCTGCGGGGGCTGGGCGACTACACCCTGGTGCCCGGCAGCACCCTGGCCCTGGGGCCCGTCGATCGCTTCTACCGCTCAGACCCCAGCAACCCCTACCACACCTACATTGAGCAGACCTACGGCACCACCGTGGTCACCGCCAGCGTCCACATCAATATCGGCATTGCCGATCCTGAAATCCTCATGCGGGCCTGCCGCCTGGTGCGGGTAGAGGCGCCCCTCTATCTGGCCCTCACTGCCTCATCACCGTTTCTCAATGGTCAGGTCACCGGCTCCCACTCCAGCCGCTGGCAGGTTTTTCCCAAAACCCCCGCCCAGGTGCCCCTGTTTACCAGCCATGCCCACCACATTCACTGGATGGAGGAGCAGCTGGTGGCAGGCACCATGCAAAATGTGCGCCACCTGTGGTCGGCGGTGCGGCCCAACGGCGACCGCCGACCCTACAACCTCAACCGCCTGGAGCTGCGGATCTGCGATCTGATCAGCGACCCGGTGGCGCTGCTGGCGGTCACGGCCCTGCTCGAAGCCCGCCTGATTCAGCTGATCCAAAACCCGGATCTCGATCCGCTGCTGCTCAGCGAGTTCCCCCACCCCAGCCGCAACGCTGACCTGATGGCCCTCAGCGACGCCAACGAGGCCGCCGCCGCCAAGCACAGCCTCGATGCCGAGCTGCACCACTGGCAAGATGGCCGCCCCATTCTGGCTAAAGACTGGATTCAGCAGCTCTACGACGAGGTCTGGCCGATCGCTAAGGCCAACGGCATCAGCTGCTTCCTCAGCCCGGTGAAGAAAATTTTGCGCGAGGGCAACGAGGCCCAGCGCTGGCTGCGCCAGTACGAGGCTGGGCAGGGGGTTGCGGCGGTGGTGAGGGGTGCGATCGCAGAGGTCGAAGCCACCGAAGCCCGCCTGGCCCTAGAGCTGTGCGAACCCTGCGCCGCCTAAGCCCCGCCAACCCCCGATCTGGCCAGCCATTCCGCCACCCAAGAGTAACGTTTGCTTATAGCGAAAATAAGTAAAACTTGTGGAGCGGCCCAGCTTCTGCCGATTTCGCCCCGCCTTTTGATCAGAGTAAAAATACGCAAGGAAGTATTAATAAAATCTATATCCCCTAGACAGAGCCCCCTCTGGTCTGGATCACTGCGTGCTTTCCCCTAGCTCCCCCCGTCGCTGCTCCCTGTTATGCCCGTCATCGTTCTCGTCAATCCGCAAATTCCCCCGAATACCGGCAATATAGCCCGCACCTGCGCAGCCACCGCCACGCCGTTGCACCTGGTTGCCCCCCTTGGCTTCGATCTCAGCGATCGCGCCCTCAAGCGCGCTGGCCTCGACTACTGGCCCCAGGTCAACCTCACCCTACATCCCGACTGGTCAGCCTTTGCCAGCCATCAGCGGCAGTCCGGCGGACGCACCATCGGGTTTAGTACCCGTGGGCGATGTAGCTATACAGACCTCACCTACCACCCCAGCGACTGGCTCCTGTTCGGCAGCGAAACCGAAGGATTACCCAAATCTGTGCTGGACACCTGCGACGAAACCGCCTACATCCCGATGGATTGCAGCATCGTCCGCAGTCTCAACCTTTCTGTCAGCGCTGCCGTCGCTCTCTTTGAAGCGCTGCGCCAGCTCCAGGCCCTCGGCCCGCCCCCAGCGCCCCCGCTGTAAGCCCCCCAACCTCAATGCCCATGCTCTGCCCCAAGCGCGCTGTCGGATTGGGGCAGAGCATGGGCTATACCGCTTTCAACTCAAGCGGTTTATAGTCATTAAGCAATTTTACCCGGCTAGATTTCGCCTGACGCCAGATTCCCCGCCCGGCCCTAGGGTGAGCCCTAATTGGCCAGTCAAAAGCCTAGAAAAAGCCTTTGCCCAAAGACCTTTGGCCCGTCGAAGTCGAAATCAAAAATAAGCAGTTGTAGCGGATACAAAATATAAGGTGTCTAGATAAGAAATTCATATGAACAGATCTGATCCGAGTTCCCCTCGATTGCCAGGGCTGGCCAAGTCCTCTCCAATGCCGTTTCCCAAGACCCTCAATCTCGCCTGGGAGAAGCAGTTCTGAGCTTCCTTTCAATCCACTCCAGCCCCTCTCTTGGCCGACTTGGCATATCCTCCTGCCCTGCGGGTAGCCAAGAGGAATACCCTTGCCAAACACTTTTCTTTGAGGTTAAAAGATGATGTTGGCTCACCCAACTTCCCGTTTGCAGGCTTAAGGTCTGGGGAAGTGCTAAAGAATCTTAGGTATTGATTTTCGTGTTAACTCATGTAAACTTGCCTAGGTTGCCAAAGCGGGGTAATCTTACCTAGCTAAGGCGTTGTCTTTCGATCCGTTGTTGTTCTGTTGCTAACAGCTTGCCTGTCAACTCTCTAGAATCAGTGGTCTTGCTCCTCAGCACGCATCCTGTTTCACCGTTGTAAAGGTCATCCGTTTAGTTGTTAAGCGCTGGTTTACAGGAGGTCGTTCCTTGAAACGCGTAGTTCCCCAAGAGTCCGGAGTTGATTGCCTATCCTCTGGTTTAGTTGGCTCTCAGCCTGAGACTTCAGGAGGTTATCGTCGAGTCCCTACCTCGGCAGCCATGCTCGGTATTGCCTTGTCCTTCGGGGCCTCGGCACCTCTGCTCACCGAGCCCGAGCTAGCCCTCGCTGCTGAGGGGTCAGTCCTAACCGTTCTACCCGCTTCAAGCCGGGGAGAGGCTCAGGCCCTCAAGTTTGTTCCCAGTCAAGCTTCTACATCCGCCTCCTATCACACCGTTGAGGCTGGTGAAAGTCTCTGGAAGATTGCTACCAAGCACCAGTCTGACGTGCAATCGATCAAAGCCGCCAACGGCATTGCCTCAGACGAGGTGCTCAAGGTAGGTCAAGTTATTCGAGTTCCGGCGGTGGGCCTAGAGGGCCTAGCTACTGAGGCTGATGCCTCCCGTCTTGCTCTAGGTTCGAAGGCTACAGGTGGAGTAGGTGGTGACTCTACCACCGCTAGAGATCTCACTTCGACCACCCTGCCGTTGGTCAGCGAGCTTGAGAGCATTCCATCCCTTGAGGATCCTCTGGCTCTCGCTGAGGCTGACCAGGAGGCGCAGCTCAACGGCTTGTCCCTTCCCCTCGATATCTCTGCTGCAGAAACCCTGGCCCAGCAGATTGGTGAGCCGATTGCTACCCTGCCCCTAGCGGTTGAAGCGGATGAAGCTGAAGCATCAGCGGCCCTTGAGCCGACCAGTGGTTGGTTTGCTTCCGCCGCTGCTCCCGCAGAGATGCCTACTCAAGCTGTTGAAGAGCCTGTCGCCCTAAGCCCTGAAGAGCCGGTTGTCGATCAGACTCTTCCCCTCAGCGCCCCCCTAAATCCTGAGAGCGCAGCGCTGCCGACGGCGAGTCAGGCGGTGGGTGCCACCAAGAAAGATTTGGCCATTGCCATTCTGCCCTCGCGCCCTGTTGATGCCGGTAGTGCAGTCGTCGTTCCTGAAGCTGCTGGGGCCCGTGCCTATCAGATCAAGCCAGGCGATACTCTCTGGTCGATTGCCTCTCGCAACGGCGTGACCCTAGATGAATTGCTGAGCCACAACCGCAGTGTTAGCCGTCCTGAGGCGCTTGCCGTGGGCGATAGCATTACCATTCCCCAGGTGGCGTCGGCTCAGGTCGGTGCTCAAGAGGCTGACCAGCCCGCAGTGGTTGCGACCACCAGCGTGATCACCCCTCGAACTCGCGATCAGGTCATCCGTGATCATCTGGCGCGTATTCGTGAGTCCAACAGCGCCCTAGTTGACCGCGAAGAGCTCAATGCTCGCATTCGTGAGGCTCGTCAGGAGCTCGAGCGCAGCCGGGGTATTGCTATTGCTCCTCCGTCGGCCTCCACCTCCTACCGCGATGAGGCTGTCTCTCTAGCATCGGCAGCCGTTGGCGAGGGTGAGCCCGCTACTGCCGATCCTCTAGTGGCCAAGGAAGGTAGCCAAGCTGCTGACTTAGACTGGACGGTTACCGATGTGGCAACCCAAGTGCCTCAGCCGGTGGCGGCTCAGGAGCCTCAGCAGGTGGCTGTCTTGACCCCTGAGGTCGATGACTCTCTGGCTGAAGAGCCAGTTCAGCTCAACGAAAATGCCGCTCAAAGCACGCTGTTGGCGGCTGCGCCCCTGGGGGCAGGTGCCTACCGAGCCACACCGAGCCTACCGGTGGGGCAAACTGTATCCCCCAGCATGCCCATGCTGCCGGCGGCTAGCGAGTTCTTACCTGAAGCGCCTGCCTTATCTAACGGCTACGTTTGGCCAACCCGAGGCACTTTGACCTCTGGCTACGGCTGGCGCTGGGGCCGCATGCACCGCGGTGTTGATATCGCAGGCCCGGTTGGCACCCCTATTGTGGCAGCGGCCTCTGGTGTCGTCGTACGCTCCGGCTGGAACTCTGGTGGCTATGGCAACTTGGTAGATGTGCGCCACCCCGACGGCAGCATGACTCGCTACGCCCACAACAGCCGACTGCTGGTTCGCCAGGGTGAGCAGGTACGTCAGGGCCAGCAGATTGCCGAGATGGGCAGCACCGGTTATAGCACCGGTCCTCACCTCCACTTTGAGGTACATCTTCCCAGCAGTGGCACTGTAAACCCCATGGCCTACCTGCCAGGTCGCTAGATAGTTAGTGTCCCCCCAAAAAGGCGTGCTGGTAATCTTGCCGGTACGCCTTTTTGGTAAGCTGCCGAGGGTGCTTTGCTAAACTGAGATTTTTCGAGCAGCTTTGTGTGTGGGCAGATTCTATGATAAATTTATTAACCGTTGGTTGATTATTTTGGTGCCCATCCGGAACGATTAATCTGACGGTATAACCACCCATGGCTCAGTAGCTCAGTGGTAGAGCAGGGGACTCATAAGCCCTTGGTCGCGTGTTCAAATCACGCCTGAGCCATTCTAAAAAAGCATCCGTCAAGCCTTTACCTAGGCGTTGTCTTTAGCTATGGTCTGTTTTAGGACGGCGGGTGCTTTCGGCATTGCCTTTCGTTCCTAGGCACTATGATGGTGTGGTGCCTGATGGGTAACCCGTAGAGAGTGAAGCCATGACTGATGGAACCGTGGGGTGTTTGCGGGTGGGGCAGATGGCCCCTGATTTCACCGCTACCGCAGTAGTCGATCAGCAGTTTAAAATTGCCAGGCTATCTGACTACCGAGGCAAGTATGTTGTACTGTTCTTCTACCCGTTGGACTTTACCTTTGTCTGCCCCACAGAGATTGCGGCATTTAGCGATCGCCACGACGAATTTAAGGCGCTCAATGCTGAAATTTTGGGTATCTCAGTCGATAGTGAATTTGCCCACCTAGCTTGGATCCAAACGGAGCGCAAGCTAGGCGGCGTGGGGGATCTCAACTACCCGCTGGTGTCTGACATCAAAAAGCACATCAGTGCTGCCTACAACGTGTTGGATGTTGACAGCGGTGTGGCGCTGCGGGGGCTATTTATTATCGATCGCGACGGTGTTTTGCAGCACGCCACTATCAACAATTTGGCCTTTGGGCGCAAGGTCGATGAAACCCTGCGGGTATTACAGGCTATCCAGCATGTGCAGGCTAACCCCGATGAGGTTTGCCCGGTCGATTGGCAGCCCGGTGACAAAACTATGAACCCCGATCCGGTGAAAGCCAAGGAGTTTTTTGCTGGGGTTTGAGCCCCCTGGAACTGCTAGCGTTTGCATTAGGCTTTCCTTTCACCCCTAGCAATGACCGTCTCCCCTGCCCTGGCTACTCCTGCGTGGCGCTATTGGATGCCCTTTCCTCCGGGGGTGGTGGTGCCCTTGGGGCAGATTCCCCCAGACTTTGCCCTCTGGGATGTGACCTATCAACGCACGGTGCGTTTGGCTAACTGGCGCGGGAAGCAGCCCGTGGTGCTATTTTTTTGCCGCTTGCCCGTGGCAGAAACCTATAGGGCTGAGCGATGGCCCTATCTGGTCGCTATAAATCGCGCCTATGCGCAGTTTCGCAATGCCGGGGCGGAGGTGTTGATGGTTGCCAACACCAGCCGCCGCCAGGGACAAGCGATGGTTGATGATTTAGGGCTCACTGTGCCGGTGCTCAGCGACGATACCGGTGCGGTGTTTCGTGCCTACCGCACCGGACAGGCCTGGGGAGCACCGTTGCCCGCGCAGTTTGTCCTCGACGCCCAGGGGCGGCTGCGCGCCAGGCATCTATTTTCACTCCTGCATCACCAGGCGGCGGTTGAGTCTTTGCTGACCCTCGTGGACGGCCTCTAGGTTGAGAGCTTGAGGTTTAGTGAGAGGTGATTAAGGCTGCCAATACAGAGGCTCTGATGGCTTCCTGGGGGCTTTAGCGCCTGCTACATAGCCGCTGCCATGTCTATAGCTGTAGCCAGTCCGGTTAAGACACTTTCCCCAAGAACGTTTGAACGTTCGAACGTTTCTAAGGTTTCTCGATGTCCTAACCCAGGTGTCTACGGCTATAACTGCTGGGCTTAACTACTGGCCAGAGTTGAAGACAGGGGGGCAAGGGATGGCTCCACGGCAATGCGGGGGAGGCGATGTTTGAAGCCACAGAGAATTTCCCAGCTGATGGTATTGGCCATGGTCGCCCAGTCATCGGGGCTGATGGTGTGCTGGCCATCGCTGCCCAGCAGGGTGACTACCTCTCCCTCTTGCAGGTTGGGGATGTCGCTGACATCAAGCATCATTTGATCCATAGTGATGGTTCCAATTTGCTTGACTAGGCGACCTCGAACCATCACCTGGAGGCGATTGGAGAGGACTCGCGGCACGCCGTCGGCGTAGCCAATGCCCAGCACTGCCAGTTGGATGGGGCGGTTGGTGATGTACTGGTGGCCGTAGCTGACGCCGGTGCCTGCGGGAACTGGCTTGAGGTGGGTAATGCGGGCTTTGAGCTGCATGACCGGCTGGAGGTTTAACCGCGTTTGCAGGTGAGGGGCTGGGTAGAGCCCGTAGAGGCCTAGGCCGACTCGCACCAGGTCGTAGTGCAGGGCCGGGTCGGCCAGGGTGGCGGCGGTGTTGGCCAGGTGCAGCCGGGGGGGGAGCAGGTGGTGTTGTCGCAGGTGGCCTACAGCGGTGGTAAACCGTTGCTGCTGCTGGCGCATGATGGTGGGGTCGGGGCTGTCGGCGGTGGCCAGGTGGGAGTAAAGGCTGTCAATTTTGAGGTGGGGTAGCTGGCGGACAAACTGGGCAAAGTCGACGACCTCAGCCCAGGGAAACCCCAGCCGGGTCATGCCGGTGTCAATTTTGAGGTGGACTCCGAGGGGGCGGGCGGCGGCCAGCTTGGATAGGGTTTCAGAAAAGACGAGGGCCTGTTTGGGGTTGACCAGGGTGGGCTGGAGCCGCCAGTGGGCAATGGCCTGCATTTCTTCGGGGCTGTTGATTGCGCCCATGACCAGGATGGGGGCTTGAATACCGGCAGCCCGCAGCTCAATGCCCTCGGGGACGGTGGCTACCCCGAGCCAGGCCGCACCGGCCTGGAGGGCGGTTTGGGCTACGGTCACGGCGCCGTGACCGTAGGCGTCGGCTTTGACGACGGCCATCAGCTGGCTGGAGGTGGGCAGGAGTTCCCTAAACTGCTGCACGTTGTGCCGCAGGGCGGCCAGGTTAATTTCTACCCAGGCGCGACAGCAGCGCATGGGCTCTAGGCTTGGGGTTTGTTCCCAGCTCAGCATCGTTGTTTCTCCTCTGCCACGATGGCCTGTTTAGGGGCTCAGCGACCTCATCATAGCGCCAGATATTGCCCTGACTCGATGGACTTGGCCACTTTGCGGAAGGCGCCCTGGGGCAGTGTACCAGGGGCTAAAACCCCCCAATCGGCTTCTGTGCTACCATCGATTTAATTATTCTTTAGCTAAGTAACCATACGTGGAGTAATGGGTAAGGTTCTGGTGCTGAATGCCTCCTATGAACCGCTCAACATTACGAGCTGGCGCCGGGCTGTGGTTCTCATTATTAAGGGTAAGGCTGAGCGGGTTGAGCACAACGGTAAGCTCATCTATGCCGGGTTTCCACTGCCAACGGTGATTCGTCTGCGCCACTACGTACGGGTGCCCTACAAAGATATTCCCCTGACCCGGCGCAATCTGCTGCAACGGGACAGCCACACCTGCCAATACTGCGGCTACAGCGGCGAGGGTCTGACCCTTGACCATGTGTTGCCGCGATCGCGCGGTGGGGGCGACAGCTGGGAAAATATGGTGACCGCCTGCGTCCGCTGCAACGTGAAGAAGGGAAACCGCACCCCCCGTGAGGCCAACATGCCGCTGGTTAGCCAGCCCCGCAAGCCCCACAGCAGCCTCTATTTTGAGGTGACGCGACAAATTCACAGCGGGGTGCACCAGGAGTGGAAGAAGTACGTTGTTGGTATTTCATGACCGCTGCCGGACGGTGAGCGTTTAAAGACGAGACTCTGTCGTAGGGTTCTGGCAGGGAGCTAGCAATTTGCGATAATAGGGGCAGACCACGGCACGAGCCGATGGTGATAAAAACCGATGGGGATGAGGAACGGCGGCGCGCCAGGGGCATGGCGTTCTGAAAGGGCTCCAGGTGTTTTGCCCGGTGGGCAGAGGACAGGGGCGGTCGGTTGTGGTTAAGGCTAAGGCGCGCTGTCACAGGAGAATACGCTAATGATGACGTTTAACCCAGGCTCTGAAGCCCAGGGAGTGACCTTTGCCGGTGGCAATGGGGTTGCTTCATTAGGTATTTCTTCGGGGGGAGATAGTGAGTCTGAAGACCCGGCCCGGGCGGTACGGCGTCTGCTGGAGGCCCATCGGGAGGAGCGACAGCTGGTGCTGTTGCAGGACTTTCCTGACCCCGATGCCCTGTCGTCGGCCTGGGCCTATAAGCTGATTGCGGCGACCTACAAGATTGAGTGCGATATTGTCTACGCGGGGACGCTCAGCCACCAGGAGAACATTGCTCTGGTCAGGCTGACCGGCTTGCCGGCCCGCCGCTGGTTGACCGCCGACGGGGCCAATCTGGCTGACTACCAGGGGCTGGTGCTGGTGGACAACCAGGGCACGACGAGCCAGCTCTATGAGCATCTGCGGGAAGCTGGCCTGCCCCTGGTGCTGGTGATTGACCACCATGCTCCCCAGGCCAAGCTGGATGCGGAATATGTGGATTTACGGCCCCACATTCGGGCGACGGCGACTATTTTGACCCAGTATCTCCAGCAGGGGTTGCTGACCTTAGACCGCAACAACAGCAAGCACAGCAAATGCGCTACGGCGCTCATGCATGGCCTGCGGGCTGATACCAATCAGCTGATGCATGCGGCGGCGAGCGACTTTATGGCGGCGGCCTACCTGAGCCAGTTTTATGATGGCCAGCTGCTGAGTGCGGTGCTGCAGGCCTCGCGGTCGAAGCGGGTGATGGATGTGATTGAGCGCTCGCTGCGCAATCGCAAGGTGCACAACAATGTGTCTGTGGCTGGGGTGGGCTATCTGCGCTACGACGATCGCGATGCTATTCCCCAGGCGGCGGACTTTTTGGTGACGGAGGAAAATGTGCACACTGCCGTGGTCTACGGCATTGTCCACGACGAGGACGAGGAGCGGGAGGTGGTGATTGGCTCGCTGCGCACCAGCAAAATCACCCTCGACCCCGACGAGTTTATTAAGGAGGCCTTTGGCCAGGACAGTGAGGGGCGCTTCTTTGGGGGCGGCCGCTCGATGGCTGGAGGCTTTGAGATCCCGGTGGGCTTTTTGTCGGGATTTTACGAAAATTCTGAATATAACCGGCTGAAGTGGGAGGTGTTTGACACCCAGATTAAGCAGAAGCTGTGGCGGCTGGTAAACCCTGAGGAGGGCATGATCAATACTGACTGACTGCTCACGAAGCATCGCCGTGGTTGACGGCCTTGAGCCAGTCGGTGGGCGGATCAAACCCAAACCCCTCGGTAAGTTACAACTTGCCGAGGGGTTTTAGATGGCCAGGGGGCTAGGGCTGGAGTACCTCTGGGCGGCTGAGGGTATCGAGCTGGTCGTCGGCTGCGATCGCACCCCGCTTCCCACCTCCAAACCCACCGTGCAGCAGGGTGTAGAAGCAGGGAATGATAAACAGCGTCAGCACCGTCGCCAGCGATAGACCCGAGAACACCACCACCCCCAGGGGCTGCAAAAACTCCGACCCCTCGCCAATGCCCAGGGCCAGGGGAAACAGGCCCAGCACCGTCGTAAAGGTAGTCATCAAAATTGGCCGCAGACGGCGGGGCGCCGCCCGCAAGATCGCCTCCTCGCGGGAGCAGCCAGTGGCCTCATAGATCTGGTTGGCCAGCTCCACCAAAATAATCGCGTTGTTGACCACAATGCCCACCAGCAGCACAGCGCCGACCACCACCGTAGCGCCGATGGCGGTGGCCGTCACGTACAGCCCCAAAATCCCCCCGGCCAGCGCCAGCGGCACCGTCAGCATGATCACCAACGGGTCAATCAGCGAGTTGTACTGCACTGCCATGACCACAAATACCAGAAAGGCCGCCAGGGCCCCCAGTACCTGCAAAGACGCCTGGAGCTCGCGGTTGGTGGCGGCAGCCGAGCTGGGCAGGAGGGTGACGCCCTTGGGCAACTCCAGCCCGGCTACAATGGCCTCCGCCTCTGCCAGGGCCTCGCCTAGACTGGCTCCCTCGGCCAGGTCGCCAGCAATCAAATAGACCTGCCGCCGGTTAATGCGCTGAATTTCGCCCGGTGCGGGGCCCAGGGCGACCTGGGCAATATCGCCTAGCTGAATGCGCTGCCCGCCATCGGTAAACAGCGGAATATCCAGCAGCTGCGATGAGCGCTGCACGCTGCCGGGCTCTAGCT
>DATIVG010000423.1:0-23940 GCA_035466075.1 Nodosilinea sp. | reverse complement strand
CTGTCGAACGTTGATATTATCGTCGCTGGTGGTTCTAACACCCGCCTCGTTGACGAGGACGATCGCCTCCGCGCTGGCGATACCAACCAGGGGGCTTATCCGATTATTCAGACCGGCGCCGATGGCAACCCAGTTGCTGTCGTCAACACCGACGGCAACTACAAGTACGTGGGCCGTCTGGTGGTTGACTTCGACGAAAATGGGGTGATCATTCCTGAAAGCTATGACCCAGCTCTCAGCGGTGCCTACGCCACCGACGAGGAAGGGGTAGCTGCGGTGGGCGGCGTGGGCCTGGCCGACCCAGCGGTGGTGGCAATTACCGATGCGCTGCGAGAGATCATCATTGCCACTGAAAGCAATGTGTTGGGCGTTAGCGAGGTGTTTTTGGATGGCAACCGCGGCGCTGTGCGCACCCAGGAGACTAACCTGGGCAATTTGACCGCCGATGCCAACCTGGCCGTGGCCAAGGAGATTGACCCCACTACGGTGATTTCTCTAAAGAACGGGGGGGGAATTCGTAACCCCATTGGCCTGATTCAGGTGCCTAGCGGTGGCACGGGCGATGCTGAGTTTTTACCGAACGAAGCGATTCCTGGGGTAAAGCCGGCGGGGGGAATTTCTCAAACTGACATTGAAAACACCCTGCAGTTTAACAATGAGCTGTCTCTGATTACGGTGACGGCGGCGGAACTGCTGGCGCTAGTTGAGCACGGTGTGGCGGCGACTAGTCTGGATGACAGTGCCAGCCCCGGCCAGTTTCCTCAAATTGGCGGGTTTGCCTTTAGCTTTGATGCGACCGCTGAGCCGGGCAGCCGGGTGCAGTCGTTGGCGATTGAGGCCGAAGACGGTACCGACCTGGATGTGGTGGTGCAGAACGGCGAGATTGTGGGGGACCCCAACCGCACCTTCCGCATGGTGACGCTTAGCTTCTTGGCTGGTGGTGGCGATGGCTATCCTTTCCCGACTGGGGAGGCGGCTAACCGCGTTGACCTGGCCGATGAGACTGCTCCGATCACCGGCGACGCTACCTTTGCCGCTGATTTTACCGAGCAGGATGCCCTGGCGGAGTATTTGCTGGATAACTTTGGTGTTGATACGCCCTTCAACGCCGCTGAAACTGGCCGTGAGCTCGATGGCCGCATTCAAAATCTGGCCTTCCGCAGCGATGCGGTGATTGATGGGGTGGTTGCGCCTGAGCCGCAGCCCGAGCCGACAGTGCCCTCGCTGCTGGTGCCCCTGGCCACTTACGAAACTGGGGTCTTTGACGCCAGTGCGGCGGAGATTGTGGTTCACGACCCGGTTACCCAGCGGCTGTTTGTGGTCAACGCCAGTGCGCCAACGGTGGAAGTGTTGGATATCAGTGATCCCAACAACCTCACCAAGCTGTTTGATATCGACCCTTCAGCCTTTGGGGCTGGGGCTAACAGTGTTGCGATCGCAAATGGCATTGTCGCAGTAGCCATTGAAGCGGTAGAGAAGACCGACCCCGGCAGCGTGGTGTTCTTCGACATCGACGGCAACTTCCTGAATGCTGTCACCGTGGGTGCCCTGCCCGACATGCTGACCTTTACCCCCGACGGCACCAAGGTGCTGGTGGCCAACGAAGGCGAACCCAACGACGACTACACCATCGACCCCGAGGGCTCGATCAGCATCATTGACCTGTCTGGGGGCGTCGCTAACCTCAGCCAGGCCAATGTCACCACCGCTGACTTCACTGCCTTTAACGACCAGCGCGACGCGCTGATCGCCTCCGGAGTGCGGATCTTTGGCCTCAACGCCACCGTCGCCCAGGATGTTGAGCCGGAGTACATTGCTGTGACTGGCGACTCCAGCACGGCCTACGTGGCGCTGCAAGAAAACAACGCCCTAGCCGTCGTGGATATTGCCTCTGGCGCTGTCACCGACATTCTGCCCCTAGGGTTTAAGGATTACTCGGTGGCGCCCCTCGATGCCAGCGATCGCGACGATGCCATCAATATCACCACCTATCCCAACCTGTTTGGCATGTACATGCCCGACGCCATCTCCCTTTACGAAGCTGGCGGTGAAACCTACATCGTCACCGCCAACGAGGGCGATGCTCGCGTCCGCCCCGATGGTGACCTGGAGGATGAAGCGGGCAACGTCATCGCTGAAGAGGGTGTCTTCTTTAACGAAGAGGCCCGGGTAAGCGACCTGGCCCTGGATCCGGTGGCTTTCCCCAACGCCGCTGAGCTTCAGGCCGATGAGGTTCTGGGCCGGTTGACGGTGACCACCACCCTGGGCGACGCCAACGGTGACGGGCTCTACGAAGAGCTCTACGCCTTTGGCGGACGCTCCTTCTCGATCTGGGATACCCAGGGCAACCTGGTCTACGACAGCGGTGCGGAGTTTGAGCAAATTATTGCTGAGCGCTTCCCCACGGCGTTTAACTCCGACAATAGCGAGAACGACTCCTTCGACAGCCGCAGCGATGCCAAGGGCCCTGAGCCCGAAGGCATCACCATTGGCCAGATTGGCGATCGCACCTATGCCTTTATTGGCCTAGAGCGCTTTGGCGGCGTGATCACCTACGACATCACCAATCCGGCGGCCCCCTCCTTTGTTGACCTGGTCAACAACCGTGACTTCGCGGGCGATGCCGAAGCAGGTACCGCTGGGGATCTGGGCGCTGAAGGTCTAGTGTTTATCTCCGCTGAGCAGAGTCCCAACGGCAATCCCCTGGTGGTGGTGGCCAACGAAGTCAGCGGCACCACCACGGTGTTTGATGCCAGCAGCCTCGTGACCACCGCGCCCGACGCTCCCGAGGTTGACGTGCCTGGGGTGCTGACCGACCTGCGCGATATCACCGGCGATGTGGCCGTTTCCTTCAGCGTCAGCCGTGAGGCAGCCTACGACAACTTTGTGGGCTTCTACCGGGTAGCTGACATCGCTGGCGGCATCGACATCGACGGTGACGGCACCGCCGATATTACCCCTGGCCAGTCGGGCTATACCGAGGCGGCCCTCGATGCCCGGGTGGAGTCGGTGGCGCTGACCACCGCCAACCTGAGCGAGTCGGTGTTTGACACCACCGTGGCGGGCGGCAGTCTCTACGCGCCCTTCCTGATTGCCAACGGCACGCCGGACAGCTTCAATGCCAACGATGTGTTCTTTGCCTTTGGGGCCGCTAATGCTGACGGGGTTGAGCACATTCGCCTTGCCGATGGGGCCCTCGGCTTTGAGGACCTCTTTGGCGGTGGCGACAATGACTTCAACGACATGGTGGTGACCTTGGCCGTGCCTGCCTAGGTAGGCTACCAGGGCTAGGGGCTGAGCGTTGTCTCACCTCAGCCCTAGGTGCACCTGACATCCAGTCGTTTGACTAGCCGTAGCAGGCCCAGCCATGGGCCTGCTTTTTTGCATAAAATACTTAAACTGCGGCCCTGGACGGATGGTTTTACGGGGTTTAGATAACCGTCTTGGCGGTAGTCTTGGCTGGAGTTTAGATACTTGAAAATTCTGTTTTTAAGTATCTGTAAAGCTCTGCTATTTATTTAAACCACGGCTATGCCAATCTCGTCTGGCCCCATTGGCAAGGAATGTTCAACATTCCTTGCAAAGCTTAATCTTTTCTTGAAGCCCTTTGCAATTCTTTTTTGGATTGCTCAAACTATCTTTTTTCTGATAGTTTGCCGACAATATAGGGGAAGCTTATTGTAGAGATCTAGGTCCATTTTGAACGTCAGCGCGCATGAACTCACTCCTTGCCATTGACGATAGTCAACTCCTCGACTTCAATGCGGCATCCCTGGCCGTGCTGACCTATCTTCACGACCGCCTGGGATTTGACCTCTGGATGGTCACCCGCACCTCAGGCAACGATTGGATTGTGCTTCACGCCAATGATCAGGGCTATGGGGTCAAGGCGGGCGACGTTTTTTGCTGGACTGACTCCTTCTGCTCCCGCATGATTCAAGGGGAGGGCCCCCGGATTGCGCCTCGCTCTGACGAGGTGACGGCCTATGTGGAAGCGCCCATTGGCCAGCAGGTTAAAATCGGTGCCTACGTCGGCGTGCCCCTGATCAACGAGGACGGCACCCTCTTTGGCACCCTCTGCGCCATCGATCCGACGCCTCAGCCCGAAGCCATTCGCCAGGAGCTTCCCCTAATCGAGCTATTGGCTCAGCTGTTGAGCAAAATCCTCCATGCCGATATGAAAGCCGCTGAGCAAACGCGTCTGGCGGAGCGGCTGCAAACCGAAGCGCTCACCGACGGGCTCACCGGGCTCTATAACCGCCGAGGTTGGGATCAGCTGCTCGACAGTGAGGAAGAGCGCTGCGCTATCTATGGTTACCCTGCCTGCATCATTGTCATTGATATCGACGGTTTGAAGATCGTCAACGACACCCAAGGCCATCCCACTGGTGACAAACTTTTGCAGCAGGTGGGAGATGTGCTCAAGCAGGTGACCCGCCGCCAGGACGTGGTGGCCCGCATTGGCGGCGATGAGTTTGCCATGCTCTGTGTCGAGTGCCCCCTAGACGAGGGTGAACACATGCGTACGCGCCTGGAGCAGGCGCTCACCATTGGGCACCTGCGGGCCTCGGTGGGCATTGCCGGGCGGCACCCGAGCCAGGGGTTGCGGTGGGCCTGGGCCAATGCCGATCGCGCCATGTATCGTCATAAGCAGGCTCGGCGCAGCGATCTGATGCCCTTGGCTGACTAGCTGCGGTAGCCCGGTGGCCAAGGCCGCCTCCCTAGTTGGTGAGTCGAAGAAAAAAAGATTGGGGAAGTTTGACAAGGGTGTACCCTTTACCTATACTGAAAAATGTCGAAAAACACAGGCCCCCATCGTCTAGAGGCCTAGGACACCTCCCTTTCACGGAGGCGACGGGGATTCGAATTCCCCTGGGGGTATAGCAAACGAAAGCCCTGGAAGCAAACGCTTCCAGGGCTTTCGTTTTTGCATTGGCTACCTAGCCTGGCTGGGCGGATGACAATCTTGGCCGCTTCCAGTAATGTGATGGTTACCCGCTGGGTATTTATCCCTCTGGCCAGGAAACCTATGGCTTTTGTGACTTTGTTGGCGACTGCGGTCGGTGTCATGTCTGCGATCGCACTTATGGTAGTAGGGCTAGTAGAGGCCCCCTGGCAACTGCTGTTACTGGGGCTGTTGGTGGCCCTCTACGGTTTACAGCGACAGGTTTGGGCCAGCGATGCAGCCGGTTCCATCGGCGACCTAACGGCGGCACCCGATGCCGACTTGCCCGAGCCCCTCTCTACGGTTCGAGCCGAGAGCAACAGCCCAGAGATCGTATCCGCCTCTGCCGATACCTACGAATTGATCTACCGAGGAATTCGCTATCGCGTCCCCAAACCCAACTGCGATGGGCAATCCTAGTCTTTCGCAGCGGCAAAAATACTCTGATCCTGAGCAAAAGCCTTAAACTCCAGGGCATTACCGCTGGGGTCAACAATAAAAAGCGTGCTCTGTTCGCCCACCTGTCCTACAAAGCGCTGGTGGGGCTCAATCAAAAAATTGACCTGGGCCGTGGTCAGCCGCTCCGCCAACGCCAGCCACTCCGTCGGCGTTAAAATCACCCCCCAGTGACTGACCGGCACCCCGTGGCCATCCACCACATTGGTCGCGGTCTCAGGCCGCATATCGCTCACCTGGTGGGCCGTAATCTGATGACCAAACAAATTAAAGTCAATCCAGCTAGGGGCGGTGCGACCCACCGAGCAGCCCAGCACAGTCTCGTAAAAGTGACGGGTGCTGTCTAAGTCGTACACTGGAAACGCCACGTGAAAAGGGCGAAGCATTGGTCATGTCCTCTCGGTTTATGTCAAACGTTAGCGCTAGCCAGGGAACCCCAACCCGGTATGCCCTTACCCACTGCACCTTGTACACCGGCAGTCAGGTCTTGTCCAACTACGCCCTGGTCATAGACGGCGACACCATTGTAGATCTAGTGCCCGAGGCTCAGCTGCCCGAGGCGGTGCCCCGACTCAATGGCCAGGGGTGGGCGGCGGCTCCAGGGTTTATCGATCTGCAGCTCAATGGCTGTGGCGGCGTGATGTTCAATGACGCGATTACCGCCGAAACCCTTGACATCATGCATCGCACCAACCTGCGCAGCGGCACCACCAGCTTCCTGCCCACGCTCATCACCGCCCCCGACGAGGCCATGGTGGAGGCCATCGCCCTGGTTGCCCAGTACCGCCGTCAGCATCCTGATCGGGTGCTGGGGCTGCATTTAGAAGGCCCCTACCTCAACCCCACACGAGGCGGTATTCACAACCAGGCCTACATTCGTCCCGCCGATGCCGCTATGGTGCAGCGCCTGGCTGAGGCCGGAGATGCGGTGCGGTTAATCACGCTGGCCCCCGAGGTCGTCGCCCCCGAGCATATTCACGGCCTGGCTGAGGCCGGTATTCTGGTCTCAGCCGGTCATACGGCGGCCACCTTTGAAGAAGCCCAGGCGGGGTTCACCGCCGGTGTGGGCATGGTGACCCACCTGTTCAATGCCATGTCGCCGTGGCAGGGGCGCAGCCCTGGCATGGTGGGGGCCGCCTTGAGTCAACCAGAGGTCTACGCTGGCATCATTGTCGATGGCCACCACGTCCACTACGGCTCGGTGAGCTTGGCCCATACCCTCAAGCAAGACCACTTGATCTTGGTGACCGATGCCACGCCGCCGGTGGGTGCCGCCATCGAGTCATTTTTGATTGGGGGGCAAGAGGTGTTTTACCGCAGCGGCAAGTGCGTATCTGCCGATGGCACCCTAGGGGGGGCCGCGCTCACACTCATAGAAGCCGTGGGTAACTGTGTGCGCCACGCGGGCATCTCTTTGGCTGAGGCCCTGCGCATGGCGACCCTGTACCCAGCGCGGGCCATCAACGTAGACCAGGTGTTGGGCCGCTTGGCCCCGGCCTACCGAGCCAATGTAGTGCTATTTGACCCGGCTACCTTTACCGTCACCGGTGTCATCGATCGAGGTCAGCTGAGCTGGGTTGAGGCGGGTGTGGCCGCAGAGACAATGGGCTAAAGGTGAGGGCGAGGCAGCCCGGCTATCTGCTGTTCTAAAAGCTGAGCGGCCTTGGCCTGGCTGCGCAGGCTGATCCACAGGCTGCACTGGTTGGCGTCAATAGAGACCAGGGACCCGGCCTGCTGCTCGGTAAATTTGCAGGCCAGGTGGTATAGCCGGGTGCGGTTTTCAGATTCAACGGTCAGGGCACGATAGTACAGCTCGTTGTAGTAGTGAGTGCCATCTTGGAGGGCGCCGTTGAACCAAAACTTAAACACCTGAATTCGACTTTCGGGCAGTACCTTGGGCAGCATGGACGCTCTCTCTTGACCTAGTTTCAGCATACCCAGATGGCCGAGAAAATACTGATAGAGCCGCCCTGGGAAGATCTCCGCCCGAGTTGCGTCAGGGCGATGGCCGTTTAGGCCAGGGTGCTAATTGCAGACGCGGCGGGCAAAGGCTGACTCCACTAGCGATCGCAGAATATCTACACTCAGCGGCTGCACCAACAGCCCATCCAGGCCGGGGGTGTCTTCGCTGTAGTTCCACTGGGGACTGGCGGAGTCGGTAAGGGCCACGATGGTCATATCGGGGGCCTGGTGATGCTGGCGGAGCTGCCTGACCAAGGGCTGTGACCAGTCCTTAAAATTGTTGCCCACTAAAATGACCAGGCAAGGAATGCCCTGGTTAACCCGGGAAACCGCCTGCTCGGTTGAACTGGCTACAAACACGGGGTATTGCAGGTCAGTTTCTAGGGGATGGGCGTCGTCGCGATGACGGCGCTCAGGGTCGAGCACAAGGATGTAGCCACGGGTCAAGTTCATGGTGGGAAGCGACGCAATTGCCTCCTATATTACCCAGGGCTAAAAAACGTGTTTTCTGCGCTTTGACCAGCTTTTTCCACGGCAGAACCGGATTTCAAGACTATTTTCAGCAGCTGATTACATCTCATTCTTCCGTTTTTTTTAGCCTATCTAAAGCCTTGCCAAAGCTATTTCCTTGCAAAGCTCAAACTATATTTAAGTTATGCAAACGAATGATCCCAAAGAGCGTCGTGCTAACCCTGTTACTAACGTTTTGTATGCGGGCCGATGGTTTCTGCGACGGGCTTGCTCCGGGGTTGGGTAACCCTAGCTACAAAAACCCCAGGGGGGCTTTGCTATGTTTAGCAGATAAAATTTGCCGTTTATGACGAAACCCAGTGGGCTCTGTATCGATACAGATTATTGAGGGCAACCCCCATTTGCGATCGCTCCTGGGCTGGCATCTTCAGCAAGCTGGCTATCGGGTGTTTCAGTCGGCAGATATTGTGCGCACGCGGGATGTGTTTCAGAATCGGCAGCCCGACCTGGTGATTTTAGATTCCCAACTCCCCGATGGAGACGGCGTGGAGCTGTGCAAGTGGCTGCATGGCCAGGGGCAGCCCCTGATTATGATTCTCTCGGCTTGCAACACTGAAACCGATATTGTCACTGGGCTGCGGGCTGGAGCCGATGACTACATGACCAAGCCCTTTGGTATGCAGGAATTTATGGCTCGGGTAGAGGCGCTCACCCGCCGAGTGCGGCCCATGAGTGCCCCCGCCTCTCTCACCTACGGCGATCTCAATATTGATCTGGTGCAGCGGCGGGTCAACTTTCGCGGCGACTACATTGACCTTACTCCTCAGGAATTTAGTCTGCTATACGTACTCACTCAGGCCGCAGGGGCACCGCTAAGCCGTACGGACCTGCTGCGCCGCGCCTGGCCCGATGCCATTGACAACCCTCGCACCGTAGATACTCACATTCTTTCTCTGCGCAAAAAAATTGAGGTAGATCCCCGGCAGCCCAATATTATTCAAACGGTGCGCAACGTCGGCTATCGCTTCAACGTTGAGCGGATTTCTGCGGAGACCAACGGGCATAGCCCTAGGGTCAGCTCACCCCTGGCCTCATCCTCTTTGGGCTGAAGCCTCAAAACGGGCGAGAAGAGCACCCCATATGGTGCTGCCCTGTTTCATTGCCCCTGACCATTCCTTAGATTGACCCATTGGAGCGTTGCCAGGGTGCTGGGGCCGCGTTGTGAGCTTCCCGACTGACCATCGACGGGCAGGGAGTTGATAGCCCAGCGGTGAGGGGCGGAGCTTTTGCTGTGGGGTAAGGGATAGGCAGTTTTGGTGTGTTGAACTATAATGATTTTGGTGAATTAAACTATAATTCGCCACCGTTCTTTTTTCATTCCCTAAACCCACTGTGTTCACTACCCTATCCCCCGCGGCGGCCCGGCCAACCCAAGACCTGTTTGCAGCCATTGAGACCCTCAAGCGTGAGCTCAATGCGGTTGTTTTGGCCCATTACTACCAGGACCCGGATATTCAAGATGTGGCCGACTATATTGGCGACTCGCTGGGGCTAGCGCGTCAGGCGGCAGCCACCACCGCCGACGTGATTGTGTTTGCGGGGGTACACTTCATGGCGGAAACGGCCAAAATTTTGAACCCCCACAAGCAGGTGCTGCTGCCCGACCTCGACGCCGGCTGCTCTTTGGCCGATAGCTGCCCGCCCGAGGCCTTTGCTGCCTTTAAGGCGGCGCACCCCGACCACCTGGTGATTTCCTACATCAACTGCACAGCGGCCATTAAGGCCATGAGCGACATTATTTGCACCAGCTCCAACGCCGTGGGGATTGTGCAGCAGCTGCCGCCCGACCAAAAGATTATTTTTGCTCCCGATCAAAACCTAGGGCGCTACGTCATGCAGCAGACTGGTCGAGAAATGGTGCTGTGGCAGGGCAGCTGCATGGTCCATGAGACTTTTTCTGAGAAAAAGCTGGTGCAGCTGCGCATGGGCCACCCCGAGGCCGAGATTATTGCTCACCCCGAATGCGAAACGGCGGTGCTGCGCCATGCCGACTTTGTGGGCTCGACGACGGCGCTGCTCAGGTATGCCCAGCAGAGCCCTAGGGCTGAGTTTATTGTGGTTACGGAGCCGGGTATCATCCATCAAATGCAGAAGGAGGCTCCCGGCAAGGTATTTATTCCGGCACCACCGGTGGCGGCCTGTGCCTGCAATGAATGCCCTCACATGCGGCTCAACACCCTCGAAAAGCTTTATCTGGCGATGTCAACCCGTCAGCCTGAAATCATTCTCGACTTGGAGCTTCAGGCGCAGGCGCTCAAACCGATCCAGCGGATGCTAGAGCTGAGTGCGTTATAAGTCCGGGGCCGAGGCGGGGCAGATGGGTAGGCTTACTGCCCCTGCACAAAGCTCTTGAGCTCAGCGGCCATGTGTTCGATGATGTGGTCGTGGTCTACGGCGGCAGCGTCGCTTTCTTGCTCGATGCGTTGTACGACGTCATCGGGCAGGTTCAAGAGGGAGACCAGGCGGCTGTAGGCTGCGGCTTCTTCTGGGTTGATTAGGTCTTCGCCAGGGGTGCGGGCGCTGGCGCTAATCACCTGGTGGCCGAGCTTGAGGACGAGTTCTCGCTCGGCGGTGCCCGGTAGCTTGGGTACCAGCTCTTCGAGGGGCAAATTTTGCATGAGGTAGTCGCGCAGCTCGTCGCGCAGGGTGGCCTGCTGGCTGGCGCTGGTGGCAAATAGACGACTGAACTGGTCGAGCATGACGCCGACTTCTTCGTCGGCCAGGTGGCCATCGCTCCAAGCCATGGTGGACACAATGCGCAGCAGCGTCATTTGGCTGGGGCTAATGGAAGGGGGAGAGGGGGGTTGTAAAGGCATAGCGTTCTCCGGGGTAGTAAACCACGTCGGGTAGCCGATGATGACAACCTAGCATGGAGAATTGGCGGGCTTGGGGAACGTAAGCAATCTCTACAAAAGCGGGCCGGGGGCTAGGCGCGCCCGGCCAGGTGGGCGAGCTGGCGGGGGTTGGTGAGCCGCAGGATAGATCGGTGGGTGTCTTCGGTGAGCCAGCCTTTTTCGGCCAGTTTGGCCATGATTTTTTCGGTTTCGTCGGGGGTGATGTCGGCGAGGTCGGCGAGGTCTTTGCGGGGAATGTTGAAGAGTTCGATGCCATCTTCTACCGGTGCGCCGTAGGCCTCTTGGATGAGGGTGAGGGTGTTGGCCAGTTTGACGGCGGGGGGCTGGTGGCGGAGCTGAAAGCGCAGGTTGGTTTGGCGCAGGCGCTGCACCATAATCTGCAAGAGCCGGTGGTGTAGCTGAGGGTCTTTGAACAGGGTTTGGATGAAGCGCTGGGCGGAGATGCTGATCAGCTTAACGGCGGTCATGGCGACCACGTCGGTGGAGCGGGGGGATTCGTCGAGGATGGCCATTTCGCCGAAGAAGTCGCCTTTGCTGAGGACGGCCAGGGTAAAGGAGTTTTCGTCGGAGTGGCGGCGCACTTTGACCCAGCCGGCCTCAATGAAGTAAACGGCGTTGCCCCAGGCGTCTTCCATGACGACGGCGCGGTCGGCGGGGTAGTCGTGGCGGGTGGCTACGGAGGATAACCATGCTACGGTTTCGGGGCTGGCCGTATGGAAGAGGGGAAATAGTTCACTCAGCGTTTCGGCTTGCATAGGGGGCACGGTTAGGGGGTGATGCCCAGGGCGACTGGACAAGGTAGAGGCGACTGAAGTAGGGCTACTCAATACGTTCCCATAGTACCCAGAAATATAGGCTCTACCGAAGGGGAGGGCTACCGGGGCAGGCCAACGGCGTGGGCGATGTCGTTGAGGGGCGATCGCAGCTTTTCTACGTAGCTGGGCCAGCCCACAATGATCGGCTGGCGGTGGATCAGGGTGCCGGGGGCGACGGCGGGCTCGGTAAACTGAATGGGCTGCCCGGCCAGGTCGCAGCACACCAGCCCCGCCGCTCGGGCCAGCGCCAGGGGGCCGGTGGTATCCCACAGTTTGACCCGCCCGTTGAGATAGATGTAAAGCCCGGCCTGGCCCGTGATGACCGCCAGCACCTTGAGGCCAAAGCTGCCCAGGCAGAGAAACTGCACGCTGGGAAAGCGATGTGCGATCGCAGCGCCAAACCGCCGCTCATCCTTATCGCCAATCACCATCGCCCAGCGTTGGGTGAGGTCAAACACCGGCTCCTTGGGCAGCAGCGGCGCAATCTGGCCCCCGTTGGTTTGCTCAAACAGGCCCCAGCCGGGGCCGCCCCACACCAGCTGCTTAGCCACCGGGGCGTAGATCCAGCCCGCCTGGGGCCGCCCGTTCACCAGCCGCCCCACCATCACCGAATAGTAGTCGCCGCCCTGAATAAAATCGTCGGTGCCGTCAATGGGGTCCACAAACCACAGCGTGCGCTGGGGGCTTGGAGACACCCCATCACCCCTGTCCTGGCAAAACTGCTGGGCGGTGGCCCGATTTTCTTCGGTAATAATGCCGTCCTCTGGAAAAAGCCGCTGCATGGCGGCCAAAAGCTTTTGGTCGAGCACCTGATCGACCGTGGTGACGTAGTCATCTACGCCCTTTTCAAACACCTGAAACGTCTGGGGCGACTGCTGACTCGCGTAATCACCGCAGGCAACAATCAGCTCATGGAGCGCAGATAACTCAGCGGGGCAAATGGGCGACATACCAGGTTAGACCACAGAACCCCAGTGGGGGAGATCGACGCAAACGGCTGAGGATTGCCCCGACCAGGAGCAGACCTCTCCGTCAGTGTAGTCTGGCCCGGTAAAAGAGCACCACTGACCACAGACACAAAAAATGGGCTGGCTAGCGTCGCTAGCCAGCCCACTTAGGGAACGCGTGATGGGCTTACTGAAGCACCAGCTTGACGTTGGCGTTCTGTAGACCAGGACGCTTAACTTCAGCCAAGGTCTTATTGACCGCGTACTTTTGGTTGATGGAGTTGATCAGCTCAGTCTGGTTGTGCTTTTTAGCCACGCCCCAGAGGTCAGCGATCAGATCAAAGGAGCCATCAGCATTGCGAGACCAACCCAGATCGTACTCACCATCCAGAACGGCGACAAGGTCGGCGCGAACCCGCTGACCGTTGTAACCGCGTACATCAGCTTCAGTCTTGGTTGCAATACCCAAGTCAGCCAGGGACTGCTTGAGGATCTCAGCATCGGTCACTTTGGTGCGAAGGGTGCTGAAGTGAGACATAGTGTTTCCTCCTGTAGGGAAATTGAGAGAGACAACGAGGTTTGAGAGAGACAAAACCAGTTAGCCACGGGCTATCTGGAACCTAACTGCTAGCCAAAGCTAGCCCTTCCCCCGGATACCGCCGGGAGGAAAGCCTGTTAAAACTCCATCCGCTGATATTCAGCGACGGAGGCTGCCGCCGGACGCGCCCGCTGGCGGGCCCAGTCCCGCAGGGCGGTCACCTGCTCACTCATGGTCTTCGACAGCGGCAGCGTCGATCGAATGGCCGCAATAATGTCGAGCTGAGTGAACTCACGTCCTTGGGCAAACGCTTCATACATGGCCGAAATGAGCCCCTGCTCAATTTCAGCTCCCGAAAACCCATCGCAGACCTTCGTCAACTGGTCGAGGTCAAAGCGCTCAATGTCGCGACGGCGCTTTTGCAGATGGATTTGAAAAATATCCTTGCGCTCTTCGGCGTTGGGCAGGTCGACAAAGAAAATCTCGTCAAAGCGCCCCTTGCGCAGAAACTCGCTGGGCAGCTTCTCGACCCGGTTGGCGGTGGCCATGACAAACACCGGCGAGGTCTTTTCCTGCATCCAGGTTAGAAAGGTGCCAAAGATGCGGCTTGAGGTGCCACCATCGGAGTCCGAAGACCCTACTCCCCCCGCAAAGGCCTTATCAATCTCGTCAATAAACAGGATGCAGGGCGAAATCGACTCGGCGGTGCGCAGGGCGTTGCGCAGGTTGGCCTCAGAGCGGCCGACGGTAGAGCCGTCGTAGACCCGACCCAGATCGAGCCGCAGCAGGGGCAGCCCCCACAGGCGGGAGGTGGTCTTGGCAATCAGCGACTTGCCGCAGCCGGGCACCCCCAAAATCAGCATGCCCTTGGGCTGAGGCAGACCGTATTCTCGCGCCCGCTCGGTGAAGGCATCAGAGCGCTGCTTGAGCCAGTGCTTGAGCTCCTCAAGACCGCCCACGGAGTTGAGGGTTTCATCCACATCCATGAACTCAAGGATGCCGTTGCGGCGAATCAGCTGCTTTTTCTCCGACAGTACGATGTCGACCTCTTCGGCGGTCAGGCGCTTGGCCATCACCCGCGCCTTGCGGTAGACCTTCTCGGCTTCGTCGCGGGTCAGCCCCAGGGCGGCCTTGAGCAGCTTTTCGCGCTCTTCGGTGGAAATACTGCTGCCTCGAGCCCGATTCATCTCGGTGGAGAGCACTTCGTCGAGCTCCGACATATCGGGCAGCGGGAAGTCGAGCAGAACAACCTCTTTCTCAAGCTCGATGGGAATCTCCTGCACCGGCGACATCAGCACGATGGTCTTGCGGGTGCCCTTGAGGGCCACAATGGCATCGCGCAGGCAGCGGGTGACCGCCGGGGAATCTTTGAACGGGTGCAGATCTTTGAAGATAAAAATGCCTGGCTCCCGCTGGCGAATCACCCATTCGACCGCCGCTTCGGGGGAAACCGTGTTGTTGTTTTGGGTGGCTGCCCCCTGGGTGCCGCCAAACTCCACCATGCCTCGGGTCATGGTCCAGGTGAAGATGCGCAGGGGAGTTTTAATCTCTTGATCTCTGGACAGGTGGCGAGCCACCGCCGCAATGGTTTGCTCGGCCCGCTCTTCCTCAAAGGTCACCAGGTAGATGAGAGGATATTGGGCTTGTACCAGTACATTCAAATCCTCTTTCATGGCCAAATCCCTTCTCAGGCGTACGGGGCATCAAAACTGTTGTCTTAGCTAACTACAGGCAAATAGCGTAAATCTGTACCTAGCAAACAACCAGCTCTCCCTCTTCGCGGGAGCCAGAACCAGCAACCACCTCGGGTACAACGGCGTCGTCTAGCACGCTGCCTTGGGCTGCACCTACCAACTGAGCAATCTCGACCAGCTCTCCCTCTTGTAGCACTACCGCCGAAGCGCAGCTGGGGCAGCTGTGGATGCGGTGGGACTGACCGAAGGAGGATTCTAAACTCTCAGCTACCACGTCACCGTGGGCCAGATAGAAATCGAGGGCGCGTTGGGCAATGGAAGACATGGCTTCGCCCTCGACGGCTGAACGAATCTTTAGCTGACGGTGCAGGTCGGGCGGCAAATACAGTGTGACCTTAGTGGCTTTTTGCTCTTCCATAGCGCGTTTCTAAATAGGAGTAACCCGGGTATGCAGTCACCTTAAGCGGGGCAATCGGTGGCTGTCAAGCCAGCATGCTGTCATGACGTCATTCTTGTAACATTGCTTTACATGGCGCAAGGTTCCTTAGTCAAAATTGCGTTGGGGCGGGGGGTGGCCTGGGTCTGCGACGGTGGTGGCTGGCCTCGGCCGAGCCCGGTTGTCTTACCGTAGCGGCAGAGGAGGGAGTTTGGGGCTGGCGTAAACTTATGCGACAGCCAGAGAATTCTCATAAATTGGGCCGATATGCTTTTAAAAGTGCCAGACCGTAGGCGTTGGCGGGAAAAAGTTCCCGAGATTGACCGCGCGGGGCTGGGGGCATTGCCAGGGGCTCGGTAATTTTGCCGACGGGTGGGAATGCTGTGGTTGTTCTGCTATGTGTGCTGGCTAGCTATGAAGTTCACCGTTTCTCCGGGTATGCCCTCTACTTCTAGTGCTGGTTCTAGTGCTGGGATGGTGCTTCCGTCAGCGGGCCTCTCGGCGGCGGGGTCGGCGGGGGCTGGGCAGGCTTGGTATGCCCAGGGGGAGGCTCTGGCCAATGGTGGGGCCTACGAACGTGCCCTGCGCTGCTTTGAGGAGGCGGCAATTGTGGCGCCTGAGGCCATTGAGGTGCTGATCTATCAGGCGGTGTGTCTGATCCATCTGGAGCAGCCGCAGCGAGCGTTGGCGGTGGCTGAGCGGGTACTTGCGATCGCACCTCACCATCCCCAGGGCTGGCTGTATCGGGGCGTGGCCCTGCACCGCCTGGGCCGTTACCGCCAGGCCTACGCCAGCTATGCCCAGGTGAAGCCAGCCTAGATTATCTTGGCCCAACCGAGCTCCCAGAGCGACTACACTTAAACGCACGAAGATCAGTCTCTGAGCGTTGACTATGACCGGGGTTGCACTGCCCACAGCGGCCTTTCCCTCCTTGGAAACCGCCCTTAAACATCATTTTGGCTACGACCAGTTTCGACCGGGGCAGCGCTCGGTGATCGAAGCCCTGCTCAAAAACCAGGATGCCCTGGTGATCATGCCCACCGGCGGCGGCAAATCGCTGTGCTACCAGCTGCCCGCTCTGCTGAAGCTGGGGGTGATGGTGGTTGTGTCGCCCCTGATTGCCCTGATGCAGGACCAGGTCGATAGCCTGCTCGACAACGGCGTGGCCGCCACCTACCTAAACAGCTCCCTCGACTTCAATGCCATTCGCCAGCGGGAGGCCGCCCTGCGGGCCGGCCAGATCAAGCTGCTCTACCTCTCCCCAGAGCGCCTGATCAAAGATCGAGAGATCAATCCCGCCTGTCTGGGGCTGCTCAACCAGCTGATTCAGACCGTGGGAATCAGCGGTTTTGCCATCGACGAAGCCCACTGCGTGTCGGAATGGGGCCACGACTTTCGCCCCGAGTACCGGCAGCTGTCGGTGCTGCGGCAGACCTTTCCGCAAATTCCGGTCATGGCGCTGACCGCCACCGCCACCGAACGGGTGCGGGGCGACATTGCCCAGCAGCTGAGCCTGCGCGATCCGCTGGTGCAGGTGTCGAGCTTTAACCGCCCCAACCTGTTCTACGAAGTGCGCCCCAAGAGCCGCGACGGCTACCAGGAGCTGCGGCGGCAGGTAAAGCAGCACCAGGGCTCCGGCATCATCTACTGCCTCAGCCGCAAGCGGGTGAATGAGCTGGCTGAGCAGCTCACCGCCGATGGGGAGTCGGTGCTGCCCTACCACGCCGGTCTCTCCGACGAAACCCGCCGAGACAACCAGACCCGCTTCATTCGCGACGATGTGCGGCTGATGGTGGCCACGGTGGCCTTTGGTATGGGCATCAACAAACCCGATGTGCGGTTTGTGATTCACTACGACATTCCCCGCAACATCGAGGGCTACTACCAGGAGAGTGGCCGGGCGGGCCGCGATGGCGAGCCTGCCCACTGCACCCTGTACATGGCCTACGGCGATGTGGCCACGGCAGAATATTTGATCAGCCAAAAGCCCGACGAAGCCGAGCAGCGCATTGCCCGCCAGCAGCTCCGGCAAATGGTCGACTACGCCGAGACCACCGTTTGCCGCCGTCGGGTGCAGCTCAGCTACTTTGGCGAATCGACCGAGGGGCTCTGCCATCAGTGCGACAACTGTCTCAACCCGCCCCCGGTGGAGGACTGGACCATTGAGGCGCAGAAATTTCTCTCCTGCGTGGCCCGCTGTCAGGAGCGCTTTGGCATGGCCCACATCATCGATGTGCTGCGGGGTTCCAAAAAGCAAAAAATCCTCGATTTGCGCCACGACCAGCTCTCCACCCACGGCATCGGCAAGGACCGCTCGGCGGATGAGTGGCGGCTGCTGGGGCGTTCGCTGCTGCACCAGCGCCTGGTGGATGAGACCACCGACGGCTATCCGGTGCTCAAGCTAAATGCCGCCAGTTGGCAGGTGCTGCGCCAGCAGCTAGCGGTGCAGGTGGCAGTACCCAAGGACTTTCTCCCTGGGCCCGCCGAGGCCGCCAGCGCTGACGATACCCCCGAGGTGGCCCAGCTGCTCACCGTACTCAAGGCCCTGCGTAAACGCCTGGCCGATCAGCAGGCGGTGCCGCCCTACGTGGTGTTTCCCGAGTCGGCCCTGCGACAGATGGCCCAAACCAGGCCCCAAACCCTGGAGGCCTTTGGCCAGGTGTCGGGGGTGGGCAGCCGCAAACTGGCCCAGTACGGGCAGGTGTTTACCGATGCCATTCGCCAGTTTTGTGCTGACTACGGCCTGGAGTCTGACCCGGCGGCGGCGGGCGGCGGACGCAGCCGCCCAGCCAGAGAACGACGCCAAAGCGTGGGCGACACCCACCGCCACACCCTGGAGCTGCACCGCCAGGGGCTGTCTCTCGATGAGATCGCTGACCAGCGCGGGCTCAAGGCCAGCACCATTGCCAACCACCTGGAGCAGCTGATTCGCCAGGGTGAAACCGTTGAGATCAATCAGCTGGTCAGCGTCGATCGACAGCGGGCGATTGTGGATGTGCTGCTGGAGATGGAAAATGCGTCGCTGACGGAGATGCGCGATCGCCTGGGCCCGACCTTTGGCTATGCGGAGATTCGCCTGGTGCGCGCCGTGTGGGAGCAGAGTCAGTCGGTATAGGGAGCAGCCGGTATAGGGAGCCGCCCCGGTGTCAAGGCCGTCTGTGTAGGGGGGCGGGGAGCTGGCCTGGCTAATCGGAGGGCAGGGCAAACTCCAGGGCCCCCAGCAGCTCCATGAGGCGGCTGGGATTGGTCAGGTACAGGTAGCCCACCAGGGCCTCAAAGCCGGTAGCCTGCTGGTAGATTTGGCTGTCTACCCGTCGCGGGCCGCGGGAGGAGGCGTTGCGGCCGCGGCGCAGGAGATCTTGCTCGGCCTCGGTGAGGAGGGGCAGCAGCTGCTGGGCCCGCTGGGCCTGCTGCTCGGCCCGCACCTGGCCCACCACCTGCTGATGAAACACCTGAATGCGCCTGGGCGGCAGTAAAAACAGGCTGCGCACAAACAGTTCGTACACCGCATCGCCAATGTAGGCCAGGGCGACGGGGGACAGCAGCTGCACCTGCTCTGGGGAGAGGGCTGCCGCCGCCCCAGGGGCGCTAGCGCTGAGCTGGAGCAGCCACGGCAGGCTGGGGGAAGGGGGCTCGGGGGGCAGTTCAGCCACGGGGTTCTCTGGCTCGGCCAAGGGAGCGGTCGGGCTAGGCGCTGGGAGGGTTTTCAATATTTGCGATCGCATCTTCCACCGAGGGCTGAAGCGACAGAAATTTCTCTAGCCGCACCAGCTTGACGGTCTGGGTGACCCGGGGGTTGGTGACCACCTGAACGGTGCCGCCGTCGGTGGTGGCTTTTTTGACCAGCTGCACCAGCGCGCCCAAACCCGAACTATCGACAAAGTCGATGGCGGCCAGATCGAGAATAATGTTGTTTGGCCCGGCTTCGACGTACTTGGTCATCACCTTGCGAAAGGCGGGTTCCGAGAAGGCGTCGAGCAGCCCGGTGAGGCGAAACAGTTGGTAGGTTCCCCTGACATCGCGAGTGCCTCGTAGACTTACGGTCAGGGTTAGAGATTCAGCGATGGGAAACCTCCTCGGTGCTTCAATCGACGTTAAATATAGGTCAGGTTACCGCCGTCTGCAAGGGGTGAAACCGTACCCCAACCAGATCGCCCGGAGAGCCTGAGACCGAGCCAGATCTCAGGAGAGACCTAGGGTTGGTGGCCTACCGTAGACAGATAGCATATAGCGGTTTGGCTCAAATGTGCCAACCTGATTGCCGAAACCTCAGAGATTCCGCTGCCCCCAGCGTTTGCGCCCGACGGGGGGATGGCAAAGCCAGGCCGCCACCGCTAGACCGACAGCGGCTGCTGACGGTGGGTGCGCATGGTCTCCACAAACTTAGCGAACAGGTAGTCGGCATCGTGGGGGCCGGGGCTGGCCTCGGGGTGGTACTGCACCGAAAACAGCGGCAGGGTCTTGTGGGCGAGCCCGGCCACGGTCTGATCGTTGAGGTTGAGGTGGGTGACGGTGACGGTGTCCTCGGGAATGGAGGCCGCATCGAGGGCGAAGCCGTGGTTTTGGCTGGTGATTTCGACCTGGCGGGCCAGGCCGCAGGGCTGGTTGAGGCCCCGGTGGCCAAACCGCAGCTTAAAAGTGGTGGCCCCCAGCGACAGCCCCAAAATCTGGTGGCCCATGCAGATGCCAAAGGTGGGCAGCTGGTAGTCGAGCAGCGCCTGCACCAGCTCTGGGGCTTTGGTGACCGCCGCCGGGTCGCCGGGGCCGTTGGAGAGAAAAATGCCGTCGGGCTGGTAGCTCATGATCTGCTCGGGGGTGGTGCTGGCGGGCACCACGACCACGCGGCAGCCGTAGCTGGCCAGGCGGCGCAGAATGTTGCGCTTTACCCCAAAGTCTACGGCGACCACGGTGAGGGGCTCGCCCTGGCCGGGCGGCGGGGCGGTGGGCCCAAATTCCCAGGCGGCATCGGTGCCCTCGCTCCATTCGTAGACCTGGTCGGTGGTGACCTGATCGACCAGGTTGAGACCGACCATGGGGGGGGCCTCTTGCAGCTGGCGCAGCAGCTCCTCGGGGTCGAGCACGGTGGTGGAGATCGCCCCGTTCATGGAGCCAGCGGTGCGCAGCTTGCGGGTGAGGGCGCGGGTGTCGATGCCAAAAATGCCCGGGATTTTGTGGGTTTTGAGATAGTTGGGCAGCGACTGGGTGGAGCGCCAGTTGCTGGGAATATCGCAGATGTTGCGCGCGATCGCACCTTTAATGTGGGGTCGATTGGACTCCTCATCGTCGGGGTTGACGCCGGTATTGCCCAGCTCGGGGTAGGTAAAGGTGACAATTTGGCCGCAGTAGCTGGGGTCGGTCATGACTTCTTGATATCCGGTCATGCCGGTGTTGAAGACGACCTCGCCCATCACCGTGCCCGGTGCCCCAAAAGACCAGCCCCGAAACACCGAACCATCGGCCAACACAAGCACTGCCGGGGGGGCATCAGGAAAAACCATGGCGATTTGCTCAGCGCTACGAATCGCTATTATCCTAAGGCCAAAGGCCGATTTTGCGGTATGACACCGAGATTAAATCTGCCAGGGCTGATGGTGACCACCGGGCTGGCTAGAGCGCGCTCAGCAATGCTTTGTCCATCATCGGGGCTGTCACTGGGGCGATGCCTTGGCAACACCGGTGGCAACCTGCCCAGAGTGAATGGGCATGCTGATGCTAAGACTGGGTAGTTAAGACCAACTGACCGACCCAACTGACCGACCGGTACTGCCGGGGCAACGTATTTCTGGGGCAACAACTATGGGCAGACCTGCGGCCAGTAGAGGGTTTCCCCTCGGCACGGTGACCTGGGGCCTGGTGACTTCGAGCTTGCTGGCCGCTGGGTTGGCGGGGTGTGGGCCATCTGGGCCAGCGGTTGACACCGATCTGTCGGCGGTGCCCGAGGTCGATGTCGCCCCCGCCCCTACGGCGGCCTCCGCCCCCCCGACCCCGGCCCCCGACACCTTTCGGGAGGCGGTGAATCGGGCCACCAGCGCCGTGGCGATTGGCCAGTCGGCCCAGTCCACCGCCGATTGGCAACTGGCGGCCAGCCGCTGGCAGCAGGCCATTGGTTTGATGGAGCAGGTGCCCGCCACCAGCCCCAATCGCGCCCAGGCCCAGACCAAAGCCCAGGAATATAAGCAGCACCTGGCGGCGGCCCAGCGCCGCGCCACCGGCGATATTGTGCCCGCGGCGGCTCCGGCCCCGGCCCCGGCGGCTGTTCCGGCCGGGTTGGCGGCTCAAATTCCGATTCAGCGCCGCCAGGGGGGCACTCCGGTGGTGGGCGTTACCCTGCGGGGGGCCAGCGGCGTGCAGACCTTTCCCATGCTGTTTGACACCGGGGCCACCGGCACCCTGATTACCGCCGAGATGGCCCAGGCGGTGGGGGTTGCCGTGGTGGGCGAAACCCAGGCCAGAATTGCCGACGGCAGCGTGGTTAAGCTGCCGATTGGCTATGTGGATGCGGTGGAGCTGGGCGGGCTGCGGCGCGAGCAGGTGAAGGTGGCGATTGGCGGCAGCTACGGCCTGCTGGGCCAGGATATCTACGGCCAGTACGGCATTGCCATTGGCTCCCACATGATTCACCTGCACCAGTGAGGGGGCCGAGCCAGGCGGTGCGGCCCAGGGGCAGAAATTCGTGCGATTATGCAGCAGGTTAATTCATTGACTCGATTGCTATGCCTGTGTCTGTGCTGCCCGCCACTGCCGCTGCCCTGAGCGAACCCACCTCCGTAGATCTAGCGGCGCGGGTGCAGGTGGCGGCCATTGCCACACCGCTGGTCGAGGGGCCGATTCCCACCGCCTACGTGGCCGATGGGGCCGGGGCGGGGCCGCCGCTGCTGCTGATCCACGGGTTTGACAGCTCGCTGTTTGAGTTTCGGCGTCTGCTGCCGCTGCTGGCCGCCCAGGGGCCGGTCTGGGCGGTGGATTTGCTGGGGTTTGGGTTTAGCGATCGCACCCTCAGCCCCGACCTGTCTCCCGGGGCCATTAAGCTGCATCTGCACAGCTTTTGGCGGCAGCAGATTGGCCGCCCGGTGGTGCTGGTGGGGGCTTCCATGGGCGGGGCCGCCGCCCTCGACTTTGCCCTCACCTACCCGGAGGCGGTGGCCGGGCTGGTGCTGATCGACGCGGCGGGCTTTGCCGCCGGGCCAGCCATGGGCAACCTGATGGTGCCCCCGCTCGACAGCTGGGCGACGGCGTTTTTGCGCAACCCCAGGGTGCGGCGCAGCATCAGCCGCCAGGCCTACTTCGACAAAGCGTTTGTCACCGCCGATGCGGAGCTGTGCGCGGCCCTGCACCTCCAGTGCCCCGGCTGGAAAGAGGCGCTGATTGCCTTTACTAAAACCGGCGGCTACAACTTTTTGACCGCCAAAATTCCTCAGATCGCCTGCCCCACGCGGGTGATCTGGGGCGAGCAGGACAAAATTTTGGGCACCAAGGATGCGCGGCGGTTTGAGGCTGCGATCGCAACCTGTGACCTGGTCTGGATTCCCCAGTGTGGCCACGTGCCCCACTTAGAAAAGCCCCAGGCCACCGCCGCCGCCATCCTTCCCTTTGTGGCGCGGCTGGAGCCGCAGGCGGGGCAATAGCGGCTTAGTTCCTGGCGGGGGCAGCAAATTTGCCCTAGATGTTTCAAGATATGAGGAATGGCGGCCCGGGCCTGGGCCCCACCGATGCCACCCTGTTGAGTTTGGAGCCATCTGCTGAGGGGTATGACACAACTTTTTTCAGAGACCACCGCCATCGCCGCGCCCGGCTCCCAAATTGCCAAAGCCACCGAGCCCGGCCCCTTCAGCCCCTTTGTTGCCCGCCACCTGGGCCCCACCGCCGCCGACACCGCCGCCATGCTGGCGGCCCTGGGCTACGCCTCGTTAGATCAGCTGATCGACGCTACGGTGCCCGCCGGTATTCGCCTGCCCCAGTCCCTCACCCTGCCCCAGGGGCTCGACGAAGTGGCGGCCCTGGCCCAGCTCCGGGAGCTGGCGGCGCAAAACCAGGTGTGGCGGTCGTACCTGGGACTGGGCTACGCCAACACCCTGACCCCGCCGGTGATTCAGCGCAACGTGCTCGAAAACCCCGGCTGGTATACCCAGTACACCCCCTACCAGCCCGAAATTTCCCAGGGGCGGCTGGAGGCGCTGCTCAATTTTCAAACCCTGGTGAGTGACCTCACCGGCATGGAAATCGCCAACGCCTCGCTGCTCGATGAGGGCACCGCCGCCGCCGAAGCCATGACTCTGGCCTTCAACGCCCGCAAGCAAAAGGAGGCCAAAACGTTCTGGGTCTCCGCCGCCTGCCACCCTCAGACCATCGATGTGGTGAAGACCCGCGCCCTGCCCCTGGGCATTGAGGTGATGGTGGGCGACCACCGCACCTTTGGCTTCGACACCCCGGTGTTTGGCGTGCTGCTGCAATACCCTGCCACCGATGGGGCGATCTACGACTACGCCGACTTTGCCGCCGCCGCCCACGCTGCTCGGGCCCTGGTCACCGTCGCCGCTGACCTGCTCAGCCTCACCCTGCTGCGCCCCCCCGGCGAGTTTGGGGCCGATATTGTGGTGGGCAACACCCAGCGGTTTGGGGTGCCCCTGGGCTTTGGCGGCCCCCACGCGGCCTTTTTTGCCACCCGCAATAGCTTTGCCCGCAAGCTGCCCGGTCGCCTGGTGGGCGTCTCTAAGGACACCTACGGCCACCCCGCCCTGCGCCTCACCCTGCAAACCCGCGA
>DATIVG010000422.1:0-5370 GCA_035466075.1 Nodosilinea sp. | reverse complement strand
CCTTAACGCTCCTATCAGTTTCCATTCCGGTAACCGGCCCAACCCTGGTCTACCCCCGTGGCACGGTAGGGTCAGCGTTACTGAAACCCCCTTGCTATGGCATATCGATGGATGGGCTGGGCCAGCGGCCTGGCTGCCTTGAGCCTGGGCTGCGCTCAGCTTCAGGCCCAGCCCCCGCTTTTTTCTGAGGCTGCACCTGACGCTGGCCCGGCCCGACCTGGCGTGGTCAGCCCCGACCTAGCCCAGACCCCCACTATGAACCCCATTTCCGCTGAGTTGACCCAAGCCCATCTCGACTTTGGCTTTGCCCTGCTGGGGCAGCTGCGCCAGGCCACCCCCGAAGGCAACGTACTGGTGTCGCCCACCAGCGTGGCCCTGGCTTTGGCCCTGGCCTACAACGGGGCCGGGGGTGATACCCAGGCAGCCATTGCCACCGCCTTGCACCTCAACGGGCTAGACCTGGAGCAATTGAACGCGGGCAACCGGGCCCTGACGGACTATTTGACCCAGCTTGACCCCGAGGTGGCCCTGGAGATCGCCAACTCCCTCTGGGTGAATGAGCAGCTGCCCGTGCGGGCCGACTACCTGGAGCGCATGCAGGCCGACTACGGCGCGGCGGTGGCCGCCCTCGACTTTGGTCAGCCCGCCGCCGCCGATCGCATCAACCGCTGGGTGCAGGAACACACCCGCGATCGCATCTCCACCATCGTTGACGATCTGCCCGCCGACCAGCTGATGGTGCTGGTCAACGCGGTGTATTTCAAAGGGGCCTGGAGTGAAGCCTTTGACCCGGCCCGCACCGCCAATCGCCCCTTTACCCTGGCCAGCGGCGAGACCATTCAGCATCCGCTGATGGCCCAGGGGGGCGACTACCTGTATCTAGAAACCGACCAGTTTCAGGCGGTGAGCCTGCCCTACGGCAGCGGTGCCCTCAGCCTGGAGGTGCTGCTGCCCGCCCCCGGCACCGACCTGGCGGAATTTTCGACCCAGCTGACCCCAGCCAACTGGCAACGGTGGATGGGAGAGCTGCGATCGCGCCCCGGCCAGGTGCAGCTGCCCAAGGTTCAGTTTGAGTACGAGACCAGCCTGATCGCCGCCCTGGAGGCCCTGGGCATGGGGGTGGCCTTTACCCCCGGCCAGGCCGATTTTTCGGGTCTCACCGAGCTAGAGGCCTATATCGACCAGGTGCGCCACAAGACCTTCCTGGAGGTCAACGAAGCCGGTACCGAAGCCGCCGCCAGCACCAGCATCGGCATCATGCCCACCTCGATTGCGCTGCCCCCCGACCCGCCCTTCGAGCTGGTGGTCGATCGGCCCTTTGTGGTGGCGATCCGCGATCGCAACACCGGGGTGCTGCTGTTTGTGGGGGCGGTGGTGGATCCGAGGGGGTGATGGAGTAGGGGAGTAATAGGGTGATGGGGAAGGTGGGGGAGGTCGGGAAGGTGGGGAGGTCAAAATTGAGTTCTAGACAAGCAGCCTCAACACCCAGCCTTCAAAACTCTCTCCCCTAACTTCCCCATCCTCCCCATCTCCCCTATCCCGCTGTTCTCCCCTACCCCATCACACCCCTACCCCATTACTCCCCCACTCTCTTACTTCCCCCCGCGCTGCTCCAGCAGCCGCTGCCACTCGGCGTCGATCTTGTCCTTTTGGGCCGCCTCTTGCTCCGTGAGGTCGGTCTCGGTGGTGTAGGCCAGGTCGTCGGTGCCGAGCACCGTCTGGGCCGTCAGGGTCTGGGTAAAGGCCAGCTTTTCCTGCATGGCTTCGGTGAGCTGGTTGAGCGCCTCGGCCCGCTGCTCCCGCTCGGCGTTGCGGGCGGCAATTTTGCCGTTTTGGCGCTGCACCCAAAAGTAGCGCCCCAGGGGCAGGCCCAAAAAGGCGGCTCCATAGCCCATCAGCAGCCAATAGATCGAGTTGACCAGGGCCACCACGCCGCCCAGCTGGGCCACCAGGGCCTGATCTTGCAGCATGCTGCCCAGCACCAGCGCCCCAATCAGGTTGGCGCTGCCCAGGCCCACGGCAATCATGATCTGGCCCGAGGTGGCCTGGCTAAACCGTCGGGGCAGCTCGCGCAAACACTGGGGTGGGGTGAGCTGCCGCCGCGCCTGGGCGGTCACCTGAAGCTCAGGAAACTGGTACACCAGACCGCCCTGGGGGCTCACCTGGGGAAACCCGTTAAACCTGCTGAGCACCGGCACCATAAAGTCTTCTAGATCGCCAGTGCGCCCCAGGTCGTCGAGGAAGGGGGTGATTTGCTCGGCCACCACCGCGCCGCCGTTGGCGCGAATCACCTGGGCAATGTTTTGCCAGCGGCGGTCGTCGAGGTCGGCGTTGGGGTTGCCGTCGCCAAACAAAAACGAAAACACCGCTTCGAGAAAGTTCATCTCCGCCTTGGCGCGGGCGGGCCGCCGCCGGTTGCCCCTGGGGTCAAACAGCCAAAAAATATCGGGCCCCAGCCACAGCCGGGGCATGAGGATCATGCCGCCGCCGCCGCCGCCCCGGTCGTTGTCGTCTCGCCCGGCGCTGCTGGCTGCGATCGCAAGTACAGTCACCGCCACCGCAATCAGCACCAGCGACAAAATCAGCAGCACGCCAAAGGAAATGCGGATCAGGTAAAACAGCACCCGCCACACCTTTTCCCAATTGCTCTGCCACCGCAATCGCCAGGACTTGCTCCACAGCACCGCCTGGAGATTTTTGGGAAAAACGTAGGCCACCTCCCCCGACTCAGCCACCTGGAGGTGGGCCTGGGCCTCGGTGGCCAGGGCCAATACCCCCCGCTGTGCCTCCAGCAGAGGAATGCCCGCCTCGGCGGCCACATCCCCCACGGTGACTCGGTAGCCCAAACGCTCTACCGCCTGGGTAATGGGTTTAGTCTGCGCCACAGGTTGCGCCATAAATACAAGAATCCCTAAGCTCTAACGATCACGCTCAATCGAATAACCAGTTCTACAACCAGTATAGAGAGCGAGATTTTGAAACACAGGGGGCGTTAACCGTACCCCAGGCTAGAGCGAGGGCAGCGCCAATGACCGTCGTGAAGTTCTCCCCTTAGCCCTTGCCCAGCACCTGGTCGCGGATAGCGGCAATATCGCCCAGCAGCTCCTGGCGGTTAGAGGCCTTGAGCAGGTAGCGGTAGAGAAACCAGCCGCTGTAGATCAGGCCAATCAGCTCAAAGGTGGGAGCCAGCAGCGGAAAGTCGTTGATGGCAGACAGCAGCGCCAGCACCAGTTTCACCGCAATCACAGCGGCAATGATCAAGCCGACGGTGACAATGGGGCGACGGTACTGCTTAAAAAACTCAGAGACGTAGTCGGGCAGATCGCCCAGCAGTGCAGAGACCTTGTCCCAAATCTGCTGCACCTGGCGGGTGGCTTCGTCACCCAGGGCCTCACCGGCAGATTCTGAGGTGTCTACGCTGAGCACCGACGGTTCGGGCTCTGTATATGCGGTGTCTGACTGAAATTCTGTGCTCATGACTGATTATCCCAGGGGCTGATTTAAGGTGGAATGGATAATAACGAAACAAGAATACACCCAATCTTCACTGAGCGTTAGGAGAGTTATAGACCGAATCCAGCGGTTTTTCAATTTTTTTTCGGCGGCTTGAGAGCGGCGGCGAATCGGTCGGCGGGCCGCCGTGCCCCCTCAACCAGCGCCCCTCCAGCCCAGCACCCTATTCCCCCGAAAGGCTCTCCAGGGAATCTAAATACTTGTAAAGCCGCCGGCGATCCACTACGAAGTCGGCGTCGGAGACGGGCCGTTGGCCAGAGCGGCGGGCTGGGGCAGACCAGCGAATGAAGGTGCCGCGGCTACGGTCGTTAGAATGTTGCGATGTCATTGACGCTCTCACTTCGGCCCCATTACTATGGCATATCAGATTGTACCCAGGAGTTTAACCGCCCTATCGAAACGGTCTACGGCAACTTAAAGGGGCTCAAGCCCAGCCAGCTCAAGCAGCTTCAGCGGCTCTACCACCAGCGGCTGCCCGGTGACTGCGTGGTCACACCCGAGTTTGCCCAGCGCCTGGCGGCGGTCAGCACCGACATCGACAGCCCCCTCTGCGCCTACGTCAACCGCCGGGGCCAGGTGATCCGCGTGGGGGTGGGCACCCTGCGGCAAACCCAGATTCCCCCCGCCGAGCTGCCCCGCTACGGGGCCGAGCGCCTCAGCGGCATTCGCTGTATTGCCACCCAGTTTGAGCCGGTGCCGCCCAGCGACGCCATTCTCACCGCCATGGCCCTGCAGCGGCTGGATGTGCTGGCGGTGTTGGCCCTTACCGGCACCGGCTTTACCCGCCGGGGCGGCGGGGCCACGGGCTACATCGAGAGCGCCTACCTGGCCCATCTGGTGCCCCACCCCGAGCAGCGCTGGCTGGTGTCGGCGGCGCTAGACCTAGAAGCGCTGGCCCAGCAGGACTTTTTGGCCCTGGCGGAGGGGTTAGAGGCGGAGTTTAGCCGCGCCTTTACCGCCCTCCAGGTGGAGGATGAGCGCGATCGCGTTTTGGTGGTCGGCCTGGCTACCCAGGCCCAAACCCCCGCCCACTTTGAGCAGCGGCTGTCTGAGCTGGAGCGCCTGGTGGATAGCGCCGGGGGCGAGGTGCTCGAAACCATGACCCAAAAGCGGCCCCGCCCCCACCCGCAAACCGTGCTGGGGGCCGGTAAGGTGCAGGAGGTGGCCCTGGCCGCCCAGAGCGTGGGGGCAAATTTGATCGTGTTTGACCGCGATCTGTCGCCCATGCAGGTGCGCAATCTCGAAGCGCTGGTGGGCATTCGCGTGGTGGATCGCACCGAGCTGATCTTAGATATTTTTGCCCAGCGGGCCAAGAGCGGTGCCGGTAAGCTCCAGGTGGAGCTAGCCCAGCTGGAGTACCAAATGCCGCGCCTGCGGGGGCGAGGGCAGGCGATGTCGCGCCAGGGGGGTGGCATTGGCACCCGCGGGCCGGGGGAAACCAAGCTAGAGACCGAGCGGCGGGCGATTCAGCGGCGCATTCAGCGGCTCCAGCAGGAGGTCAACCAGCTCCAGGCCCACCGGGCCCGGCTGCGCCACCGCCGCCAGGACGACAACCTGCCCTCCATCGCCGTGGTGGGCTACACCAACGCGGGCAAGTCAACCCTGGTCAACACCCTGACCAACTCAGCGGTCTACGCCGCCGACCAGCTGTTTGCCACCCTCGACCCCACCACCCGCCGCCTGGCGATCACCGACCCTGCCACCCACCGCACCACCCAGCTGGTGGTCACCGACACGGTGGGCTTTATTGAGGAGCTGCCCGCCTCGCTGATGGATGCCTTTCGCGCCACCCTCGAAGAGGTCACCGAGGCCGATGCCCTGCTCCACGTGGTGGATGTGTCGCACCCCGCCTGGCAG
>DATIVG010000421.1:0-9035 GCA_035466075.1 Nodosilinea sp. | reverse complement strand
CAGGAACCTGATATGGGCCTGTGGGCCAGCGTTGAGCAGGGCATTGCAGCTCTCAAAGGGGCGATTGGCAGCGCTGCCAGCTAATCTTTGAACCTTAGCCCAGGTTGTCCGCCATGCTGGTTTCAGCGACGGCTTCAACCTGGGCTAGGGTATCGTCGAGCATTTTAGATATGGCTTCGGCTGCCATCGAGCAGGCGGAGCCAATTCATTTTGACAGCCGATATTAGCTCCTGGGGCAGAAACCCTACATCTGCAAACGCAGCAGAATAATCTGGGTGGCGCGATCGGCCTCAAAGTTGTTGTCGCTGACCAGCAGCAGGCTTTGGCTGCCGTCGGGCAGGCGCGGCCCCAGGGTCATGCCCTCCAGGTTGTCCACCGCCAGGGAGGTATCGGCAAAGTCGAGCACCAGTTGCTTGCGCACCGGGGCCAGGCCCGACACATCGCCCCGCAAGCTCACCGTTGCGGAGGTATCGGCGGCACCGCCCGTCGCCAGCTGAAACAGCTTGACCTGAATTCCCCGTAGCCCAAAGGCCCGCTCTAGGGCCAGAAAGTGGCCGCCGGGGTCAATCGCCAGCAGCGCTGTCACCCCGTTGACAACCGCCCCCGTGGGCTCTAGCTCTAGCGGGTAACGGTGCTCGGCAATCAGCGTGGTCTGGTCGTCGCCCAGCAGGTAGTGCAAAACGCGGGTGTTGAGGGGCTGGCTGGGGTCGTCGTTGTAGTCTTGCACCAGGGCCGACTCGGTGGTGGCAAACAGCCGGAAGGGCTCGGTCATGCCCGCGCTGGGCGACCCGGTGACCGTTAGCGCCTCAAAGCTGAGGTTGTTTTGCACCCCGCGGGTGGGGCGGTCGGGGGCATCGGGCAAAAACCGCTCTGGCAGGGGCAGGGTGGCGATCACCTGACCGGTTTCGCGGTCAAATTCGCCAATGAAGGGCGGCGCGTTTTGCCCTACGTCGCCCTCGCTGCTAATGAATAGGGTATTGCGGGGGGACAGCGCCATGCCCTCGGGGTCGAGGCTGCCGCGGGGGTAGAGGTCGCCCTCGGCATCGCGCAGGGGGGTGACGCTCTCGATGGTGACGCTGTCGATGGTGATGTTGCCGTTGGGAGCGGTGCTGGAGCCTAGAGTGAGATTCAGGGTGTAGAAGCGGGCGGGGCCGGAGCGGCCCCGGTCGTCGGAGAGGGCATAGGTGCGATCGCGCCCCCGGTCATAGACCAGCGCCGACAGCCCGCCCACCGTCGTACCCTCAAACTCCTGGGGCGGCAGATTGTAAACATCCAGCAGCTCGACAGCAACAGGTAGAAACAGCCGATCCTCCGCCTTAATCTGGGGAATAGCGCAGCTGGTCAGCCCCAGCACCAGGAGCAGCCCCAGCCAGATCCGCAGCCGTTTTCCCACCCCGTTTGCCCTCTGCATGCCCCTCCCTCGTTGTTGATACTCTCTGCCTCGCTGACGCGCTGCCTTGCTGACTCCCTACCCTCACCAGGTAAAGCGCAGCCCCTGCTCAATTAAAAACGCCTGTAGCGCCGGCATTTGCCCCGTCACCACAATCTGCGCCGGGGTGAGGTCGTAGGGTTTGGCGTGGCGCAGCAGCCAGCCAGCGGTGGCCCCCGCCGCACCGCCAATGCTCCATTCGCCGTAGTGCACGCGAGTCACCCCATTGACGATGTGGCTCACCGCCACGCTCTTGCCGCCAATCAGCACGTTGTCTACCCCCTGGGGCACCATCGCCTCCAGCGGCAATTGCAGCGGCCGCACCACAAACTCCTTGATGCTCGCCCCCGCTGCCTCGTAGGAGGGCCGCCAGGATCGGTAGCGGCAGCCGTGGATATCGATGTCGTAGTGGGCCAGGGCCACGGCGGTGGTTCTAAAATCGCGGCCCCCGGTCATGTCCTCGCGCAGATCGGCCTCCACCGCCATAAAGCTGTCCTGGCCGTAGGCCGGGCGGCCCAAAATTCGCCGCCCCTCGCGAATGTAGGGCACCATGCTCAGGCCCGACTGGGTGCCCAGGGGCGAGTCAGCCCCCTTCAAAAAAGCCAGCGGCAGCTTGTTAGTCGCCTCCTTTTCGAGCAGCCACTCCGCAAACATCAGAGCGTGAACCTCACCGTAGTTGAGCGACTCGATCGACAGCCCCCCCAGCCAGTCTTGCCGCTGCCCCGAAACGCGAATATCCTCCTCGGTCATCACCAGGGGCGGATCCATAAAATGCCAGTCGTTGCCCCGGTTCCAGTTGATCAGGGTCATTTCCCCAGGGCGGGTGAGGTTGACATTGCCCGCCCCGGCCTGCTGACTGACAATGCGGCGGTAGTTGAACACACTACCCGAATTAAAAAACCCAAACCCCTCCAGATCAAACTCGTTGCGGTGCTCGTTTCTAGTCAGCACCGGCTCAACTTTTTGCAGCGCCTTGAGGCTCTCCTTTTGGTCGTCGAGGGTGGCCAGCACAAAGGGATAGGTATAGGCCTGGGTGCAGTCGGGGTTGTCCTTCGCGGGGGCGTTGACCTCGCCGGTAAAGCCCTGGCCATCGGAGCCCAGGCGGTGGGGCAGATTGGCCCAGCCCACCAGCTCCCCCGTATCGGTGGCATCGATAACGATCATGGGCCGGTTGGGCGGGGCCTGGAGCCGAATCGGAATTTTGTTGTAGGTGTCGTCGTCAGACCAGCTATACCAGCGGTGCAGCTCCTGGGAAAGCCGCCCGGTGGGCACATAGCTGCTGTCTAAGGGCACCCGCCGCACGCCATACACCGCCGTGACGTAGCGCCCCGAGGCGTCAAAGGCCGCCCCTTTAAACGCCGTAGAGGTCGCCCAACGGCTCTCGGGCGCCCCCTGGGCTGCCTGGCGCATCCACAACTCTGACGCCGTTGCCCCGGCCCGGGGGGTAAAGCACAGTTCCCCCACCCAGCAGCTGTTGGCCTTGTCCACCGACAGCTGGGTAGACAACCCCGTCCAGGTCGGCACATTGACCGGCTGTCGCCGAATCAGCGCCTTAAACGCCTCCCAGCGGGGGGAAAAATTTCGCCGCCAGCGCATGGCCCGCGACTCGTCGATGGCCGACACCCCCTGGGAGCTAATCTGCCCCCCCAACCAGGGGGTGAGCTCAATCAGGCAGGTGGTCACACCGGTCTGCATCGCCTGGGCCGCCGCCGAGATGCCCCCCAGGGTGCCGCCGATCACCACCACCTCGCAGGTCCACACTTCCTCAGCCAGGGGCAGGGGGGCCAGGGTAGGCCGACCGTTGGCGGTTTGAATTTGGCGAATGCCGGTGGCCAACTCGGCCCGGTTGACAATCTGCCCCACCGGGCGCTGGGAAAACTCTAAGGGCTGACGCCAATACTCGGTGGCCCCCCGCGCCGCCAGCAGCAGGGTGCTGGTCATCAGCGCCGCCACCAGTAGAGCGGGCCGACGGGGCGAGCGCCGCCGCTTGCGCTTGCGCTTTAACGGCAGAGAATGGGGATGGCGGCGCTCCAGCATTGACAAGGTCGGCAAACCTGCGGCGTGGTCGTCTGTGAGTGTAGCAACGAAACCGCGAAACGAAACAACCTTGGCCCTGGGTTTGTAGGCCGCAGGCAAAACGTAACTATGTATAGACTCTTTTAATTGTCGAGGCGGCCAGAGAATTTGAGCCATAATGGGCTCGAACGCTTGCCCACCGGCAAATTCACTCCCCATTAACCAGAATCTATGCAATTTCAACTTCGTTTACAGCGCGGTCTGCTGCTTCCCCTCGCCCTCGCTACGGTGGCGTTGACGTCGATGCAGGCTAATGCCCAGACCTCGGTGTATTCGCCCATTCCGCTGCCGGCGTCTCGGGAGGTAAATGACACCCTCAGCGATCGCGACATCCCCACCGGGGCGGGCGGCTTTGCCCGCGACTACACCGTTGACCTGGAGGCGGGCGACCAGGTGGCCATCGATGTCATCTCCGATGAGTTTGACACCCTGGTTATGCTGATGAGCGCAGACGGCACCGCCATTAGCGAAAACGACGACGGCCCCGACGGCACCACCAACTCCCTACTCTTTGCCCGGATTAGCGAATCGGGCACCTACACCGTGCGGGTGCGGGCCTACGCGGGGCAGGGCGGCGGTGCGTTTTACCTCAAGGTGGCTCGCCTGCGGGAGGTGCAGTAGATTTTCGCCAGCATTTTTGGTTCTAGCCTTGTCAGGGGGCACATCAGCTTGCTATCTTAGTTGAGCGCTGAAATTCGCGCCCCTAAGCCGGGATAGCTCAGTTGGTAGAGCAGAGGACTGAAAATCCTCGTGTCGGCGGTTCAAGTCCGCCTCCTGGCATTCATCTAAGTCAAGCGCAAAGCCCCGAGTCTCAATAGTTCGGGGCTTTTGCTTTGGGGTCTTAGGGTTTCGCCTCGTCCATCTTTAGGCGTCTTTAGGCGCTTGTCAGGAAAGAAGGTGCCAGCTTCCAGCTAGCGGCTGTAGCTGCCGTCACTGAGTTCGGGATAACTTAATCCAGTTAGCCGTATATTCGTCATTTAGCGGGGGCGGGGAGCAGGGCATGGGCACTTGGTCAGTGGATGCTTTTGGCAATGATGATGCTGCCGATTGGGCCTTTGAGCTGGCAGATTCGGCGGATCTTTCGCTGGTCGAAGCGGCTATCGACGGGGCGCTGGCGGAGGGCGATTACCTGGATGCGCCGGAGGCCGCGATTGCCCTGGCGGCCACGGAGGTGCTGGCCCGGCTCAACGGCCAGTGGGGCGACCGCAACGCCTATACCGCCCCGGCGGATGCCTGGGTGGAGCAGATCGAGGTGCGGCCCACGCCGGAGCTGCTGGGGCGGGCGCGGGCCGCTATTGATCGCATTTTGGGCGCAGATTCGGAGATGGCCGAGCTCTGGCAGGATAGCGATGATTACGAAGCCTGGCTAGCGTCGGTGCAAGACCTGCGATCGCGCCTGGGTGACACCTCTGGCTAAGTCTCTGCGGCTGTAGAGCGACCCTCTTCCTCAAAACCGATCCGAGGCGGGTCAAAGGATGATGATGCCCCCTGCTGCCCTGGCCAAGACCCAACTATGGCCGATAGCGCTGGGTGAGCTGGCTGAGCTGGGCCAGTTCGTCTGGGGTCAGTGCCCAGCCCAGGGCACCGGCATTTTGGGTGGCCTGGCGAGCGTTTTTAGCGCCGGGGATGGGCAGCACGTTGCCCTGGGCCACCAGCCAGTTGAGGGCTACCTGGGCGGGGGTGCGATCGCGCCCCTGCCCAATGGTCTCTAGCGCCTCGATCACCGGCAGCAGTTTGGTCAGGCCCGCCGGGCTAAAGCGGGGGTCGAGCCAGCGGGCCCCGGCGGGTTTGAGGTTGGCCTCGGGCCTGTACTTGCCGGTCAGCAGCCCCTGGGCCAGGGGGCTGTAGGCCAAAATCGTCACCCCCAGCTCCCGCGCCGTGTCGATCACCCCGTTGGTTTCGGGTTTGCGGTGCAGCAGGGAGTACTGCACCTGGTTGGCCGCCAGGGGCACCCCCTGCTCAGCCAGGTAGCCGTGGGCGGCGCGCATTTGCTGGGCCGAGTAGTTGCTCACTCCCACCGCCCCAATCCGGCCCTGCTTGACCGCCGCCGCCAGGGCCCGCATCAGGTCTTGCTGGCTGAGCAAAAAGTCGAGGGGCCAGTGCACCTGGTACAGGGCCACCGAGGCCACCTGGAGACGTTCGAGGCTGGCGGTGAGGGCATCGGCCACCGACTGCGGCGAAAACCGCCAGGGCAGCGGAAAGTACTTGGTGGCAATGACGGCTTGACTGGGGCGCTGCTGCATGAAGCGACCAATCAACCGCTCGGACTCGCCCAGGCCGTACACTTCGGCGGTGTCAAACAGGGTGAGGCCCGCCTCCAGGCAGGCGTCAAAGGCGGCCTGGAGATCGCTGTCGCTGTAGGCTTTGCCGTAGTCCCAAAACAGCGAGTCGCCCCAGGCCCAGGTGCCTACCCCCAGGGCGGGTACGGTGGGGCCACCGGGGCCCAGGGTGACGGTTTGCAGATCGGCGGTGGGGGGCATGGGCGAGCTCCAGGGCAAGGGGGGACAGCCTTATTGTAAACTTTGGTAAATATAACGTTGCTAGTACCTGGCTCCCCCGCCCCCGCTCCCTCGATAGGAAGACTTTGCTATGAATCGCCGCCGCCTGCTGCAAGCCGCCCTGGCCCTCTGTCTGGCCTGCCTGAGCTGGGTGGGGTGGTCGCTGCCGGCCCTGGCCATGGGGGGAGCGCAAATTCCCCTTGGCGAACCGGCCCCGGAGTTTACCCTGCCGACCAACGCGGGCGATGGCGAGATCTCCCTGGCCGACTACCGCGATCAGTGGGTGGTGCTGTATTTTTACCCCCGCGACTTTACCTCGGGCTGCACCATTGAGGCCCAGCGGTTTGAGCGCGACATGGCCGAGTACCGGGCCCGCAACGCCCAGATCATTGGCATTAGCGCCGACAGTGTGGAGTCCCACGCGGAGTTTTGCGATGCGGAGGGGCTGGAGTTTCCGCTGCTGTCTGACCCCCAGGGGACGGTGAGCAAGGCCTACGGCTCGTGGCTGGGGGCGATGTCGCTGCGCCACACCTACATCATTGGTCCCGATGGCACCATGCAGGCTCGGTTTTTGGGGGTGCAGCCGGTGATTCACAGTCGCGAGGTGCTGGCCACCCTCGACGAGCTACAGGCTGGCTAGGGCCGGGGGCGTGACGAGGGCGGTGATGCGATCGCGCCCCCCCCGCTTGGAGGTGTACAGCGCGCCATCGGCGACCTTGAGCATGGCCTCGACCGAGTCAGCACCGGCGGGAATGGCGGTCAGCAGCCCCAGACTGATGGTCACCCCAATGGCTGGCTCTAGCCCCGCCACGACGACCGGCGTGGCGTTGACGGCCTGGCGACAGCGCTCGGCCACCTGGGCCGCCTGGTCGGCGGTGCAGGGGTAGAGCAGTCCTAAAAACTCTTCGCCACCGATGCGCCCCAGGGTATCGGTGGCGCGAAACATGGCCTTGAGCCGCCGGGCGACCTCCGCCAGCACCTGGTCGCCGACCCCGTGGCCGTAGGTGTCGTTGACCGCCTTAAAGAAGTCGATGTCGATGGCCATGACGGTGAGGGGGCGACGCTCTTGGCGGGCGGTTTCGAGGGTGCGCTCAAACAGCGTCATGGTGCCGCCCCGGTTCCACAGCCCGGTGAGGGAATCGTGGGTGGCCTGCACCTTGAGGGTTTCGTGGGCCTGTTTGAGCTCCTGGTGCAGTTCCTCGATGTGGCGGGCGGCGTACCAGAGCTCAATTTGGTCCATGATCACCTGGGCCAGGGTCTCTAGCACCTTGATCTCATCGGCGGTGATGGTGCGGGGGGTAAAGTCGATCACGCACAGGGTGCCGATGTTGTAGCCGTCGTGGGTGCAGAGGGGCGCAGCGGCGTAGAACCGTGCCCCAAAGTCGCCTACCACCAGGGGGTTGTTGGCGGTGCGGGGATCTTTGGTGGTGTCGGGAATGATGTAGGGCTGGCGGTAGAGAATGGCGGTGCCGCAGAGCCCCGGCGTACATTCAATCTGCTCGGCGGCGAGGCCAAAGCGCGACTTAAACCAGATGCGATCGCACTCCACCAGCGTAGCCAGGGCCACAGGCACCCTCAGCAGCTGCGCCACCAGCGCCGTAATCCGGTCGAAGGCGCTGTCGGGGGGCGTATCCAAAATGCGGTAGCGGCGCAGCGCCCTCAGCCTGGCTTGATCTTGACCCACCGACCTCAAGCTATCTGGCGTCATAGGCTTGCCCCGTAGGATTTACCGGCCCGATCAAAGGCACCCGTCAGGGTGAAAGATCCAGCTGAAATTTGAAGGTGAAAGCATTGCATTTCATCCTCAAATTTCATTGATTATCACCTAAAAGTTCTGGCCCTGCCCCGGCCCCAATGCCACCGGCACAGGAAATTGTGATCTGCCCGACATTCAAATCCATCGGTCTAGGGCTAAACCATGGCAAGCGGGCGTTTCGTTGGGGCAACGGGGAAATAGAATCTAAAACGGTGATAGAGTAATCGATCTTTGACTCGGGCCAACCATAAAAGGGGGATGGGCGCATGAATTCGCTGGGACGACATATTTTGGTGGAGTTCTTTGGCTGCTCCGCAGACATTCTCAACGACGTACCGCTGATTGAGAGCAGCATGGTGGGGGCCGCCGCCGACGCCGGGGCCACGGTAATCAGCTCGGTATTTCACCACTTCTCGCCCTTTGGGGTGTCCGGGGTGGTAGTCATTCAGGAGAGCCACCTGGCCATTCACACCTGGCCCGAGTATCGCTACGCGGCGGTGGATCTCTTTACCTGCGGCGACACCGTTAACCCCTGGATTTCCTTTGACAAGCTCAAGGCGGCGTTTAAGGCCGACTACGGCTCGGCCCTGGAGCTCAACCGGGGGCAGCTAGAGCTGCTGGAGCGCATTGACGTAGACCTGGGCGAACTGCGCGATGAGGCCACCAACAAGCTGGTCACCCCCAAGCAGAGCCGCAGCGTCTGGTTTACCGACAAAAACGACGACATTGCCCTGTCCATTCGCCACCGGGGCGATCGCATCTTTCGCGAAAAGTCGCCCTACCAAACCGTCGAAATTTTTGACACCTTTGCCTACGGCAAAATGCTCACCATCGACAGCATGGTGATGTGCAGCGAAAAGGATGAAAACGCCTACCACGAGATGATCATCCACGTGCCGATGCTGCTCAACCCCAGCTTCAAAGACGTGCTGGTGATCGGCGGCGGCGACGGCGGCAGCGTGCGCGAAATTTTGCGCCACCCCCAGGTGGAAACCGTCACCATGGTCGAGATTGACGAAGCCGTGGTGCGGGCCTCAAAGGAATTTTTGCCCTCCCTTTCAGGCGCGCTCGAAGACCCCAAGCTCGACCTGCGCATCGAGGACGGCATCGCCTTTGTGGCCAACGCCCCCGATAACCGCTACGACCTGATTGTGATCGACTCCTCCGACCCGGTGGGGCCGTCGGAGGGGCTGTTTAGCACCGCCTTCTACGAGCAGGTGCACCGCTGCCTCAAGCCGGGCGGGGCCATCACCGCCCAGAGCGAGTCGCCCCGGTT
>DATIVG010000420.1:0-27591 GCA_035466075.1 Nodosilinea sp. | reverse complement strand
GGTTGAACCGTAATCATGACAACAGCAAAGGATGGTATGCTATATGGCTTTGCTCTGTTTTAAGTAGATACTCTGATTAAACGATGCTGAAGAGTGTGTGGTGATAAAGCCAACGCACCGCTGGGTTTGGGCCTAGTGCGTCACGCCAAACGATGACACACCCTGCGAAAATTAATGTGTTTATAGCCAGGGCGCTGCCCCAGTTTTGTGGTTGGTCATTGAACTGTCCTAAGCGAACTGGCCAAAGCTATAACTTGTCAAGCAATGTTATTGGCCCAGTAGGTTATGCCGTAAGCTGATCGCCAAAAACTGTAATGCCGCGACGCACCAGGTCGGCGAATGCCCTATCAAGGCGAGAGTGCTGCATAGTCTGCTTCTCTTACAAAAGCAGTTAGACAAAACCAGTGGCCGGCCCTGAATTATTCAGAGCCGGCCACTGGAATAATTTAAATGTCTAGTAGATGGTCAAACTAGTCGTTGTCAAAGTCAAATAAGACATCAAGAATGCTCAAAACGCCAGATATTGGCCCTACGATAGGCGACAAAGCCCGACCAACGCTATCGATGCCGAAGAGATATCCTTTCTTCGGAACTAAGATAACATCACCATCCTGAATTTGGTAATCATCTACCAGGCTAGAAAGGTCAACAGCCTGATCCTCAACTTGACCTGTTTCTGAAAGACGCACTAGTCTAACGTTTCCTAATGCGGCATCGGCATTGGGACCGCCCGCTGCTGCGATCGCACCTGAAACAGAGCTGTTAGGTTGTACCTCAACTTCCCCGGGCCTGACTACACCTTCTCCAATAACGCGGACTCGAACGTTATCTGGGGCAATGCTAGAACTTGCCACCAAAGCGGGATCAATTTCTGCATCAGCCAGTGCTCTAGGGACAAAAATTGAGTCGCCATCCCTTAGCACCAAGTTGTTACCCTGGCTAGCACTGGATATAGCTTCCCATAGATTGACATTGATGTCTTGAATTTCTCCGTTAGGTAATCGTCGTTTCACCATAACGGCTCTAATATCCGCAGAGCGGCGTATGCCTCCCGCAGCAACTAAAGCCGAGGATAGAGTCGGCGTGTTAGTAGAAGCTGTAATTCTCGCATTTACGTCAAGCTGGGTTTCTGCTGTGGTGAGGCTGCTAAGCTGCACTGGCCCTGGCCGATAGACTTCCCCTGCAACATCTACGACAACGGGTCTTAAAGCAGTCAGGCTGACATTCACTACAGGATTCACAAGGTAGGCATTCAGCCCCTGTGATATCTCATCCGATAAATCCTCAACGGTTTTACCAGCAGCTTGAAGGGAGCCAAGAAAGGGAAAGGGTATGGTGCCATCGGGAAGAACCACCCGTGAACCCGTGAACTCCTCGTAGCCAAATACAATCACTGCGACTTGATCGCCTGCACCGAGAATATAGTTTGCTGAGGGAACATTGCCAACGTTTCCTGGCCCGATCCTATCCAAAAGAATAGTATTGTCTTGGGCTTTAGCTACGTTGACATTCCAGCAGTAGCTACTCACTAAGAAGGCAGGTAGAGATATTAACGCTAGAGAACGCTTAGATAACTTCATAGATTTAAGAGTAATTTAGCTAACTGTTGACTTTACTTCAGCAAGGGCAGACTTGCCGTACTCGCTAGCTTTGATGCGTGAAACATAGTCGCCATGCTCGTTATTGATGTCTACGGCGTTGGCTACTACCCCTAAAACGTTAGCTTGAGAACGCTCCAGGAATGATTTGGCAGCGAGGGCATTGGCGGAGTCAACCAGGCGAGGCCTTAGCACGAGCAAGACACCGTCTGACATACAGCCGAGCACTGCTGCATCTGCCGCTCCTAGTAGGGGAGGAGTATCAATAATGATGTAGTCGTACTGCCGCCTGAGCTGCTGCACAAGATCCGCCATTCTTTCGGAATCTAGAATCGCTAAAGGATTTGGAGGCAGCGCCCCAGCGGTCATCAGCGTTAGATTCTCAAAGACCTGATGTGTGACATCCTGATGACTTTGCTCTCTAATTAGAACTTGGCTTAAACCGGCCAGGTTGACCACATCCCAAATGTGGTGCTGGGATGGCGAACGTAGGTCAGCGTCAATCAGTAGAACCTGCTTGCCAGCATGGGCCAGGGTCGCAGCAAGGTTAGCAGAAACTTCCGATTTACCCTCTTCAGCCACAGAGCTAGTGATGGTAATAATGCGGTGCGAGGTATCTGAGCTGGTGAACTTCAGATTTGCTTGCAGCATTTGAAATGCTGCCGCTGCCATCGGCTGATCTCGGTCGAGAGCTGGAATGTAGACAGAGGAAGAAGAGGTACCCAATCGGCCAGCAAGATAGGCCATCGAGTTACCTGCGTCAGCTCGATTGCGAAACTTGGGAATCAGGCCCAGGAGAGTGTAGCCCAGCAGCATTTCTCCATCTTTGGCAGTTTTGACAGACTTATCAATCAAGTCAAGGAAGAAGGCACAGGCTACGCCTAAGAGGCTACCCAGCACAGCTCCTGCGAGCAGCGCCGGTAGCAAAGAGCTGCCGGGTTCATCGGGAAGCTCGGCCCTTTCAAGGATCTCAGCACTACCGACCGTCTGGTTCTCCGCCAGCTGGGTTTCCTGGAATGTAGCCAAGAGATTTTCGTAGTTAAGCTGAGCTGACTCAAGTCGTTGGGTCAACTCTAGCTGCCGCTGCTCAAGGGCAGGAAAAGCTTGAATTCGCTCTGCGTACCGGCTTCTTGACTCAACCAGGTTCTGGAGTTGCCCTGATAGACTGGTGCGATTGACTTCAGCGACGGCCAAATCTGCAGTCAGCTGCTGACCCAGGGGGCTCATCTGCAAGTCTCCGAGACTCGCAGCGGTAGTTCCGCCGACAATTTCTCCAACCCGCTGGTCTAGTAATGCTCGCAGAGAGTCAACCCGCCGCTCCAGATTCATCACCGTAGGATGGGTCTCACGGTACAGACTCCGCTGGGCTGCCAACTCAGCCTGGGCTGTCTGCAAGTCTGTCAGCGCCTGTTGTACAGCTGTGGATTGGCTTAGGGTCTCGAGCTGCTTGGCCTGTTCAAGCGGTATGGCAAGCTGCTCGCGCAGTTTTTCAGCTTGGGAATTAGCGCTAGCCAGCTCAGAGGATACCGTGCGAATTTGATTGTCTAAGTCGGCAATGGATGTAACGGCAACAACGGCTTCGTCCTCCAAGACAACGATGCCGTTGGCATCTTTAAATCGGCGCAGCGCCTCCGAGGCACGGTCTAGATCCGCTTCGGCAATCGGTAGCTGTCGCTCAATAAATTCTCTTGCCGTCGTGGCTCTCAGGCGGTTGCTTAGAATGTCTCGCTGTAGGTAGGCCTCCATCACGGCATTGACCACAGCCGCCGCTTCATCTGCGTCGTTGGAGGTGTAGGAAACCTGCACTACGTTGGCATCTTCTGAGGGCTCAACGTCTAGCTGAGACCCCAATGCTCGGGGCGTGAGGGGAATGCCATCGTCGTCCCGCAAACCTAAGCTATCGATGGCAGATTGAAGCACCTCTGTGGAAAGCACCACAGAGCTCTGAGTTTCTAGCAAGTTGCCCTGGGCGAGCAGAATGTCTCTATAGTCTGAACCTACCCCAACGCCTGTGAGGGTGGGTGTCAGGTCTGGCCGCATCAAGATGCTTCCACTCACCTTGTAGTTGGGTTCTTTCTGGAGAGCCACCAAGGCTGAACCAGCTATGCAGGTGCCCAGTACTAAGGTAGCGGGTAGCCAACGACGCTTTAGCACAAGCCAATAGCGCTGTAGGTCAATCTCTTCAACGTAATCTTGATAGGTCTTGCTAGTCATGAACAAATAAAGATGAAATACGCCGATGACAACCTGCCTACCGAAGCAGTTGATCCGAACTTTCGGTAGATCCCTTGACTGCTTGATTCCAGAAGTTAGTTTTGAGCAACTAGGGCGATTAGCTGCCTATAGATATTTAGACATTGCCCAGTGGTTTCATTTAGCAAATGAATGAGATTGAGCCTTTTGTCAGCTAGCCAAGGGGACAAGGCCGCTGTGAAGACGTCTCATTCCTTGCAATCTGCAGAATATGTAGCACCCTCCCGTCAGGATATCTTACAAAAACCGCCAATGTTAGTTTGTATATGGCCTCCTGTCGCTGTCTTAACAATGATGATGATTTTGTAACGCCGTACCAGGTCTGGTTCCCGGAGAGGGGGGTGAACCCTGCGATCGCAACCATCTCCTCACACCCCCTCACGTAAGTGAGTATGAATGCTCAGGACGTGGGAGATCAATCATTAGACACTATGCTACGCGTCACTAGACGATTGCGGCTGCTTTTAGGTTCCCTCTAGCCTTGTTTTATCCGCCGGTAAAATTTTGCCTGGCTAGGCGCAACGCTCTTGCCATGAATTCGCAGGTTGGGGCTCAGGACTGCTGTGCCCTACGTAAAAAAACCAGTAGCCTTTGGCCAACATTTCATGGAGCCTGGCGATAGCAGGCATGATTACAGCAAACCCGGAAAAGATACCTGATGGTTCCTTCCCGGGTTGGTTTAGTAGGCGTCTTGGAGTTCGTAAAAGTCTGGAGAGATGTAGTCTTTCCTGAGCGGCCAACCTACCCAGTCTTCTGGCATCAGGAGGCGTTTGAGGTTGGGATGACCTTCGTAGATAATGCCGTACATGTCGTAGCTTTCCCGCTCTTGCCAGTCAGCCGCTTTCCAAATCCAATAGACCGAGGGAACCCGAGGCTCGTGGCGAGGCAAAGACACCTTGACTCGAACTTCCTCTGGCCGCTCAACGTTGTCGTCTACTTTGACCAAATGGTAGAAGCTCACCAAGTTTTTACCTGGCCCCTCATCATAGGCTCCCTGGCATTGCAGGTAGTTAAATCCGTAGGCGTAGAGAGCCGTACAAATGGGAATTAAAAACTCAGGGTCTACCTTGAGAATCTCGACGCCCAGGTGATCCCTGGGCGTAAGCTCATGGGCAAACCCATTCTCTGTTAGCCAGCTGGAGACAGCACCTGCTTCCACAATGGGCGCAGCGGAGGCTTGGCTTGAGGCATCGGGCGACGCCGATGGGGGTGTTTGCGACTCTGCTTCTGCCATTTAAGCGTTCTCAGATTCGGGGACAAGTTCGGCCATAGATTCGGATACCGGCATACCCATGGCTTCCATGAGCTCCTTGGGCGGTATGGTATGGCTACCGGTTTGGAGGTAGCGACCGGTCAGAATTGGCGGCACCGGCTTGAGGGCATGACTGCGCTCATAAAATCGGTGAGTCTGCATGGTGTAGGCCCGATCCTGCATGGATTCGGTGGCCACTTTTTTCCGCAGCTTGATGATTGCGTCAATAATGGCCTCGGGCCGGGGCGGGCATCCAGGGATGTAGACATCTACAGGGATGAGCTTATCCACGCCGCGAACCGCCGATGGAGAGTCAGTGCTGAACATGCCGCCAGTGATGGTACAAGCGCCCATGGCAATGACGTATTTGGGGTCTGGCATCTGCTCGTAAAGGCGAACCAGAGCTGGAGCCATCTTCATGGTGACAGTGCCTGCGGTGATCAGCAGGTCAGCCTGCCTGGGACTGGCCCTCGGCAGCAGGCCGAAGCGGTCAAAGTCGAACCGGGAACCGATCAGGGCCGCAAATTCGATAAAACAGCAGGCTGTACCGTAGAGCAGGGGGAACAGGCTGGATAGACGACACCAGTTGTAGAGGTCATCTACGGTGGTGAGAATGACGTTTTCAGACAGGCCGTGGGTGATTTCGGGAGGGGCAGCAGGGTTGACCAGCTTTTCGCCGGGAACAAGGGATGCCTTGTCTGTGGGGGAAACGGGGTTCATGACCATTCAAGGGCTCCTTTACGCCAAGCGTACACAAGACCAACGACCAGGATGGCAATAAAAATTAAGGCCTCTATAAAAGCTAGCAGGCCCAGCTGATTAAAGGCTACCGCCCAGGGGTACAGGAAGACGGTCTCTACGTCGAAGATGACAAATACCAGGGCAAACATGTAGTAGCGAATGTTGAACTGAATCCAAGCCCCACCGATGGGCTCCATGCCTGATTCGTAGGTGGTTCTGCGCGCCGGGCCGCGGCCGACGGGTCGCAGTAGCTTAGAGGCTGTCAGGGCCGCAACCGGCACGAGGCAGGATATCAGCAGAAAGACTAGGAAGTACTCGTAACCAGATAAAACAAACACGGGTTCACCCCTGGAAATCTAGTGCAAGCTTACTGTGTGGGTCTGGTCCGCGTGAGCGGGCTGTGGTTGGTTGGTGAGCTATCGCTAGCTGTCATTCTAAGGCAATTTAGCCGAAAGTCTAGGCAGAAGCTGCTGCTTGGGGGGGTATTTTACAGACACTGGGCTGGGGTTTGGGGCGGGCCTGGGGGCTGAGTCCGTCGGGGGTCTAAGCTGTGTCATAATTGTTTACAACAAACTTTTCTGCCTGTGATGGGGTCACCTGCGCCGGCCAGATAGGTCTGTTCTCGGTGAGCAGGGATGTGCGATCGCGCCCCCAGGGCTTTTGTTAAATTTAGGTGCCTGAGTCCTATGAGTATTGAGTCTGAGCCTACAGCTAATGCTTCTGAGCCTGTGGATTTAGCAGCGGCCAGCGCTACTCCCCCGGCTGCTGACTCTGCGGAGGAAGTGGTGCTCACCCCTGAGGAGATGGACTGTTACGAATGCCGTTCATGCGGTTACTCCTACGAGCCAACCAAGGGCGATAGCCAGGGCAAAATTGCTCGGGGGGTGCCCTTCGAGGAACTGCCCCTCAACTGGCGCTGCCCAGTGTGTAGCGCTCCCAAGAAGCAGTTCAGCAATATCGGGCCGATTGGCGCTCCGTCTGGGTTCAAGGAGAACCTCAGCTATGGACTGGGGGTCAACCGACTGACCCCTGGCCAAAAAAATATTTTGATTTTTGGGGCATTGGCCGTGGGCTTTTTGTTTTTTATCAGCCTCTACGGGTTGAAGTAGGGCGGCTGTCTGGGCCGGTAGCCAACGCCGGCAGGGGCAGTTTGTGGTCGTCGCCGTGGGACACTAATTGTTGTTTAGGAAGTACGGGTTCGATATCTATATGCACGCTGCGTTTGATTGGTTAAAGCGAGGCCTGGTGATGCTGGCGGCCGTGGTGCTGGCCACTGGCTGCTCGAGTTATTTTTTGGCGGACGCAGATGTGCATCCCTGGGAGGTGGTTCAGGTGCCGGTGGAGGCGACCCTGTCGGATGTGGCCTTTACCCAGGATGCTAACCACGGCTGGATTGTGGGTAGCCGCAACACGCTACTGGAAACCACTGACGGTGGGGAAACCTGGCAAGTGCGAGAGCTGGCCCTAGGCGATCAGCCCTACACCTTTACCTCCGTAGATTTTTCCGGCGATGAGGGGTGGGTGACGGGGATTCCGTCGGTGCTCCTGCACACCCCCGATGGCGGCAAAACTTGGGAAAATGTGCCGCTGAGCAAGGAGTTGCCCGGCTCACCCTTTTTGATTACGGCAGTGGGCAACCGGTCGGCTGAAATGGCGACTGATATCGGCGCTATCTATCGCACCGAGGATGGTGGACGCACCTGGAAGGCTCTGGTGCAGGGAGCTGTAGGGGTGGTGCGCAACATGGTGCGCTCTGCGGATGGTCGCTACGTGGCCGTGTCGTCCCGCGGTAATTTTTACTCCACCTGGGCCCTGGGCCAAGATCAGTGGATCCCCCACAACCGTCAAAATTCAAGACGCCTGCAAAATATGGGGTTTGATAAAGATGGTAAGCTTTGGGCGATTGCTCGTGGTGGGCAAGTGCGTTTCTCTAACTCCCGTGCGTCCGATGACTTTACAGAGGCGCTAAGCCCCGAGTTTGGCACCAGCTGGGGGCTGCTGGATATGGGTTTCCGCACAAGCAACGAGGTGTGGGTGACCGGTGGGGGCGGCAATTTGCTCTGTAGCTTTGACGGGGGCCAAACCTGGTTTAAGGATCAGTCGGTCGGCGATGTGCCCTCCAACTTCTACAGAGTGAAGTTCCTGGGGGATGACAAAGGCTTTATCTTGGGCCAGCAGGGCACCATTCTCAAGTACAGCCCGGAGCTGGCCTAGGGAAAGTTGGGGGAACTTCGCTGAAATAGCTTGTTAGGGTTTCCGACGTTCTCTATGATTAAGTTAGATTCTTCCTGTTCAGAGAGGAGACGTTGATATGGCAGGTACTACAGGTGAGCGTCCTTTTGGCGACATCGTTACCAGTATTCGGTACTGGATTATTCACAGCATCACCATTCCCATGCTGTTTATTGCGGGCTGGCTGTTTGTGAGCACTGGCTTGGCCTACGATGCGTTTGGTACGCCTCGGCCCAACGACTATTACCCCGACAACCAAATGCAGTTGCCGATCGTGAGCGATCGCTTTGAGGCGAAAGATCAGATCGACATGTTTTCGAATCGATAACGCTTTAGTATCTCACCCTTGTGAATTGAACCTATGCAAAGCAATTCTCCTAACGAGCAAATTACCTACCCGATTTTCACCGTGCGCTGGTTGGCTGTGCATACCTTAGGGGTTCCCAGCGTCTTTTTCCTAGGTGCGATCGCGGCAATGCAGTTTATTCAACGATAAGAGAAACCCATGGAACGTTCTCCAAACCCCAATAAGCAGCCCGTTGAACTTAACCGCACATCCCTATTTTTGGGCCTGTTGATGGTTTTTGTGCTTGGCCTGCTGTTTTCTAGCTACTTCTTCAACTAGCTTATAGTTAGACGCAGCGCCGCTAGATTCGCCGGTGACGTTGCCTTTAGGCTGTGTTGAGTAACTTACCAGATTAGTAGGAGGTCAATATTATGCTTCAGAGTGGACGAATTCCTTTGTGGATTGTGGCTACCGTGGCTGGCACCGGCGTGCTGGTGGTCGTGGGCCTGTTTTTCTACGGTTCCTATGCCGGTGTGGGCTCGGCTATGTAGGCAGAGCCAGTAGGGCTTGCATAAAAAAGGCGCTGGGCAGGTCTGCCCAGCGCCTTTTTTATGCATGTTTTTTGTGCATGGAATGCAGCACTTAAGGCGGGGCGATGGCAGTGACATAGCTTTGCACCAGGCTGTCGATACCGGTGATGGCGGTGCCCACCACTACGGCATAGGCCCCCAGCCCTAGGGCTTGGCGGGCCTGGGCGGGGGAGGCAATGCCGCCCTCGCAAATGACGGGGATGGGGCACTGCTCGACCATCGCTTGAAGCAGGTCAAACCCCGGCGGAGTTTGGCCCTGGGTGGCTTCGGTGTAGCCAAATAGGGTAGTGCCGACACAGTCGGCCCCAGCCTCCACCGCCCGCAGCGCATTGTCGAGGGTATCGACATCGGCCATGACTGCTTTGCCCAGGCGATCGTGGATCTGCTGAATTAGCTGGGGGAGAGTTTCCCCACCGGGGCGAGGTCGCTGGGTGGCATCCACGGCAATGATGTCACTCCCCGCCTGGGCGACGGCTTCGGCATGGTGAAACTGGGGGGTGATGTAGACCGCCGAGGGGGGTAGCACCTGTTTCCACAGGCCGATGATGGGGCGATGGCTAAGGGCGCGCACCGCTTGAATATGGCCGGGGGTGTCTAGCCTGACCCCGACGGCACCTCGCTTGAGGGCGGCCTCGGCGATGGCTGCGATCGCAGCCGCATTGTGCAGTGGTGAATCCACCGGAGCTTGGCAGGAGACCACCAAACCACCCTTGAGCGGGTCCAGAATAGTTTTCAATGGAGAAGATAACGTCACAATTGCCCTTACTTCGTTTACCCAATTCTATGGCGGCTCGGATTTCAAAAACCCTTTTAGTGGCCTCTATCGGTCTTCTGGCCCTGGTCATTGTCGTCAACAACCTCACTGACTACAGCGCCAACTTTAGGTATATTCAGCATGTGCTGAGTATGGACACCGTGTTCCCAGATAGCCAGCTCACCTGGCGCGCCATCGGCTCCCCTCAGCTTCAAAACTTTGCCTACGCAGTCATCATCGCCATCGAATCGCTCATCACCCTGCTGTGCCTGGGCGGCGCCATCCGTCTGCTCCAGGCGATTCGCTGCAGTGGCGTTGCCTTTAACCGCGCCAAGGCGACCGCCACCTACGGCCTCACCCTGGCCTTCTTGTTTTGGTTTCTCGGCTTTATGGTCGTCGCCGGGGAGTGGTTCACCATGTGGCAGTCGATCGACTGGAACGGGCAACAACCGGCCTTTCGTTTCATTGGCTGCGTGGGCTTTGTGCTGCTCTATCTCAACCTGGCAGACGAAGACCTGCTAGCCTAACCTGACCAGCGGCTCGCTCGCTGATCAGGGCAGCTTAAATCCCATCTCTGAGACTCTGAATACGCTCAGGGCCTACACCTTGGCCAGCGTGACCTGCTCAGACTGGTCCTGGTACTTACCCCGTCGGGTGTCGTAGCTCACCTGACAGGGCTCGCCCTCAAAGAAAATCAGCTGTACAACCCCTTCATTGGCGTACATGCGGCAGTCGGCGCTAGAAGAATTAGAAAATTCTAAGGTGAGGTGGCCCCGCCACCCCGCCTCCGCCGGGGTGAGATTGGCAATAATGCCGCAGCGGGCGTAGGTTGACTTGCCAATGCAGATCACGCTGATATTGTCGGGCACCGAAATCTTCTCAAGGGCAACGCCCAGCCCGTAGGAATGGGCGGGCAGAATAAAATAGCTGCCGTTCTCGTCGGTTTTCAGCTCGGTGGGCTCCAGGTTAGCCGGGCTGAAGTTTTTGGGGTCTACTACCGTGCCTGGAATATGGCGAAAAATTCTAAACTCGGCGGGGGAAAGCCGAATGTCATAGCCGTAGGACGACAGCCCGTAGCTGATGACAGGCTGCCCTAGGCTAGTATCGCTTTGGATCAGCTGGCGTACTAAAGCCGGTTGAAAGGGCTCGATCATGCCCTCAGCGGCCATTTTGGCAATCCAGGCGTCGTTTTTAATCATGGTCTTAGGGGGTGGTCTTAGGGGGTGAGGAGGGCTAGGGCAAAAAGCTGCGGCGAAATTCGGTCACCTGATCGGCTGCGGTAAGCAGCGCCTCGGGCATCTCCGGGCCCGTGAGAATGACATCGACCTGGGGCGGGCGCTGCTGTAAAAACTCGACAACATCTGAGGTCGCAATCAGGCCATAGTTGGCGGCCAGGCTGAGTTCATCGAGCACGACCAGCCCGTACCGACCCCGAGTGACCACAGATTTAGTGTGCAGCCACAGTTCCTTAACCGCCTGGCGCTCTCTGGCCTCTATAGACTCAGGGCTGTGAATGCAGTGGGGCATGTCGCACCGAATCCAGTCGAGGTTTTGGCCAAACTGCATGGGCTGCTCAGGCCCCTGGTGAATACCCCCCTTGAGAAATTGCACAATCAGCACCGCCTTGCCCTGATCGGCGATGCGCAGCGCCTGCACCATCACATTGGTAAAAAAACTGCGGTGAACGGCGGTAAACACCTGCACCGTACCCTCCACCGTTTGCAGCAGCGGGTGACGAACAATTGAGGTGGGGGTCGACACTAGGGTGAAGGGTTTGAGCTGGGAGACCATGAATTATATGAGAGCGGTTTGCAGCAGACACCCCCAACCACCTCACGGCCAAAAGCAGCGTGCCATCACTTGCCAGCTTGGGGGTAACTTTAATGACTGGGCTAAATATAGCGTAATTCCCCCCGAGCGCAGCGATAAATTACCCCATATGCATTAGACGTGCATATGTATTGCAGAGCTGCAGGCTTGGGTTCACGCGCCACCACACAATCTAGAAGGAAGCTGAAAAACCGCAGGGGCGTCTATCGCCTGCTGTATGGTAAGGAGGAAAATTTGAGCACCTCCCTATGGCTTGGCAACGTCCGGACGGTCGGCAGCCCCACCAGCTGCGCCCGGTGAGTTTTGAGCGGCAGTTTACAAAGTTTGCGGCGGGGTCTGTACTCACCCGCTGCGGCAATACCCAGGTGCTCTGTACCGTTTCGGTGGAAGAAGGCGTGCCCCGTTTTTTGCAGGGCTCTGGTCGGGGTTGGCTCACTGCGGAGTATCGGATGCTGCCTGGGGCCACCCCCCAGCGCCAGCCTCGGGAGCTGACTAAGCTGTCGGGCCGCACCCAGGAGATTCAGCGGTTGGTGGGGCGCAGCCTGCGCTCTACCCTAGATTTTGAGCTGCTGGGCGAGCGCACACTGCTGGTGGATGCCGACGTGCTCCAGGCCGATGCTGGAACGCGTACGGCCTCCATTACCGGCGGCTATGTGGCGCTCAAGGAGGCGGTGCAGCAGCTGGTCGCAGGAGGAGTGCTGACCCGATCGCCCCTGGTTCACGGCGTAGCCGCAGTTTCCGTCGGCTTGATTGAGGGTGAGACGTTTCTGGATTTGCAGTACGAGGAAGATGTGGCCGCCGCCGTGGATTTCAACCTGGTGCTCAACGAAGACCTGAACATCATTGAAGTGCAGGGCACCGCAGAGGAAGGCAGCTTTAGCCGTCAGCAGATGAATCAACTGTTAGAGGTGGGGGAGGTGGGTGTAAAACAGCTATTGGCGGCTCAGCAGGCTGTTTTTTCCTAGGGCTAGGTTTCTAGCGTAGATTCCCTAAGGCCGATGCTTTAAGAGGAATGCTCTAGCGCTGGCTGGCTAGGGTGAGCGGCTGTGCTCGGCTATAGGCCTCTAGGCAAAGTATAAATTGTTGGCTAAGTCACTTAATTTGCCGCGGAGTCTGGTTGCAGTCTGGGCACTCTTGGCCATAGCGCCATGCGTTGACCCCATCTGCACGGAGGATGTGACCTGTGTTTGTGCCCTTTTGCCTGCGATTTGCTGGGCCTGGTTTGCCTCGGCTGGGGGGGCTGGCTCGACTCTCAACCTGGGGGTTGGCGGCTGCGATCGCAACCCTCGCCGCCCTGCCCGCCGCCGCCCAGACCCTGAGCGAAAAGGTGCTGGCCATGGAGCAGGGGCTAGAGCAAGACTTTGCCGATTACTTTGGCGAGCCTGCCCGAGAGGTCACCCAGGGGCCCGCCGATATTGCCGCCACCCTGGCGCGCCTGGGCGCGGAAACCAACACCAACCCCGCCGTGCTGTGGGTCATTCCCCGGGGCGACCACCTGCACCTGGTGCTGATCACCGCTAAGGGTGAGCCGGTGGTGTACGACCGCTACGACGTGCCCGACGCAGAGCTGCGGCAGGCGGTCAGCGATTTTATGCTGGAGACCAGCAGCGTGGTGCCCCACCGCCGCCGCCCCGCCGCTCAAAAGCTCTACGACTGGATCATTGCGCCCTACAAAGCCGATGTGCTGGCCGCCGAGGGCATCGACACCCTGCTGTTTTGCCTGGGTAGCGGCGTGCGGGGCCTGCCGCTGGCCGCCCTCCACGACGGCGAGCAGTTCCTAATTGAGCAGTACAGCCTCACCCGCATCCCCGCCTTCAATCTGATTCAGACCGACTACAGCCCCCTCCAACCGGGCAACATTTTGGCCATGGGGGCCTCGGAGTTTGAGGCCCAGGAGTCTCTACCCGCGGTGCCCACTGAGCTGTCTAGCATTCTCTGGGAGCTGCGTGGGGCCCGTCCTGAGGGCGGCGCTTGGCAGGGGCGTTCGTTCCTCAATCAAGCCTTTACCCTGCCCAATCTGCGGTTTTGGCTGCGGGCCCAGGCGCCGACGGTGGTGCATTTGGCCACCCACGCTGTCTTTGCGCCGGGGGAGCCCGAGCAGTCCTATATTCAGCTGTGGAATAGTCAGCTCAGCCTGGAGGCGATGGGCCAGGTGAATTGGAACTCTCCCAACCTGGAGCTGCTGGTGCTGAGCGCCTGCCGTACCGCCGTGGGGGACGACGAGGCCGAGCTGGGCTTTGCGGGGCTGGCCCTGCGGTCGGGGGTGAAGTCGGCCCTGGCCAGCCTGTGGAACGTAGATGATGCGGGCACCCTGGCGCTGATGAATGAGTTTTACGGCCACCTGGGGCAAACCACCACCAAGGCCGAGGCCCTGCGCCAGGCCCAGATCGCGCTGCTGCGGGGCGAAGTCCGCTTTGAAGATGACCAGCTGCTGCTGTCGCGAGGGGCCGTGGCGGTGCCCACCGAACTAGATGCGATCGCAGGGGCGGATCTGTCTTCACCCTACTACTGGGCCGGCTTCAGCCTGATTAGCAGCCCCTGGTAAGCCCAAAAGCCTTGATTACAGCTTGATAGAGGCGAAGACACATTTACCAAAGCTTCAGGTCTTGAGCGTTGTCCCCGGTAATCTCACGGTTATTTTCTGTGTCGCCAATTACTAATTTGAGAGTTGTAGCTAGATCCATTTTTTTGTTGTCATGTGTACCATCGCCCAACTCAAGTCGTTAATGGTGTGGACCACCGCCCTCGGGCTGGTGGTGTTTGCCGGGGTAGAACCAGGGCTAGCCCAATCCGCCGGTAACCGCGGCGAGTTCCCAGGACGGCGCGTCGGCGGTGGCACCCGAGGCGACTGCGCCATCGACAGCCGCGCCCTGGCTGCGCTCAACCCGGCCAGCAACCTGGGGGTCACCGCCAGCGATCGCCCCTCCCTCTACTTTGCGGTGCCCACGGCAGAGACCCGCTACCACGGGCAGTTCATTCTTCACGACGCCGACCAAAACCGTCTCTACGAAACCACTGTAGCGGTGGGCACCGAGCCGATTGTGGGCGTCCATTTGCCAGCCAACCTGGTGGCCCCCGCCCAGGACTACCACTGGTACTTTGTGGTGGCCTGCAACCCCCGCGACCTCTCTCAGAATGTCGTTTTAGAAGGCTGGCTACGGCGGGTAGCCCCGCTAGTAGAGTCTACCGAGACCCCGGTGGTCGACAGCCGCCTGGAGCTGGCCCAGGCCTACCAGTCCGCTGGTCTTTGGAGCGATGCCATCGCCGTTATGGTCGAGCTGCGTCAGACCCATGCCCAAAACGCACTGGTGCAAACCCAGTGGAACCAGCTTCTCCATGCCTTAGAACTCACCGCCGTTGTGCAGTAGCCAACGAACCATAATGGGGTTTTTCAGACCATGGCGGTTTTCCAAATCGGTGCCCAACCGCCTGCGCACTGCGGGGCAGTCAATCCTGCTGATCAGCGTGCTGACAACGAGCCTACTGCTGACCCTACAGCCGCTGGCCTGGCTCGAACCCCTAGAGCTCAAGGTATTTGATCAGTTTGTGCAGCGACGGGCCGAGATGCCCGCCGACTCGCGCCTGCTGGTGATTGGCATCACCGAGGCCGACCTGCGCCGCTACGGCTGGCCCCTGTCTGATCAGACCTTGGCCGACGGGATTACAAAACTTCAGGCCTACGGGCCGCGGGCAATTGGCCTCGATCTCTATCGCGATCTGCCCCAGCCCCCAGGGGAAACGGCCCTGACCGCTGCTCTTCAGGCCGATAACCTGATCGCCATTACCAACATCATGAGCGGCCTTGCCCCACCGCCGACCATGCCGCCGGAGCGCGTGGGTTTCAACGACTTTGTGCTGGACGAAGACGGCGTACTGCGCCGCAGCCTGCTGTTTGTGGACGGAGCCGACCAGCCATACTACTCCTTTGCGCTGCGCACCAGCTTGCCCTACCTGAGCGCCCTGGGCAAAGGGTTTCACTACGACTCCAGCGCCCTGTGGCTGGGAGATACACCCATTGTGCCCTTAGAGCCTAACCACGGCGGTTACCAGCGAGCCGATACCCGCGGTTATCAAACTCTACTGGATTACCGCAGCTCTCAGCATCCGGCCCCCATTGCCAGCTGGACTCAGCTCATGGCGGGGGAGATTTCCCCGGATTGGATTCGCGATCGCATCGTGCTGGTGGGCACCATTGCCCCCAGTCTCAAAGATATGCTGTACACCCCCCACAGCGATACCATTGACACCTTCAATATGCCTGGGGTGCTAGTGCATGCCCACATGACCAGCCACCTGCTCGACATTGCCCTGGGACAGCGACCCGCCTTTCGCTTCTGGCCTGCCTGGGCTGAGCATCTCTGGGTCTGGGGCTGGGCGCTGATCGGCGGTGGTCTACTGTGGCGGTTTGGCCATCCTCTGGGCTTTGGCCTGGGCGGGGTAGCGGCCCTGGGACTGATCTACTCCATGGGCTGGGTGCTCTTTTTACAACACCTTTGGATTCCTGTGGTCGAGCCCTCCGTGGCCTTTGCCGCCACCCTGGGTATCACCATGGCCCATCGCCTGCACTACACCCACACCCGCGATGGGCTCACCGGAGCCCTCAACCGCCGCGCCTGGCTCAGCTATGTGCAGCAAACCCTAGCGCTAGCGGCTCGCCAACGACACCTGAGCCCGCCGGGCATCATGGTAATTGGCCTAGATCAGTTTGACCGAGTCAACGCGGGGCTGGGGCAGGCCACCGGTGACTGTCTCGTGCTGCTGCTGGCCGCTCGGCTGCGGCGAGTGGTGCCCCGCTCTACCCAGATCGCGCGTCTGGGTGGCGACGATTTCGCCCTGGCTCTGCGCCAAAACACCCCCCAGGCCCTCACCGATCTGGCTGACACCATCCAACACAGCCTAGCCAAACCCTTTCGCCTCAAGGGGCAGGAGATTGTCGTCAACGCCAGCATCGGCATTGTGGCCCCCCAGGCCGATCAGGCCTACACCCCTGAAAATTTGCTCCGCGATGCCCAAACCGCCAGATACCGGGCCAAACGGGGTGGCCAAAACCGCTGCCAGGTGTTTGCCGCCAGCATGGCCACCGCCGCCGCCGACCAATTTACCCTGGAGACTGAGCTTCGTCACGGCATTGCCCACCACGAATTTGTGCTCTATTACCAGCCGATTGTGGCCCTGGAGACGGGCCATATCGCTGGGTTTGAGGCCCTGGTGCGATGGCAGCACCCCCGCCATGGGTTTGTGCCACCGGTGAAGTTTATTCCCCTCGCTGAAGAAACCGGGTTGATTTTACCCCTGGGCGAATGGATTTGTCGCACCGCCTGTCACCAGGCCCGCCAGTGGCAAGACGACTTTCCCCACCATCCGCTGATCGTGAGCGTTAACCTCTCCGGGCGGCAGTTTGAGCAACCCCACCTGGCCCAGCAGCTGGGCCAACTGCTGCGTGAAAGCCACCTGGAGGGGCGCAGCCTTAAGCTCGAAATCACCGAAAGTATGGTGATGGGGGACATCGACACCGCTATCGATCTCATGCTGGGCCTCAAGGCATTGGGCTGCAAGCTGGGCATGGATGACTTTGGCACCGGCTACTCATCGCTGAGTTACCTGCGACGCTTTCCCATCGATACCCTCAAGGTCGATCAGTCCTTTGTGCGCAATATGGGGGCCAGCCGCGAAGACCACGAAATTGTCCGCACTATTATTGGCCTGGGCCACACCCTGGGCATGGATCTGATTGCCGAAGGAATCGAGACCCCGGAGCAGGCGGCGGCGCTGCGCTTGCTGGGCTGCGAATTTGGCCAGGGTTACCACTGGGCTAAACCCCTGCCTGCCGCCGAGGCCACAGCCTTGCTCCGGGCGACCGGCCTACCCTTTGCTCCCCACTCCAACCGCCAGGATTTGGTCAACCTCCCCCATCTCTAGGGCCGGTAGTGCGTTCCGGTAGAGGGCGGTGATCAGGGCCGCCAGCCCGCACAGCAGCGCCAGCAGCACCAGGGTGGGGCCGAGGCCGAGGATCTGCTGCAGGATCGGTAGCCCAAAGGTGCCCGCCACTGCTCCCGCCTTGGCCAAGGCCGCCGCCAGCCCTGCGCCGCTGGCGCGCAGGGCCGCGGGAAAGACCCGCCCCGACAGCAGAAAGGTGGTGGCATTGGGGCCGGCATTCATCAGCAGATTAAACAGCAGAAAGCCCCCAAAGGTGAGCCCTAACGCTGCATGGCCCCCAGGCGATAGCTCGGTTGAGATCGCCAGCAGCCCTAGCCCCAGGGCCATGCCCCCAAACCCAATGATTTGCAGCGCAATGGGGCCCACTGGCTTAACCAACCCGATCGCCAGCAAAAACCCCGCGATTAAAAACAGATCGACTAGGGCCGCACCCTGGGCCGCCGCCAGGGTGCGGGCACTCACCCCAATGCCACCGTCAAAGGTCAGGGTGGCCAAAATCACGGGGGTAAAGATGCCCACTCCATAGGTGGCGATATCCTGCAAAAACCAGGGCACCGCAGCCAAAATGGTTTGGCGGCGGTAGGCGGCAGCAAACAAATCTCGGTAGCCCAGGGCGGTTGGGGCATTTGAGGGGTGGCTTGAGTCGGCGGGGTGCAGGGTCGTCGGTTCGCCGAGGAGGATAGTAGCTGCCTCTGAGGCCGCTCCATACTGCCCTTTAGCCAGCAGGTAGGCGGGGCTCTCCAGCGAAAACCCCAGCCGCAGCAGGGCCACCCCCAGGGCCAACAACGCTCCTACCCCCAACATCCAGCGCCAGGCATAGTGAACTGCTGCGCCACCCTCGCTGAGGCCACCCTCGTCGGGATAGATGGCCGCAAAGCTGGCTATGACGGCAATACCCGTCAGCGCGCCCAGCAGGGCCCCGACCGCCTGGAAGGAAAAGGCCCCGATCACCATGCGATCGCGATGGCGAGCCGGTATATTTTCAACAATGTAGGCGACGCTGAGGGGGTAGTCGGCCCCGATGCCAACCCCCACCAAAAACCGAAAAGCAACCAACGACGGTAGGTTCCAGGCCAGGGCTGAGCCAGTGGCCGCGACCACAAACAGCACTACATCGGCAATTAGCATGGGCTGTCGCCCCACCCGGTCGGCGAGGGGGCCCAGGGTGAGCGACCCCACCAGCGCCCCCGCTACGGCGGCGGCGGCCACGGCCCCTACCGCCGCTGGCCCCAGCTGCCAATCTTGCTGTAGGAAGGGGAGGGCCACGCCGATGATAAAAAAGTCAAACCCATCGAGGGCAATGAGGCTGGCCGACAGGGCCCAGAGCCCTACCATGGGGCGGGTAATGGCTGCGGCATCGAGACGCTGCTGAAAAGCCTGGGGGGGGGAATGGATGGTCATAGACAGGGGGAAGCGGCTTGGCTTTACCTTACCAAGGTAGAGAGAGCATTTTGGCTGGGGCTGCTGTATTGCTAACTTCAGACAGGGACGGGCGAGGTCTGCTATCGGTAGGCCAATTGTCTTGAGGCACCGCTATGGCCCACCAGCAGATTTATCCCAGGGGGTGTACCTTTACTGAGTCAGACTGGGATGCGCTGTATCCCTTTTGGTACCCCATTGCCTTTAGTCATGCGGTCACCGACCAGCCGGTGACGGCTACCCTGCTCGACCAGCGGCTGGTGATTTGGCGCACCAGCGGCGGTATTTCGGTGGCCAATGATATCTGTTTGCACCGGGGGGTGCCCCTCAGCATGGGCTGGGTATCTGGCGATGAGCTGGTCTGCAAATACCATGGCTTTCACTATGCTGCCGACGGTCAATGCGTGAAGGTACCGGCCAACCCTGAGGCCAGCATTCCAAAGAAGCTTTGCCTCAAAACCTACCCGGTGAAGGAAGCCTATGGCTTGATCTGGACCTGCCTGGGCGGCGGCGATGAAACGGCTCTCCCTGACCTGCGAGAGTGGGATGACCCAGACTACCAGCAAATTTTGCCCGAGGCGGTTGACCTGGAGGCGGCGGCGGGGCGGCAGGTGGAAGGATTTTTGGATGTGGCCCACTTTGCCTGGGTTCATACTGAAACCTTTGGGGATGCCAACAATCCAGTGGTGCCCCGCTATGAGGTAACTCCGGCGGAGCATGGCCTGCATGTGGAGTACCTCAGCACGGTGAGCAATTTTCCTAAGGCGTTGCAGGATCGGGCCCCGGCTGACTTCAACTGGCTGCGCATCTTCGATGTGTTCTTTCCGTTTACCGCTCGGCTGACGGTGCATTTTCCCGGGGAAGGCCGACTGTGCATTCTCAACGCGGCGAGCCCGGTGTCGGCTCGCAAGACCCGCGTGTTTGTGCCGATCTGCCGCAATTTTGACCAGGATCAACCCCTGGAGCCGGTGTATGAGTTTAACTACCAGGTGTTTGCTGAGGATAAGGAAGTGGTGGAGGCCCAGTACCCGGAGGATCTGCCCCTGGATCTGGCGGCAGAATCTCACATTGGCGCGGATCAGACTTCGATTGCCTACCGCAAGGGGTTGCGATCGCTAGGTCTAGGGTCGCTTTACACGGCCTAGGCTGAGCGGGGTCTAGGCGGCAAAATACGACAGAGGGATGGCAGCATTGACACCGCCATCCCTCTGTTGTGGTCTCAGAGCAGTCAACCCTCAGCCACCCTAGGAGGCCAGGGCGATCTCCACCATCTCTTGGAGTTTGCCGTTTTGGTAGAGCTCGATGAGAATATCGGAGCCGCCCACAAATTCTCCGTTGACGTAGACCTGGGGAATGGTGGGCCAGTTGGAGTATTCTTTGATGCCCTGGCGAATGTCGGGGTCGGCCAGCACATCGACGGTCTCGAAGGGGGCACCCAGCACGTTGAGGATTTGCACAACGTTGTTGGAGAAGCCGCACTGGGGCATGAGCTTGTTGCCCTTCATGAACACCATGATGGTGTTGTTCTGCACGAGCTGATCGATTCTTTCTTTAGTAGCCGAGTCCATAGGGTGCTAACTCCGCGAAATGGCACAAACAGTAGACAGGAACGTAAAATCTGGGCTCGCCGCTAGTCTCAGCCCTTTGGCCCCAACATTGTGAGCCCAGTGTTTTGGGCTCCAGGGCGTTGGGCCTAGGCGCTTTGGGCGGCCCAGTCTTCTGGGGTGTAGGTCTTTAAGGCTAGCGCATGGATGGCCTCTGAGGACATGGCCTCGCGCACTGCCCCGTAGACCAGCTGATGCTGCTGCACCAGGCTGCGCCCCGCAAACTGCGACGATACGACCACCACCTGGTAGTGGTCGCCACCGCCAGTCAAATCTTGCACCTGCACGCTGGCATCGGGCAGACCGGCCTGAATCATGGCGCTTACTTGGTCGGGGGTAATCATGGGATCGGGTGCTTGGTGAAAGAGAAGTTGGGGCAAGGCCCTAGCACCATATTGCCAGATTTGAGCCCCCTGTGCGCCAGGGTGGGAGCTGGAATTGGGCGGTGGCTGAGCCAGCCAGATGGCCAAACGCTACTGGGTAGGGGCGTCAGACTCGGTGGGGGTGGTGGCGGCGCGGCCCGCGTAGGGCTCATCCACAAAGCCTAGCTCAAACAGCTGCTGGTAGGCGCGCTGGCCCAGCTCGCGGGTGGGCTGCTGACTGCGCAAAATTTCCATCAGCAGGGGGACAGCCTGGCTGGGTTGATCCTGGGCGCGGTAGACCAGCGCCAGCTGGTAGGAGGCCTGGTCGCGCAGCTGGGCGGTCTCTAGGGCTTTCTCGCGGTTGCTGCGGTTGATCTGGGTGTCAACCCCGACAAACATCTGGGCCAGCTCCTGGTAGAAGGTGGAGATCTGGTTGAAGTTTTCCCGCGCCTGGATGAGTTTTTCTTCGGCCAGGGGGTAGTTTTGATCTGCGATCGCAGCACTGGCTTCGCTCATCAACTGCTGGCCGGAGGCCACGCTGAGGCTGCTGCTGGCCTGGTTGAGGGGGCGTGCTGGGTCAGCACCGCTAGCCTCCTGCGCCAGGGCTGCCCCAGACCATCCGCAGAGGGCCACGGCCAGCGCCGCTGCCACCGAACCGCCTAGGGAGTGACGCAAAAAACGAGGGGAAACAACCATGAATTACAACGGGGTGAGGGACAGCGGAACTGAAAAGCACTGAGGTATCTTATCATCTCGATATGGCGTAATACCGGCTTGCGGCCCGTGGCAGCGATTGCTCGGCCCCGGCAAACTGGGTATGTAGCTGCCGCCATAGCTCTGTCAAAGACTGCCCTGGGGCTAAAAAGTTCCCGCCCGCCCCTAAGATTTCTACCCAGATTCTTGGCTGCCAAAACCCATGACCGCTTTTCCTCCCGACCCGCGCTCGCCCAGCCAGGGCGGCCCCCGCAGCAGCTTTCGGGGAGAGATCTTGCAGCGCGGCGGCGAAGAGCTGATGCTGGAGAAAGTCCCGGCCCGATTTACTACTCGCTTGATCTCCCCCACGGCCCTGGCCCCCCTGCGGCAGCGGCTCAACCCCATCGACCTGCGGGCGGTGGCCGGCGGACAGCTGGTGGAATGGCAGGTGCCTGAAACGGCCCTGGAGGCCACCCTGTCAGCGGCCCGCCGCGATCCTGCTGTGCTGTTTGCCAGCCACGTGTATTGCCTGGCTGATAGCCCGCAAACCTGGGTCTACCTGACCGAACAGCTGACGGTGCAGTTTGAAGCTGCGATCGCGGCCCCAGCAATTGACCGTATTCTGACCACCCTGGGCCTGGCATTGGAAACGCCCCTGGAGGGAATTCCCAATGCCTTTGTGGTCAGGGTCACCCCGGCGGCCACCGAAAACCCCATTAAGCTGGCCAACCGCCTGGTGGCCCAGGCCGGTGTGCTGGCCGCTGAGCCCAACCTGGCCATTGAAACGGGCAATTTGTATCGCCCGACCGACGATCGCTACCCGCTCCAGTGGCATCTGTTTCACAGCGGCGGCGCCAGTCTGGCGGCGGGGTCGCACATTGCGGCGGAGGCCGCCTGGGACATTACCCGGGGGTCGCGCTCGGTGGTGATTGCGGTGAGCGACGATGGGTTTGACCTCAACCACCCCGACTTGCAGGGGATGGGCAAGATAGTGGCCCCGCTCGATCTATTGGATCAAGACGCCGTTCCTTTGCCCTCTCGACCGAGCGAAAACCACGGCACCGCCGTCGCCGGGCTGGCCATCGGTGAAGAAAACGCCACCGGCATTGTGGGGGTCGCGCCGGGCTGCGCCTTTCTGCCCATTCGCACCACCGGCTTTATCGACGACAGGGCGATTGAGCAACTGTTTGACGAGGCGGTGCGCCGCGGGGCCGATGTGATTGTCTGTAGCTGGTCGCCCGCCGCCAACTATTTTCCGCTCACCCTGCGGCAGACGGCGGCCCTCACCCGGGCGGCCACGGCTGGTCGCAACGGCAAAGGCTGCGTGATTGTGTTTTCGGCTGGTAATGCCAACCGCCCGGTCAGCGGCACCATTAACGAAACCCAGTGGCCCCCCAACACGCTGAGCGGCTCTACCAAGTGGCTGAGCGGGTTTGCCATTCACCCTGACGTGATTGCGGTGTCGGCATCGACCAGCCTGGGTACCAAGGCGGCTTACAGCAACTGGGGAGAGCACATCGCCCTGGCCGCCCCCAGCAACAATGCTCCCCCCAGCATGATGCTGCCCCAGGCGGGCAGCGTGCCCACCGGGCCACCGCTGCGGCAGTACTTGCCTGGGCTGGGTATGGTGACTAGCGATCGCACCCAGGGCGATGGCTACAGTGCCGACAACTACACCAATACCTTTGGCGGCACCTCCAGCGCCTGCCCGGTGGTGGCAGGGGTGGCGGGGCTGATGCTGTCGGTCAACCCTACTCTGACGGCCCGCCAGGTGCGCGAAATTTTGCAGGCCACCGCCGACAAAATCGTGGACCGCAGCCCCGACCCGCAGCTGGGTCTCCAGTACGGCACCTACGACGCCAAGGGGCACTCCCGCTGGTTTGGCTACGGCAAGGTCAACGCGGCAGCGGCGGTGCGCGAAGCCCAGCGGCGCGCCTTTGCGGGTCGCCAGGTCGGTCGGGTCGTGGAGCAGCAAAACCAGACCCCCCAGGCCATCCCTGACCACCAGCCAGCAGGGGTAGACAGCCGCGTCACCGTGGCCGCCAGCGGCAGCGTCACCGACCTCCAGGTGGAGGTCGCCGTTGATCACGAGTTTTTGGGCGATATCAGCCTCACCCTGGTGGCCCCCAGCGGCGCAGCGGTGCTCTTGCAGGGCCGCACCCTGGGGCGGCAGACCGAGCTGCGCACCACCTACACCCTGGCTACCACACCGGTCTTACTGCGGTTGATCGGGCAGGCGGCCCAGGGCACCTGGCGGCTCCGGGCCGTGGACAGCGCGCCTGGGGCCACCGGCACCCTGCGGAGCTGGGCCCTCAGTCTGGGAGTTAGCTGACCCTAAAATACGCTGTTGCGCAGGAACTCAATCCCGGTTTTGACGGCCTCGTAGCCAAATAGCAAAATTAGCGTGGTCAGGGTGCCGCCCAGCACGCAGAGCACCAGGCCGCCCAGGCTGATGGCGCCGTCGTCGTCGAGCAGGCCAAAGCCGGTGACAAAAATGCCCATGGCGGGCAGCGTATTGGTGCCCGGAATGGGGATCATCATGGAGATCGACATCAGCGCGATCGCAACCCCCAGCAGGGTACGCCCCGGCACACTGGTACACACCGGCGTCAGGCGCGGGCGAGAGATGGTTTCGAGGCGGCGCAGCCAGGGCGTACCGGCCTTCACAATTTTTTGTACCGAACCCAAATCAAACTTATGGTGGCTCCATTTTTCCGGCATCCAGGGGCGAGTGCGCCCGGCAATCAGCTGCACCGCCAGTAAAAACATCACTATCCCAAAGGGGGTCGAGTAGCCCGGCGCGGGGAGGGGCAGCGCCGAGGGCAAAGCCAGCAGCACAAACAAAAAGCCAAAGGTGCGCTCCCCGGCCAGGGTCAAAATCTCCTTGAGCGTCACCTGGGGGGTCGTAATCTCTTCGAAAAAATAGTGATTTAGTTCAGTCGAAAGACGGGCCATAGGAGTTTCTATAGAGAAATCGATACTGTGAATTAGTCAGCCCCGGTCTCTGCCGTAGATTTAGATACCTACTAGATACCTAAAAGCGATCGCTGCCGGGCAAAGCGATCGCCATGTCGTGCTCACTCTAGCAAATCCCCAGGGGCGCTAACTCCACCGCCCTCCGGATTTATCACAGCTTCGCAGAGACTCCAGCCGCGCCTAAAAACAGCCCCCAGGGAGGGCATGGCCAGCCTCAGCTCTGCCTAAATCAGCACTGTCAGGGCCAACCAGCTAGCAGCGGCCCAGCAACAGCTAGTGACGGGCCAGGGCATAGTGCTGCAAAAACTGGCCCAGTCGCTGCTCAAACTGGCCGCCCGCCCAGACAGTGAGATCGTTGTGGTCAGCTTCGGGCACCAGCCACAGATCCCTAGGCCCGCTCGTAAATTTGTATAGAGTCTGGCTCATGGCGGCGGGCACAGAGGCATCGGCCAGCCCATGAAGGTACAGCGTCGGCACTTCCAGGTGCCTGACCTTGGTCAGCGAGTCAAACCGCTGGGTGAGCAACCGCCGCACCGGAAACCAGCGGTTGTACTGCGAGAGCGTGGCCATATCGGCCATGGAGGTAAACGAACTTTCCACAATCAGGCCCGCCAGCTGGGGCACTCGACTGGCCAGCTCAATGCCAATGGCACCCCCCAGGGAATGGCCATAGACAACCACCTGCTGAGGCGAAACCCCCTTTTCGCGCTGCAAGAACTGCCAGGCCGCCCAGGCGTCTTCGTAGAGCCGCTGCTCAGCGGGGAAGGGGCCACTGCTGAGGCCGTAGCCCCGGTAGTCCACCGCCAGCACGGTTGCACCTAGCGATCGCAGCGTCATCGCCTTAGTTAAGTTGCTGGAGATGTTTCCTGCATTGCCGTGCAGGTACAAAATTGTCAGCCCCGTGTCGTGATCGGCCGGCAGCCACCACCCCTGGAGATGCCCTTTGGCCTGGTTCCCCAGCGGATCCTCCACCGGTATCCAAACTTCCTCGTAGGCCAGTCCAAACGCGCTGGGGGTGGCATCCATGACGGCATCGGGCAGGTACATCAGCCGCCGCTGAGCCAGCCAAAGCCAGCCGCACAGAGAAAGGTAAACTACACCGGCAATGCCCAGGACAGTGAGGAGAAATTTGAGGATGGGCATGGAAGGGAACGTGACGAAAGGTGGGCAGGAAGGTAGCGGAGCCGAGTTGCCTTCCATTATGCGGGATCTACCCGATTTGCCCCTGCGCCGTTGTGACGATTTTTCGGCCACTAAACCATTGAGCAGAGACTTGGTTTCTTTTCGCTGCCCGTAAGTCTGGCCGTGGATAGTTGCCCGGGGCACCGGGCCTGCCATTTCAGTTTTTTCCCTGAGCGTCAGGCTGCCCCGCCAAGCCCCGCCATGCCAGGGCTTGGGCTGTCTAGACGGTCAAAGTTGTGCCCTTCTCTGTACCTAGCCCATCTCTGGCAGACGCTTGTGCCAGTCGGTGGCCTGCTCGTAGGCGTAGCCCACTTCAAACAGCAGGTCTTCGCGCAGGGCATTGCCGATAATTTGTAAGCCAATGGGCAGGCCCTGGTCGTCAAAGCCGCAGGGCAGGCTCAGCCCCGGCAGCCCGGCCAGGTTGACCGGAATTGTCATCAGGTCAGAAAGGTACATGCTGAGGGGGTCGTCCACTTTTTCGCCCGCTTTGAAGGCGGTGGTGGGGGCGGTGGGGCACACCAGCACATCGACCTGGCTAAAGGCCGTCTCAAAGTCCTGCTTGATCAGGGTGCGCACCTTCTGGGCCTTGAGGTAATAGGCATCGTAATAGCCCGCCGACAGGGCGTAGGTGCCAATCATAATGCGGCGCTTGACCTCAGCCCCAAAGCCCTCGGCGCGAGTCTTGGTGTACATGGTGATCAGGCTGTCGTTGTTGGTGCGAGCCCCGTACTTGACGCCGTCGTAGCGGGCCAGGTTAGACGAGGCCTCTGACGGCGCAATGATGTAGTAGGTGGGCAGTCCGTAGGGAAACCGGGGGCAGGAGATTTCCTGAACTTCGGCCCCCAGCGCCTTGAGCTGCTGAATGGCGGTGGCGGTGGCGGCCCGCACGGCGGGGTCAATGCCCTCGGCGGCAAAGGTCTCGGTGATGATGCCCACCTTGCGCCCCTTGAGGTCGGTTTTGAGGCATTGGCTGTAGTCGGGCACCGGCACGTTGAGGCTGGTGGAGTCTTTGGGGTCGTGACCGGCAATGCCCTGGAGCAGCAGGGCGGCATCTTCGACGGTGGGGGTGAGGGGGCCAATCTGGTCGAGGGAAGAGGCGTAGGCCACCAGGCCAAACCGCGACACCAGGCCGTAGGTGGGCTTGAGCCCCACGACGCCGCAAAAGGCAGCGGGCTGCCGAATGGAACCGCCGGTGTCAGAGCCGAGGGCAACGGCACATTCTCCCGCCGCCACGGCAGCGGCGGAACCGCCGGACGATCCACCGGGTACTCGGCTGACATCCCAGGGGTTGCCGGTGACCTGGTAGGCGGAGTTTTCGGTGGAGCTGCCCATGGCAAACTCGTCGAGGTTGGTTTTGCCCAGTGCGATCGCACCTGCATCCCGGAGCTTGCCCGTCACCGTCGACTCGTAGGGCGGCACAAAATTTTCTAAAATCTTTGACCCGCAGGTGGTACGCACCCCTTGAGTACAGAGATTGTCCTTCAGCGCCATCGGAATACCGGCCAGCATGCCAATCTCATCGCCAGCGGCAATGCGGCTATCCACCTCAGCCGCCTGGGCCAGAGCTTGCTCCCCCGTTACCGTCAGGTAGCTGTGAACAGTGGGCTCCAGGGCTGCAATCTGGTCGAGGTACCCCTGGGTGATTTCCACCGCAGAGCGTTCTTTACTGACCAACTGTTGATGCAGAGCGCGGATGACAGACATGAGACTCCTTGGTGGCTGAAAGCAAACGGGCACCAAGGTATCAGTATAGGAAGGATGGGGCCCGAAACGCCGTTTTTTAGTTGAGGCAGCGGTAGAACGCCCCACCCACATCGAGCAGGTTGGCCACATTGCTCCCCTAGGAAGCAATGCCTCAATCAGAGCCGTGCCACGTTGATAT
>DATIVG010000419.1:0-9773 GCA_035466075.1 Nodosilinea sp. | reverse complement strand
GAAGACCACTGCGACGCCATTTTTCAGGTGCTCTGTCGGGGCCGCGTAGGTGAAACCTACAACGTTGGCGGCCTAAACGAAAAGACCAATCTCTCTGTGGTTGAAACGATTTGTGCCCTGCTCGATGAGCTCACGCCTAAGCCCACCATCAAGCACTCATCGTTAATCACCTTTGTGAAAGATCGCCCCGGCCACGACCAGCGCTATGCCATTAACTGCCAAAAAATTCAGGCTGAATTGGGGTGGATGCCCAGGGAAAGCTTTGAAAGCGGTCTGTTGAAAACGGTCAGATGGTACTTAGAAAACTCCGACTGGGTCGCCCAGTTGCAGTCAGAAAATTACCATGACTGGATTCAAAAAAATTATGCCGGTCGGCTGGCCTAACAACAGCCAAGAGTTTTTCACTACTGATTTTTTTATTCACGTTTGGAGCGCATTTATGAAAGGCATCATCTTGGCTGGGGGTACTGGTACTCGTCTCTATCCACTGACGCTTACGGTCAATAAGCAACTCATGCCCGTGTACAACAAGCCGATGGTTTACTACCCTCTATCGGTACTCATGCTGGCGGGAATTCAAGAGATTTTGATCATTTCTACGCCCAGCTCTCTGCCGCTGTTTCGCCAGCTGCTTCAGGACGGCAGCCAGTGGGGCTTGCAGTTGAGCTATATGGAGCAACCCTGTCCGGGCGGGATTGCCGAAGCGTTTACCCTGGGGCGCTCATTCATCGATGGGGAACCGGTCTGTTTGGTGCTGGGAGATAACATTCTCTACGGCGATGGGCTGGGGGGGCTGTTGCAACAGTCGGCTCGCCTACAGCAGGGCGCGCTGATCTTCGGCTACCAGGTGGCCAACCCGGAGCGGTACGGGGTCATCGAATTTGACCAGGGGGGCCGAGTGCTGGGTTTTGAGGAAAAGCCCAAGTTTCCGAAGTCATCCTACGCCGTGCCGGGAATTTATTTCTACGATTCCCAGGTGTGCGATCTGGCGGCGACCCTGAGGCCGTCGGCGCGGGGAGAATTGGAAATCACCGATCTCAACCAGCGCTATCTCGACCAGGGCCAGCTACAGGTGGAGCTGCTAGGGCGAGGCTATGCCTGGCTGGATACGGGCACCCATGAGTCGCTGCACCAGGCTTCTAGCTTTATTCAAACCCTGGAAGAGCGTCAGGGGTTGAAGATTGCCTGCGTGGAGGAGATTGCCTATCAAAAGGGCTATATCAACGATGAGCAGCTCTATAACTTGGCTAAACCGCTGACGAAAAGCGACTATGGCGCCTATCTCATGCAGCTGTTGGATACTCCCTATTCATTTCACCCGATTCCTGCCAAAATTCCGGCGCTGGAGGTGATTTAAGGTCTTTGGCGGGAAGCTGGCCCCGGCGGTCTGTCCGGGGTCGTGGTCAAGGCTGGGTAACGGGGTGGGGTGACGGGGATAGGAGTCTCGTCACCCCATTTTTAATGGTTAGCTAGCGTGGGTTTCAGGGGGTTGGGCGGCCTGGTTGGGGTAGCAGGGGGCTGTGGGGGTGAGCGGCGTTGCGCTGGCTAGGGGGCGGGCGGGCGCGGGGCGGCCAATTTTTGGACGAGGGTAGCGCTGGCTGCGTTGAGGCCGACTAGCTCTACATCACTGCCGTTGCGCCGAAATTTGTTGACTACGCTGTCTAGGGCGGCAACAGCCCCTTGATCCCACAGGTGGGCGTGGGTGAGGTCAATGGTGATGCGGTTAACAACCTCGTCAAAATCAAAGGCGGCCAGGAATTCATCGACGGAGACAAAGAAGATTTGCCCTGACACCTGGTAGGTGCAGTGGCGGCCCTCGGCCTGGACTGCTTTTTCTACGACGACAAGCCGGGCGATTTTGCGGGTAAAAACCACCGTGCTCATGACGATGCCCGTCGCCACGCCGAGGGCAAAGTTGCGGGTAAAAATTGTCACCAGCATGGTGGTAAGCATGACCGCTGTTTCGCTGCGGGGGATGCGGGCGATGTCGCGCAAGGAAGCCCAGCGAAAGGTGCCGATCGACACCATGATCATCACCGCCACCAGGGCGGCCATGGGCATCTGTCGCACCCAGTCGCTGAGGGTCAGAATGGCAAACAGCAAAAAGATGCCGGCACAGAGGGTGGAGAGTCGCCCCCGTCCGCCGGACTGCACGTTGATGACCGACTGGCCGATCATGCCGCAGCCCGCCATGCCGCCAAAAAAGCTGGTGATGATATTGGCGATGCCCTGGCCTTTGGCCTCCTGGTTTTTGTCGCTGGGGGTGTCGGTGAGTTCATCGACCAGGGAGGCGGTGAGGAAGGAGGCCAGCAACCCCACCACCGCCAGGGTGAAGGAGTAGGGCAGCACGATGCGCAGGGTGTCGAGGGTGAAGGGCACCTGGGGCAGGGCAAAGATGGGCAGAGTGGTGGGCAACTCGCCCATATCGCCAACGGTGGGGACGTCGATTTTAAGTGCGATCGCAGCTGTGGTCATCACAAACAGTGCCACCAGGGGTGAGGGTACAGCTGTGGTCAACCGTGGTAAGCCGTAGATAATCACTAGCGACAGGGCAGCCATGACGTACACCGCCGGAGGCACGTCGATCAGCTGGGGCAGTTGGGCCAAAAAAATCAGCACGGCGAGGGCATTGATATAGCCCACCATCACCGCGCGGGGCACGTAGCGCATCTGGCGGCCCAGTTTAAGCAGGCCAAACATGACCTGCAAAATACCGGTCAACAGGGTGGCCACCAGCAGATACTCCAGCCCCCACTCACGCACTAGATCGACCATGAGCAGGGCCATTGCCCCGGTGGCGGCGGAGATAGAGCCGGGCCGACCGCCCAAAAAAGCCGTGGTGACCGCAATGATAAAGGAGGTGTAAAGCCCCACCTTGGGGTCTACCCCGGCGATGATCGAGAAGGCGATCGCCTCCGGTATGAGCGCCAACCCCACCACCGCCCCGGCCAGAATATCGGCCTTGGGGTTAACCCACCACTCCTGTTTAAAGTGACGGAGGGGGAAAGTAGGTATGTTTAGCTTACGAATGGTCAAGCATGCTCCTCTAGCCTAAGCCCTAGCCAGCGCCAGGCCCTGGGTACTGGCCCTGCCAACTACCCTGCCCCCTGGCGCCCAATCAAATGTATTCATCTATCCGCTGCCTTAACGGCCGCTGGCCGGGGCCCATGTCTGGGTCAACGGTGGGTCCTAAGGCAGATTGGCTACATCACCCAAGACCATCTAAAGCCAACCGAACACCGGTGTCTAGCGTTTCATCAAAGCCACATAGAAACTATTTAGATGCCAAAACAAGGCCTGGGAGAGGGATGCAATTTTAGCCGCCCGGCCCTATTCCTAGGCCTGCCGATCGAGTTCCTCCAGCTTGTCTAGAAGATAGGTTTTCACCCGGTGCAGTTTCTGCATCTTGGCGGCAATTTCCTCGATTTTCCGCTCAATCATCCGAACTTTATCCTGCTTAGAGAGCACCCCCTGCTGGAGCTGATCAATCAGCAGCTTCATCTCGCTCAGCGTAAATCCCAGAGCTTTACCGTGGCTAATTAGCGAAAGGCGCTCCACCGTGTCATGCCCGTACTCGCGATAGATCCTGCTGCCGGCCTGCTTGCCCCGCGATTCCAGCAATCCAACCTTTTCATAGAAGCGAATGGTGTCCTTTGAGAGCCCAGTCGCTTTGGCCAGTTCCCCAATCAGCATGGCAGCCTACTAACCTTTCAGTAACCACTTGACTGTGGAGTATAGTCCATAGTTTATTCTCCTAAGGTTGCAGCTGTGGTCAAACTGTTCAAGTACTGGTTTCACAGCGTTACCACAAGTTCCTGGTCAAACTCACCGACAAACCCCGATGGAGTAGCGGTCTGTGTTCACCCAGTGTTTTTGAAACTAGCAAGGCGTGCGGATTGCTGTAAAACCCCTGATTTTAGGCTTGAACCGCCCCTGACGCGATCAGAAAGCGCCCCCAAGTAGCCCGAAATTTTGCTGGTCGAGCTGCGGAGTTTTTCTATGCTCAACCCCTTGTCCATAGACTCCGCGGAGGCTTTACGGTAGTTCAGCCGTTCGCTGTTCTACCATGAGTATTGGCGCTGTTGTCTTCATCCCGCTCAACTGTTAGCTAAACTATGTCCCCTGTCAACGCTCATCGGATTCCCAAGGCATTGGGGGCTGCCCTCGCCCTATCTATTGCCGTTGCCGCCTGTAGCCGGGGCGGCCCACCCCCCGGTGCGGGCGGCCCCCAGGCTGTGCCAGTGCAGGTTCAAGCCCTCGAGCCTGGCACCTTTGAAGAAAGCTCTGACTTTGTGGGTGCCCTGGAGGCGGAGCAACGCATTGAGGTGAAGCCCGAGGTGGCTGGCCGCGTGACCCAGGTATTGGTGAGTTCGGGCAACGGCGTTGCCCGCGGCCAGCCCCTGGTGCAGCTCAGCACTGAGCAGGTGCAGGCGGAGGTGGCCGCAGCCCAGGCCGGGGCCCAGGCCAGTCGCTTTGGCCGCGATGCCGCCCAGTCTCAGGTTGAGGCCGCCCAGGCCGAGGTCGCCCGCGCCCAGGCCGATGTGGAGCTGGCCGCGGTGGAGTTTCGTCGTTCCGAGCGGCTGGTGGCCGCCGGGGCCCTCAGCCGCCAGGACCTGGACAATGCCAGAAATCAGCTGGATGTGGCCCAGGCGGGCCTGCGCCAGGCCGAAGACAATGTGCGCTCGGCCCAGGCCCAGCTGCAGCAGGCCCTCTCCAGCTATGAGCAGGCCCAGGCCCAGGTGAATGTCAGCCAGGCCGATCTGGGCTACACCCAGGTGCTGGCCCCCTCGGCGGGCCTGGTGGGGGATATTGCGCTCAAGGTGGGCGACTACGTTGAGGCTGGGCAAACCCTGGCCACCATCACCCAAAACAGCGAGCTGTTTTTGCGCATTCAGGTGCCTACGACCCGGGCCAATCAGCTGCGTCCGGGCATTCCAGTCGAGCTGCTCAACCCCGAAACCGGCACGGCCCTGGCCACGGGCAGCGTCAGCTTTATTGACCCTGGGGTGACTGAGGCGGGGCAGTCGATTTTGGTGAAGGCCCGCTTTCCCAACGAGACTGGCAACCTGCGCGATGGCCAGTTTGTGCGGGCGCGGCTGATCTGGAACACCACAACGGCGCTGCTGGTGCCCACGGTGGCGGTGTCGCGGGTGGCGGGGCAGAGCTTTGTGTTTGTGGCCACCGACCAACCCCAGGAAGACGGCCAGACCCTGCGGGTGGCCTCCCAGCGCCCGGTGCAGCTGGGTGATATTCAGGGAGGCAGCTACCAGGTGATTGAGGGTCTCCAGGCGGGGGATGAAGTAGTGGTCAGCAATATTTTGAAGCTCCAGGATGGTGTACCAATTGCCCCTGAAGACCAGGCGGCAGCGCCCTAGGGGAGATGTGGGCTGGTGGCCTACGACCGGCCCACTTGACGCTCCAGGGCCTTAGCGTTGCCCATGTCGAGAGCCTTGACGCTCACGGGTTAAGCCCTGTTCCTGAGGATTGTTTGAGTCTGTTCGTTTTGCCTTTTGCCCCCCCGCTCCGGTGTAGTGCCCATGGCGTTGTTCTCCATTGCCGATCCCTTTATTCGTCGCCCGGTGCTCACCACCGTGTGTACGATGCTGATAGTGCTGGCCGGGGCGGTGGCGATTCCGCTGCTGCCCATTGAGCAGCTGCCCGAAATCGCGCCGCTGCAAATTCAGGTGGCCTCCAACTATACGGGGGCCGATGCCGAAACCGTGGAAAGCAGCGTCACTACGGTGCTGGAGCGGGAGATCAACGGTGTGGAGGGGATGGAATTTATCACCTCCAGCAGCACCAACACGGGCCAGAGCAGCATCAACGTGGTGTTTGGCCCCGGTCGCGACAAAGATTTGGCCCAGGTCAATGTGCAAAACCGGGTGGCGCGGGCCGAGCCTCAGCTGCCGCCGGAGGTGAGCCAGCTGGGGGTGACGGTCACCGCTCAGTCGCCGAGTATTTTGCTGGTGTATCGGTTTTTTACCGATGACGATCGCTATGACGCCCTGTTTTTGAGCAACTACGCCGATCTGTTCATTCTCGACGAGATGAAGCAGATCAATGGGGTGGGCAACGCCGAGGTGTTTGGGGCGGGGCGCTACGCCATGCGCCTGTGGCTCGACCCGACGGCCCTGGCCAGTCAGTCGCTGACCCCCAACGATGTGGTGGCGGCTCTACAGGAGCAAAATGTGCAGATTGGGGGGGGCTCGGTGGGGGCGCCCCCCAACGGGGCTGACCAGATGTACCAGTACACGGTGCGCCTGCCCGGTCGGCTGGAGGAGGTCAGCGAGTTTGAGGACCTGGTGGTCAAGGTGGAGGAGGACGGCAACCTGGTGCGCCTGCGGGATGTGGGCCGAGCCGAGCTAGGTGCCCAGGACTACAGCTTTGACGCCCAGACCCAGGGCAAGCTGGCGGCGGGTTTGCTGGTGTACCAGCTGCCGGGCAGCAATGCCCTGGAGGTGGCGCGGGCGGTGCGCGATCGCATGGCTGAGCTGCAGGAGAGTTTTCCGCCGGGTTATCGGGCGGAGCTGGTGTTTGACACCACTGACTTTGTGCAGGTGTCGCTGCGGGAGGTGGTGAATACGCTGCTGATGGCCATCGGCCTGGTGCTGCTGATTTTGTTTATGTTTTTGCAGGACTGGCGGTCGACGATCGTACCTGCGATCGCAATTCCGGTGTCGCTGATTGGCTCGATGGCCTTCCTGTTGGTGTTTGGCTTTTCGATCAACACCTTGACCCTATTTGGCTGCATTTTGGCCTCGGGGGTGGTGGTTGACGACGCCATTGTGATCGTGGAGGCAATTGCCGCCAAGATCGACCAGGGCATGCGGCCCCGCCTGGCCGCCCTCGACGCCATGCAGGAGCTATCGGGGGCGGTGATCGCCACCTCTCTGGTGCTGATGGCGGTGTTTATTCCGGTGGCGTTTTTTCCGGGCAGCACCGGCAAAATCTACCAGCAGTTTGCCCTCACCATTGCCTTTGCCATTGTGGTGTCAACCTTTAACGCCCTCAGCTTTTCACCGGCCATGTCGGCGCTGCTGCTGCGGCCCAACCCGCCGGGGCCTCGCACCGGGCCGCTGGGGGGTTTCTTTAACCGCTTCAACGACCTGCTGCGGTGGGTGACCGAGCGCTACCGGAGCCTGGTGCGGGTGCTGATTCGCCTGCGCTACGGGGTGCTGGTGGTGTTTGCCGTGGGGCTGGTGCTGATGGTGGGCATGCTGCGGCTGGTGCCCACGGGCTTTGTGCCGGAGGAAGACCAGGGGTATTTCTTGGGCATTGTGCAGGCTCCGGACGGGGTGTCGCTGGAGTACACCAAGCAGGTGATGGATAAAGCCGACGAGCTGATTTCGCAGTTCCCGGAGGTGAACAGCACCTTTATGCTGTCGGGGTTTGGCTTTGATGGCCCGTCGCCCAACCGGGGCGTGTTTTTTGCCACCCTGGCCCCCTGGGCGGAGCGCCGTGGCCCCGGCTCGTCGGTGGCGGGGCTGCTGCCCCAGGTCAATGGAGCGCTCCAGGGGATTCAGGAGGCGCTGGTGATTGCCTTTAACGCGCCGCCGGTGCCGGGCTTTAGCCCTACGGGGGCGCTGGAGATGCCGCTGCAAGACCGCAGCGGCAACCAGATGAGCATCGATGATTTTTTGGGCAACGCCTACGAAATTATCGGGTTGGCCAACCAGTCGCCAGCGTCGGCGGGGGTGTTTACCCAGTTCACCGCCAGCTCGCCCCAGGTGCAGGTGGATATCAACCGCGACCGCCTCAAGGCCCTGGATGTGGATATTAACGAGGCGCTGACCACGGTGAGCACCTACCTGGGCTCGCGCTACGTCAACGACTACACGGTGGGGGGGCGCAACTACCGCGTTTACGTGCAGGCCGACGAAGGGTTCCGCAATGAGCCCAGCGATATCAATGCCCTCTACGTGCGATCGCGCCAGGGCACCATGGTCCCGCTGGGTGAAGTGGTCACCCTCAGCGAGGTGGTCGGGCCGTCCACCATCAACCACTTCAACCTGCTGCGCTCTATTAAGCTGGAGGGTCTACCTGCCCCCGGAGCCAGCTCCGGGCAACTGATTGAGGCGCTGAGCGAGGCCCACGCCCAGGCCGCACTGCCGGTGGTGGGCATGGACTGGCAGGGCACCGCCCGTGAGGAAATCGCCTCCGGCGGTCTGGCCACCATTATCTTTGGGCTGGGGGTGCTGGTGGTGTTTTTGGTGCTGGCCGCCCAGTACGAAAACTACATCGACCCGATTATCATTTTGCTGACGGTGCCGCTGGCGGTGCTGGGGGCGCTGGTGTTTCTGTTTTTGCGGGGGCTCGACCTCAACATCTACGCCCAGGTGGGGCTGGTGATGCTGATTGGCCTGGCCAGCAAAAACGCCATTTTGATCGTGGAATTTGCCAACCAGGCCCGCGACCAGGGGCTGGGCCTGGTGCCCGCCGCCGTGGCCGCCGCCGAGCAGCGTTTTCGGCCCATTATCATGACGGCGATTTCGTCGCTGGTGGGCTTTTTCCCGCTGCTGATTGCCACCGGGGCGGGCAGCGCCAGCCGCTGGTCGGTGGGCTATACGGTGTTTGGCGGGCTGCTGGTGGCCACGGTGCTGAGTCTGCTGGTGGTGCCGGTGCTCTATGTGGTGCTCAAAGGTCTGAGCGAGCAGATACTGGGCGGCGGGCCGGGGGCACCGCCGATGATCACCTCCTCCACCAGCCTAGCGGGCGGCACAACCGGCACCCCAGAGGAGGCGGTTGCGCCACTGCGCGCCCAGGGAGAAACCCCGGCCTAGGGCAGGCGCTGTCATCGGCACCGCCCCGGGACTAAAATTTATAGCGTTAGTCAGAAAATTGGCGGTGCGATCGCACCCCTCACCCGACTAACGCTGTACTTGGCTTACTTTACTTAGGCTTACTCAAGGAGTCGATATGGACGGCGAAGGGTCACAGGCCGAATTAGCGGCTCGCCTGGAGGCACTGGAGGCCAGGCTGGAGGGATTTATTCAGCAGGGGCTAGCCGAGCGCATCGCCCGCCTGGAGGACGCCCTAACGCTGGTGACCGACGTGGAGCGCTACCAGCCCCTACAGCGGCTGCTCAAAACCGGCAAACTGCTGGAGGCCGACGAAGAAACCGTTCGCGTCATCCTCCAAGAGGCGGGCACCCCCAACCGCGAAGATCTCACCCCCGACGCCATCCGCACTTTTCCCTGTAGCGTGCTGCGGGTGGTCGATCGGCTGTGGACCACCTACACCGGCGGGCGCTTTGGGTTTAGCGTGCAGCTCCAGGTGTACCAGGCGGGGGGCGGCACCCTGGAGTCGGCCATCGCCCAGGATGGCGAAATGCTCAACCGCCTGGGCGACCAGGTGGGCTGGCGCCGCGACGGCCAGTGGCAAACCCTCGACCAGGCCCGCCACAGCCTCAAAGACCCCGTTGGCTGCTATCCCGTGGTGTGGTGGGATTCACCCTACGGGGCCAAAATGGTGAACTATTTTCTCACCCGGCTGTTTACCTGCGATCTCTAGCAGCACGAACTTTAGCGGCCCGAGCATTAGCTGCACGAACTTCAGATGCACAAAGCCCCAGGGTTTATCAACCCTGGGGCTTGAAGAGTCTCTCTTGCCGTCGCTCAGTCCTGGGACTCCGCGACATTACTCACAGCTACCGATTCACGCAACTAGTCAATGGGGGCTGCTTCAGATGCCGGATCGCCAGCTTCGGTTTCAGCCTGACGGCGCAGCGCCTCCTGCTGGAGGGTGCGGAAGTTAGAGGCCTCATTGCTCATGCG
>DATIVG010000418.1:0-27700 GCA_035466075.1 Nodosilinea sp. | reverse complement strand
CTCAAGTGGCGGCGGGCCATTGCCGATCGGCTCAACCAGGCCAACCACGACCTCGCTCTGCACACCGTCAGCAGCGAAGACAGCTACTAATACTGAATCCGACTTGGATAGCCCCGGTTTGTCTGGGCAGACACCGTTTGCCCCTACGCAATCCGCCTGTCAGGAATCGGGGTTATGTGATCCGGATTTGGGATAACACTCAATCCCGCTGAGTACCCCCAATCCAGCTGACGTAGGGTGGGCAATGCCCACCCTATCCCCCGCCCCTGACCAGCATCTGTAGGTTGACAAGACTCAATGAGGCGTCAACCTTAGTGTCTAGCGTTCTGGTAGCTGGGGCGAACCTTTAAGCGGGCTCTGCCGCTTGAAAATCTGCTTCCTGAAAATCTGTCTCCTGAAAAATCACGGGCCGCTCCCAGGTAACCAGCACAATACAGCCCTCAGGGCTGGCCACCCGGTGGTTGCTGCCCGGCGGGTTCACAACCAGCGTACCCGCCGGATAAATCCCCCGGTCGTCCTGCTGAGCTCCAGCCAGCACCAAAATCTGCTCGCTGCCGGGGTGGTGGTGGTAGGGCACCGTGGCCCCAGGCTGGTAGCGCAGCAGAGCGGTATGCAAGCCTGGCTGGGGCTCAGACCCCAGCCATGGTGTTTTAGTCTGGGGCGCTGTAGTCTGGTGCAGCGAGATGATCTCCACCCCTTCGCGAAAGGTCTGCCAGGGCAGCTCGTCTTGAAAGCTGGCAATGGCAAACATATTTTTGAGCACCACCGATGGGTTGATCTCAGTCATAGGGTTAGCGGGTCGATAGGTTGCATTAGCCTACATCGCCCCGCTAGCTCCACTCTACGGCTACCGTCAGCGAATCCTGAACGCAGAGCCATCGATCGTCGAGGCCTAGGCCCCAGGGGGCGAGCTGGGCCGCAAGCTGGGTCAACAGCGTTTTTTCTCCAGCCCCGCAACACGGGGGCCCCGGCACAGTTACGGGGGCAGGCGCCAGATAGCCAGCCTCTAGCAGCTCGGTGGCAAACACCTCGGCCAGCAGCCCGTGGGCCTGGGTCGTGGGGTGCTGTGCATCCCACCAAAAAAAGCCAGGGTCGGTGAGGCCGCCTGTGCCCAGCAGCGGGTCGGTGACGTTGGTAAAGCCAAACTCGGCGGGGGCACCGAGTACCGTCGTTGTCAGCTCAAACAGATCGACCGAAACAATGTCGATATCGGTCCGGGGATCTTGCTCCAGGGCCTCCAGGGCCAGGGCTAGGCCGGTATTAAACACTCCGCTCAAGGCGGTGGCGGCGGCCCCGGTGCCATCGGCCAGGGCCCGGGGGAGTAGCCCCAGGTTGGGCAGGTTGGGCACCAAAAAGCGGTCGGCCCCCCGCTGGGCCAGGCTGCCGATGGCAGTCGCCACATTTTGCACCGAGGCCGCCAAAAAATCGGGAATAGCGGCGGGGTCACTGGGCAGGTTGAGCAGGTCGTTGGCCCCGGCCCACACCACGTAGAGCTGGTCGGGGTCGGCGGCGCTCTCCCCCAGCTGGTTGACGAAGCTATCGACTTGATCGAGCAGGCCGGGCAGGTTGGTCTCGGTGTCGGTCAGCAGGCTCAGCAGGGGGTCGAGCCCGTTGTCTCGGCCAGTCAGCGCTCCGCCGACGGCAAAATTTTGCACCGGCTCAGGCAGGGCGAGGCGATCGGCCAGGTAGTCTACCCAGAGATCGCCGTTAGAAAACCGCCCCTGATCGTAGGGGAACGGTGGGAAAAAGCCGGTGAGCCCAAACAGGTTGCCCGGGTCGGAGAGGCTATCGCCAAAAACGGTGAGGCCGCTCAAGGTGGGCACCAGGGTAGTGGGCGGCTCGGCGATGGGCGGGCAGTCGGGGAGCAGGGCCCGCAGCAGCTGACCAGCCGGGAGCTGGCCCAGCGGGGGAATAGACAGGGTGATCTCTGGCAATAGCACAACGCCTCCCGGCAGTACGGTACAGCTAGGCTCGGCTGAGCACGACATTGATACCCAGCAAAATTAACCCCATGCTAACTACCATGGTCGGCGTTAGGGGCTCTCGAAAAAAGATCCAGGCCAGGGCCGCCACAAAAATGGGCACCAAACTGTAGACCACGCTGGCGGTGCGCGTGGGCCCCACCCGCTGAATGCTGAGATTAAACAGCAGGTAGGCCACCCCCGACGCCGCCACCCCCATGTACACAACGGCCACCAGTGAGGACAGCGACAGGGTGGCTAGCTGCTGCCACCAGCGCTCCCAAGAGGCCAGCAGCAGCAGTTGCCCCACCCCCGCCAGGGCAGCGTAAAAGGTAATGGTGAGCCCCGAGTAGCGCTGGCTGAGCTGCTTGATGATCAGGGAATACACCACCCAGCAGAACACGGCGCAGAGCATTAGCCCATCGCCCTGGTTGAGTTGCAGGGTGAGCAGGGCAGCGGGTCGGCCCCGGGTCAGCAGGGTGAGTACCCCCAGCAGGGCCACCGCTATGCCCGCATACTGCCGACGGCTGAGCCGTTCGCCAATAAACAGGGCGGCCATCATTCCGGTGACCACGGGGTTAAAGGCGTTGATGATGGCGGTATTGGCGGTGGCGGTGTAGCGCAGGCTGCTAAAGAAGAAATAGTGATATCCCACCACCCCAAATATCCCCAGCAGCGCCATGGCGCCCCAGTCGCCCCGGGCGACGGCCAAAGCCTTAGCCGGGTGGGCGCTCCAGCCGATCAACAGCCCCAGCACCCCGAGGGCAATGATGTAGCGCAGCAGCGAGGTGGTCAGCGGCCCCAGGTCAAGGGTGGTGTACTTGCCGGCCACAAAGCTGCCCGCAAACAAAATGCTGGTGAGAACCGGCAGCAAAACCTTGAGGTTGGGCATGAATGCCTCCGAAAACAGCAAACCAGTTCGGGAACCCGTACAGGGGGCTTTGTTGCGATCGCACCCCTGCCATCGTAAATTAGCACTCGGAGCTTGCGAGTGCTAAGTTCCGAAAAACCTGTGTAATGCGTCTGAGCGGGGTCGAGTGTCATCCCCCAGGCGCTGTCTTAATAGCAAATCCGGAGAAGCATTGTATGGCAGCTATCACTTTGGCGGCATCTAGCGTTAAGCCCCTAGCCGATCGAGTTTTGATTAAAGTAAGTGCGTCCGAAGAGACCACCGCTGGCGGCATTCTGCTACCCGATACCGCCAAGGAAAAGCCTCAGGTGGGCGAGATCACCGCCGTAGGCCCCGGTAAAACCGACGACAAAGGCGCTCGCCAGGCCATGGAAGTCAAAATCGGCGACAAAGTTCTCTATTCCAAGTACGCTGGCACCGACATCAAGCTGGGCGGCGACGAGTTCGTGCTGCTGTCTGAGAAAGACATCCTCGCTGTCCTCGGCTAGACCAGTTTTGGATTGTAGATTTGGGATTTTGGCTGCGTAGGGTGGGCACTGTCCACCATCGCCCCGCCCACTGCAAGGCACTGTCTGCCTCAGCCTTGGCCAGGCTCCGTTGGGTTCCGCTACCGCTTCACCCAACCTACTGAGCCCTAAATTCCAACCTCTCAATATCCTTCGCTTCACGTTTTCACAGTCACCTCTTATCTTCTTTCCGGAGAAATTCAATTCCATGGCTAAACGCATTGTTTACAACGAAAACGCCCGCCGCGCCCTCGAGCGAGGGATGGATATCCTCGCCGAAGCCGTCGCCGTCACCCTCGGCCCCAAAGGCCGCAACGTCGTACTTGAGAAGAAGTTCGGCGCCCCCCAAATCGTCAACGACGGCGTCACCATCGCCAAAGAAATTGAGCTCGAAGACAATATCGAGAACACCGGCGTCGCCCTGATCCGTCAGGCCGCCAGCAAAACCAACGACGCCGCTGGCGACGGTACCACCACCGCCACCGTACTGGCCCACGCCATGGTCAAAGAAGGGCTGCGCAACGTCGCCGCCGGGGCCAACGCCATCTCGCTGAAGCGCGGTATCGACAAAGCCACCGCCTTCCTGGTCGAGAAAATTGCCGAGCACGCCCGCCCCGTCGGCGACTCCAAGTCGATCGCTCAGGTGGGCTCCATCTCCGCCGGTAACGACGAAGAAGTGGGTGCCATGATCGCCGAAGCCATGGAGAAAGTGGGCCGTGAAGGCGTCATCTCCCTGGAAGAAGGCAAGTCCATGACCACCGAACTGGAGGTCACCGAGGGCATGCGCTTCGACAAGGGCTATGTCTCCCCCTACTTCGTCACCGACACCGAGCGCATGGAAGCGGTGCTGGATGAGCCCTACATCTTGATCACCGACAAGAAAATTGCCCTGGTGCAGGATCTGGTGCCCGTGCTGGAGCAGGTGGCCCGCTCCGGTCGCCCTCTGATCATCATTGCCGAAGACATCGAGAAAGAAGCCCTAGCCACCCTGGTGGTCAACCGCCTGCGCGGCGTGCTGAACGTAGCTGCCGTTAAGGCTCCTGGCTTTGGCGATCGCCGTAAGGCCATGCTCGAAGACATCGCCGTGCTCACCGGCGGTCAGGTGATCTCCGAAGACACCGGCCTCAAGCTCGACAACACCAAGCTCGACATGCTGGGTCAGGCCCGCCGCCTCACCATCACCAAAGACACCACCACCATCGTCGCCGAAGGCAACGAGAAGGATGTCAAGGCCCGCTGTGAGCAAATCCGTCGCCAGATCGACGAAACCGAGTCGACCTACGACAAGGAGAAGCTGCAAGAGCGTCTGGCCAAGCTCTCCGGCGGTGTGGCCGTGATCAAGGTCGGGGCCGCCACCGAAACCGAGATGAAAGACCGCAAGCTGCGCCTCGAGGACGCCATCAACGCCACCAAGGCCGCCGTGGAAGAGGGCATCGTCCCCGGTGGCGGCACCACCCTGGCCCACCTGGTACCCGACCTCACCACCTGGCTGGAAGCCAACCTCACCGCTGAAGAGCACACCGGCGCGGCCATCGTCGCCCGTGCCCTGGCCGCTCCCCTGATGCGCATTGCTCAGAACGCTGGCCAAAACGGTGCGGTAATCGCCGAGCGCGTCAAAGAAAAAGACTTCAACGTCGGCTACAACGCCGCCAACGGTGAGTTCGTTGACATGTTCGACGCCGGTATCGTTGACCCCGCCAAGGTGACCCGCTCTGCCCTGCAGAACGCGGCCTCCATCGCCGGTATGGTGCTGACCACCGAGTGCATTGTGGTCGACATGCCCGAGCCCAAGGAAGGCGCCCCCGCTGGCGCTGGCATGGGCGGCGACTTCGACTACTAAATTAATGCCTAGGCCTCCTGCGAGAGGCCAGGGTTAGTTAACCAAAAGCCGTCCTGACTCAGGGCGGCTTTTTTATGAGTTATGTACAAGCGCTAATCGCTTAGCGGAAGTTGCAGGTGGTGCCCGCCCACAGATTTTCAATGGTGGCATCGGGTTCAGCAGTGCTGAGAATGCCGAATAGGTCGCCGGTGGAAAACTCAGTGCCCAGGGTGCTCTCAAACACCTCAACGGTGTAGGCGGCCTCTAGGTCTCTGCGGGTTGAGCCAACCCCGACCCCGGCCATGGTAGTCAAGGTTTCACCGGCATCGGGGCGAACCGACCAGCCGATAAACTCGCCGTTGGCGGCGTGGAGCACCAGACCCTCAGGCCACTGGGTAATCATCTGCGGGCCCGAGCCACATTCACTGTTTTCCCCCGATTCCAAGGGTTCACCCAGAATGCTGGTGACGGCATCTGCCACCAGAGCCATTTCGCTGCCAAAGGCGAGGGTGACCGTGGAGCCACTGTGGTCGCCCACCAGCTGCAACCCTTCGCCAGTCAGGGCCAGGAGCGACTCAGTATCTTCCACCCGGTCGCCGGGCTGGGGGTCAGTGGGGGCGGGGTCAACGGCACCAGCCGGGGGGTCAGTGCTGTTGCTATCGGCGGCCTCTGGGGTACGGGTACAGGCTACTGTGGTGAGTAGCAGAGCGAGGCCCAGGGGCAATAGGGCAGAAAAGTGGAGTGGTGATTTCGACATATTCTGCAAAAAGTTATTAACGATACAAATTTTGGTTCATCCAGCCTAGGGCAAATCTTGAGGCTTGAGCAGAAACGTCTCAAACCGTTGGGCAGCGCTCTGGCAAGCCAGGCTGGGCTATGGCTTTCTGCCGAGGCGATGCTGGAGCACTCGCCAGCGGTGGGCGGCGGTGGGCAGGCGCAGCCAGTAGGCCCACCGCCGCGAAAAGGCCCCCAGGCGCCCGGTGATGCATAGGCCAAACCCACACACCACGGCGGCTCCTCGGCCGAGAGTAAGCATATCCCCAAGGTGGTTGTAGACAAAGGGTTTGAGGGGCCGGTTGGCAATCAGCGCGGCGATGTTGTGGGCGACGACGGGGGCGGCCTGGTAGGCAGCCTGGGCGGTAAGGGGGGCGCGATCGCGCCCTGGGGCAGGCATGGCCGCCATATCGCCCAGCATGAATACATGGTCGGTGTCGAGCAGTTGTAGGGTAGGCCGAACCGGGTACTGGCCCAGGGGCGTGGGCTTTGGCCCAGAGGGCCCCAGCCAGGGGCGCGGCACGGTTCCCACCGTCCACAGCACTAGATGGGCCGGGCAGTGGTGTGGCTGGCCCTGGTAACCGAAGCTCAGCCCGGTGGCATCGACCGTTTCGATACTGGCATCGAGGTAAACCGCCACCCCGCGCTGGGCCAGGGCGCGGGCCGCCGCCCGCTGCACCCGAGCAGGATAGGAGCGCAAAATTTCGCCCCGGCGGTCAACGACGGTGATTTGCCCGCGAGATCCGAGGCGGTCGGCCAGTTTGCAGGCCAGCTCTACACCGCTGGGGCCAGCTCCGGCGACGACCACGGGCACCGTAGGCTGGTGGTCGAGCGCGGCCAACCGGCGTTCGACCTGCTCGGCATCGGCCAGGGTATTAAAGGGTAGCGAGTGGGCCTGGCTGCCGGATACCGTGGGCGGCCGCATCTGGCTGCCCAGCGCAACGACCAGGTAGTCATAGGCGAGGGGAGCGCCATGGCGCAGCGTAACGGTGCGCTGGGGCAGGTCAATGTGCTCTACCCAGTCCTGACGCAGATCGACGGCGGTGTGGCGCAGCAGCTCTCGGTAGGTGGGGGCCACTTCCCAGGGGGCCAGCTCCTGGGTGAGCAGCTCGTAGAGCAGGGGGGTAAAGGTGAAGCGATCGCGCGGCTCCACCAGGGTAATGTGGAGGGCGCGGCGGGACTTGGCCTGCTGCCGGTGCAACGCCAGGGCACAGTAGAGCCCACCAAACCCGCCACCTAGGATGCAGACTCGAACAGCAGAGTCACCGGTGAGGACAGCCTGGCTAGGGTTAGCGGCGGTAAATGGCGTTGACGGCATGGCAAAAGACGGCGGGGGCTGTGCCAAGGGTGCCCAGATTACCGCACAATAGCGCTAGATATAGCCTTGGCCAGTTCGCCTAGGACCACTCAACGACCAGCCGCAACCCTGGGCAGCGACCGGTTGTCTAGCCATTGCCCACAGACGGTTGTAGAAAACCTCCTAACCCAGGTGCCTGTAGCTATAGCTGCCTTTGACCGCCCTTCCTGTGTCCCATGCCCGAGCTCTATCCTGGGCCGCTGTCCGCTGCCGCTCTGCCCTCGGTTGATCTTTGGCTGCTGGCCATGGAAACCTTCGGGCCGTCAGACCTGAATGCGCTACAAGCCGTGCTTTCTCCCTCGGAACAAGCGAAGCTGCGGCAGATGCACAGGCCGGCGGCCCAGCGTCATTTTGTGCTCAGTCGCGGCTGTCTGCGCCATCTGCTCAGTCGCTACACCGGTCAGACTCCGGGCTCTCTAACCTTTGTCTATGGCCCCCGCGGCAAGCCAGCCCTCAGCGCTGAGGCGATGGCCGATGGCTATGGGCCTGTCTTTAACCTGGCCCACAGTGGGCAGCGGCTGCTGGTGGCCGTCAGTACCACCGCCGCAGTCCGGGCGATTGGAGTCGATCTGGAGGCCCTGCGCCCGGTCAGCCGGTTGCCTGGGCTGTGTCGTCGCTATCTCACCCCGGCGGAGGCCGATTCGGTTTTAGGGCTGGAGTCGGCCTCCGCTGAGCACCGCTTTTTGCGCTACTGGACGGGGAAGGAAGCCTGCCTCAAAGCCCTAGGGCTGGGCATTGTGGACTCGATGCAGCGGTTGCAGCTGACGCTGGACACTGGCCTGGCTGCCGCTGGGGTGGTGCCAGTGCCGGTTGCCACGAGCTTGCCCGAGCATCCGGGACGGCTGTACCAGTGGCAGCCAGAGCCGGGATATGTGGGTGCGATCGCACTCCACCCACCCCCGGACTCCCCTGCCGACCTCCGCCTGTGCCAGATCACCTGCCCTGCCCTCGGCCAACCCGAGGTGCGCACCTATTTAGATGTTCACCATTAGAGATCTACTAGAGATCTAGTAGATATTTAGCATTAGACATGCAGCCGCCCCGTCACCCATCGCCCCGGTCACCCATCCCCCAGATCGGCAATACCCAAAGGCGACAGCGGCGGATCCTGATGCCAATCGATATCGGGCATCGTCAGAGCGGCCTCCCGCAGAGCCACCTCCCAGTGCCGGCGCATTTTTATCAGGTAGGGATCGCCCGCCTTAAACTGCGCCCGGTGACGAATCTCGAAACTGTTGGTCTGGTACAGCGTCATGTGAATCGGCGGCCCCACCGACAGATTTGACCGCATGGTGGAATCGATCGACAGCAAAGCGCACTTGGCCACCGCATCCAGCGGCACGTCAAACCCCAGGGTTCTATCCAAAATCGGCTTGCCGTACTTAGTCTCGCCAATCTGCAAAAACGGCGTCTCCGGCGTCGCCTGAATGCAGTTGCCCTGGCTGTAGACCAAAAACAGCTCCGGCACCTCCCCCCGCACCTGCCCCCCCAGCAAAAAGCTGCACTGAAAGTCAATCCTGTCCCTTTCCAGCCACGCCCGATCAGCCTCCTGCAGAGCGCGAATCTGCTCCCCCAGGTAACGCGCCATATCGTACAGGGTGGGCAGGCTGTGCAAACTGGGAGTGCGATTTTGAGACAGATCGCCCTGGGCACCGCGCTTAATATCCTGGGCCAGCTTGTGCACCACCGCCTGGGTAATCGACAAATTCCCCGACGTGCACAACACAATCACCCGATCGCCCGGCTTCGAAAAATCAAACAGCTTGCGGTACGACGAAATATAGTCAACCCCAGCATTGGTTCTGGAGTCAGCCGCCAGCACCAACCCTTCTTTCACCAAAATGCCCAAACAGTACGTCATAGGTCCACTAAAAATGGGTTACCCCGCCCCTGGGGCCAATAGTACCAATGCCGCTACCCTCAGCTGTCGCCCCAATCGCCTGAGCTACGACCTCCCCACAACCGTCTAAACCTTTCAATCTGTAGCCGGTATGGCGCGGCAATGCCTTAACCAGACCGGCTACAGCTGCACAGATCGCGTTATTGCCCTCGGTGCAAACCCCACAGCCGGACCAGCCTACCCACAAAAAAGCGCCGGTCAAGCCAGCGCCTCAAGAATACACCCAAACTCTGATTGGCCTGGCCCGTCACCCCAAGGCAACATCCCGGCCAGACCCGTCACTCCCCTCTCCAGGGCACACCCCACCAGGAAATCGCTACGATCCTGTCTGCTTACTAGACGTTTGAATGTACAAAATCAGCAGAAAAACCGTCGGTACCAGAACAAAAAGAATGCTGGCTACAAAACCAAGCTTATTGACTTCCATCAGTGCTTGCCTCTACTCTCAACCCAACAACATAACGCCGGTATTCTTGTACCAAACAGGCTCAGTCTATCGCCCCAAAGCCAGGCTCCCCGACCCCACCTCTTCAATAGCCCAAACAGCCGACACTTTAAGAATATCACTCTGATTGATGAGAAAGTAGCGCCCCGCCCAAGCCAACCGGCTCCAGCTAGGCGTTCTTAGCATTGCCAGAAGCGGCTTTTGACTTGCGGCTAGGCTTGGTTACCACCGCAACCGGCCCGTGCACCGTGGTTTGACAGGCCAACCGGCAGGTAGCCGGCCATTTCTTCAGCTTGCGCTCCTCCACCTGGGTACGCGGTGACAGATTTTCGCCCCCATCCACCACATCGACCACACAGGTCCCGCACTGGCCATAGCCACCACAGTTCATCAGTTTGCCGCCGAAGGTGTAGAGGTCAATGCGGTTTTCCAGGGCTTTAAAACGGAGGTTTGCCCCGTCGGCAACCGTGATTTCCGTTTCTTCGTTAACAAACTTAACAGTAGCCATGGGGAGAATCTCCTTTGCGTTCAGCAGTCTCGTCAGTGGTTAGATCAGCGGTTTGGCAAGCCTTTAGCAGCAAAATCTAAACCCTCCTGCAGTGCAACCCGCCTCCATTGCCCTCAACCACCGCCAAACCTGGTTGCGAGGGAATTTCGGAGTAGTTACACTTCTTTAAGTAATTTCATTGTTACATCTCATCCGTACCAAATCGGTCACCACCCAGCAACGTTGCAGCCCGCCGGGGCAACGCCGGGATAACGGGGGCAATTGGGACGATTCTGGGAGCCTGATCTGATAGGCTTATCAGTATCTGGCATGCTTAAGACAAGTCCACAAAACAATACTGTTTTACCTAGAGGAGGAGCGTAGTCAATGGGACTACCCTGGTACCGGGTACACACTGTCGTCATCAACGATCCCGGGCGACTGATTGCTGTACACCTGATGCATACGGCCCTAGTAGCTGGCTGGGCCGGCTCAATGGCACTGTTTGAATTGGCCACCTTCGACCCCAGCGATCCCGTCCTAAACCCCATGTGGCGGCAGGGCATGTTTGTCCTTCCCTTCATGGCGCGGCTGGGCGTCACCGAGTCCTGGGGCGGCTGGAGCGTCACGGGCGCAAGCGCTGTCAACCCTGGCTTCTGGTCTTTTGAGGGCGTTGCCGCCGCTCACATCGTGCTGTCGGGTCTGCTATTCCTAGCCGCCTGCTGGCACTGGGTCTATTGGGATCTCGACCTCTTCCGCGACCCCCGCACCGGTGAGCCCGCGCTCGACCTGCCCAAAATGTTCGGCATTCACCTGTTTCTGTCGGGTCTCCTTTGCTTTGGCTTCGGAGCGTTTCACCTGACCGGCCTGTGGGGACCGGGCATGTGGGTGTCTGACCCCTACGGCCTAACTGGCCATGTCCAGGGGGTAGCCCCCGAGTGGGGGGCTGCTGGCTTCAACCCCTTCAATCCGGGCGGCATCGTCGCCCACCACATTGCAGCGGGTATCGTCGGTATTATTGCCGGTCTGTTCCACCTGACCGTGCGTCCGCCCCAGCGCCTCTACAAGGCTCTGCGCATGGGTAATATCGAAACCGTACTCTCCAGCAGTATTGCAGCCGTGTTTTTCGCCGCCTTCGTTGTGGCGGGCACCATGTGGTACGGCAGCGCCGCTACCCCCATTGAGCTGTTTGGCCCCACCCGCTACCAGTGGGATGGCGACTACTTTAAGCAGGAAATTCAGCGTCGGGTGCAGGCCGATGTGAATGCTGGCTACACCCTGGCCGAAGCCTACGGCGGCATTCCTGAAAAGCTTGCCTTCTACGACTACGTTGGCAACAGCCCGGCTAAGGGCGGTCTGTTCCGGGTTGGCCCAATGGTTCAAGGCGACGGCATTGCCGAAGGCTGGTTGGGCCACCCCGTGTTCAAAGACAAGGAAGGGCGTGAGCTGTTTGTGCGCCGCCTGCCCAACTTCTTTGAGACCTTCCCCGTGGTTCTAGTCGACAAAGACGGCATCGTCCGTGCCGACATTCCCTTCCGTCGGGCTGAGTCGAAGTACAGCTTTGAGCAGACTGGCGTTACCGCCACCTTCTACGGTGGTGAGCTAGCGGGTCAAACCATTACCGAGCCAGCTCTAGTCAAGCGCTATGCCCGCAAGGCACAGCTCGGCGAGCCCTTCGAGTTCGACCGCGAAACCCTCGGTTCTGACGGGGTGTTCCGCACTAGCACTCGCGGCTGGTTTACCTACGGTCACGCCGTATTTGCGCTGCTGTTCTTCTTTGGTCATATCTGGCACGGTTCTCGCACCCTGTTCCGGGACGTGTTTGCGGGTATCGACCCCGACCTGTCTCCCGAACAGGTGGAGTGGGGCTTCTTCCAGAAGGTGGGTGATACCTCTACCCGCAATGAAGAAAGGGTCTAATCTACCCTGAGCCAACTGTGCCCGGCGTTTGAGTCTTCTTCTCATGGCGTCGGGCACGCCATTTCTAAACCATGTAAACTAAAGACAACCGGTTGAGTAGGAGCCTTTTCACCCATGGAAGCTGTCGCTTACATCTTCATCTTCGCCTGCATCATTGGCACCCTGTTTTTTGCGATCGCATTTCGCGAACCCCCTCGCATTCCCAAAGACTAGTACCCTCGGCCTAGGCCGCGAGAGCAGTATTTACGCTAAGTTTGCGCAAATTCAGCAAGACTTCTGACTCATTTCGATTGTTTTCTCACAATTTAATTAATATAGAGGCAAGCCTTTCCCGTACCGGAGAGGCTTGCCTTTATTTTTCCGCCGTTGTCGATACATCATCGCGGCTGCGGACAACGTTATCTCCCCATGGGAGCGCATCTATGCATTGCCCGTTCTGCCAGCACCTAAATAATCGAGTCTTAGAATCGCGGTCGGCGGAAGCAGGGCGCAGCATTCGACGGCGGCGGGAGTGCCTGCGGTGCGAGCGGCGGTTTACCACCTACGAGCGCATTGAATACGTGCCCGTCACCGTGATCAAGCGCAGCGAAGACCGAGAACTATTTGAGCGCTCTAAGGTGCTGCGGGGCATTGTGCGGGCCTGCGAAAAAACGCCCGTATCCGCTCTATCGATGGAAGCCATGGTCGATGATATCGAAGCCGAGCTTCAGCAGCGGGCCACGCGAGAAGTCACCAGCGTCGAAATTGGCGAAATGGTGCTGGCCAAACTCCAGGCCATGAACGAGGTAGCGTTTGTGCGGTTTGCCTCGGTCTATCGGCAGTTTCAGGGCATTCGCGACTTTGCCGAAACCCTCAGCCAGCTCCAGGACGGCAAACAGGAGCGCTCAGCCAGCGGCGCAGAAAATGGCCAATCCTCTACCTATGTAGTCTCTGCTTAGCACCCATCAACCAAACCTGAGCGGCCAGCCCGTTGCCCCGACCAACACCAATCCTGCGGGGCGGCTGTTAACTAGGGGACCGCATCCGCTATAATTTTAATCCTGTGGGTTTATCGGGCTGCCTGTGCCAGCGCGCGAGTGCGTGGGGCTGGGCTGTCACATATCTGAGTTGATTGTTTTGTACGTCTGCAAGGAAACCGCAGTATTACGGAGAAATAATAGGACAACACTAGCATGCTCAATCAGGACGTAAAGGACGCTGACATCGGGTTTACACACGAAGACTTTGCCGCGCTACTAGACCAGTACGACTATCACTTCAACCCAGGCGACACTGTCTCTGGCACTGTGTTTAGTCTCGAGCCTAGGGGTGCCCTGATTGACATTGGTGCAAAGACTGCCGCCTATTTGCCCATTCAGGAAATGTCAATCAACCGAGTTGACCATCCTGAAGAGGTGCTACGCTCCAACGAAACCCGTGAGTTCTTTATCCTCACCGACGAAAACGAAGATGGTCAGCTGACTCTCTCCATCCGTCGCATTGAGTACATGCGCGCTTGGGAGCGTGTGCGTCAGCTTCAGCAAGAAGACGCTACCGTGCGCTCCGGGGTGTTTGCCACCAACCGGGGTGGGGCCCTTGTTCGCATCGAAGGGTTACGGGGCTTCATTCCTGGCTCCCACATCAGCACTCGCAAGCCTAAAGAAGACCTGGTGGGTGAAGACCTGCCGCTGAAGTTCTTGGAAGTTGATGAAGAGCGCAATCGCCTGGTGCTGAGCCACCGGCGCGCCCTGGTTGAGCGCAAGATGAATGGTCTTCAGGTCGGAGAAGTCGTGCTCGGTGCTGTGCGCGGCCTCAAGCCCTACGGTGCCTTCATCGATATCGGCGGTGTCAGTGGTCTGCTGCACATCTCTGAAATTTCCCACGACCACATCGACACGCCCCACAGCGTACTTAACGTCAACGATGAGATCAAGGTCATGATCATTGACCTCGATGCCGAGCGTGGTCGAATCTCCCTATCGACCAAGCAGCTTGAGCCCGAGCCCGGCGATATGGTCAAAAACCCTGACCTCGTGTACGACAAAGCTGAGGAAATGGCCGCTAAGTATCGCGAGGCCATGCGTCGTCAGGCTGCTGAACAGGCAGGGGAAATCATCGACGAGCCCGAAGAGGTGTATGTCGATGAAGAAGTAGCCGTAGCCGTGGACTAAGCTGACGGCTTCTCAAGCTGTTCTCTAAAGACTGATAGCGCCTGCTCGATTATTGTGTCGGGCGGGCGCCATCTGTATTGGTTGAGATCGATACGGCCTCGGTGGTCAAACGCAATACCTTCGTCCTCCAGGATGGCCCGCTGTAAATAGTCGGTGCCGTTGCGAAGGGGTGACTGAGACACTTCTCCCTTTGCATTAATGACCCGCTGCCAGGGTATATCGTCGGTGTCCAGAGTGACCCGGTAGAGGGCATAGCCCACTAGGCGAGGTTTGCCGACCAGACCAGCCAGTTCGGCGACCTGGCCATAGGTAGCCACCTGGCCCCGGGGAATTTGCCGCACGATAGCGTAAATGCGCTCGTAGGTCAGCATGGCTACGGGTGACTACCTTTAGCTCGGGGGCTGGTCAGCACCACCAGCGAAAAGTCGGCCACTACAATCGCCTTGCCCGGTTTGTAGACCTGTTTGTCTTTGACAAACCCCACCGGTTTTTCTGTGTTGAGCACCATAGACCAGCGCTCTTTTTTGACTCCGGCAGGGATGTGAAACTCCTGGGCATCAGCCTGGGCATTGAAAAACATCATGAAGCTGTCATCCATGACACGCTGCCCGTCGGGCTCAAAGCCTAGCAGCTCTTCGCCATTGAGAAAAACCGCAATGGCTTTGGCCGCGCCATCATGCCATTGATCGGCTGTGATTTCGCTGCCGTCGGGGTTGTACCAGCCAATGTCATGTACCCCCGAGCCATGGATAGCCCGCCCCTGAAACCAGTTACGGCGAGCAAAGATGGGGTGGTTTTGCCGCAGCTGGATGAGCTGGCGCGTGAAGCTGAGCAAATCTTGACTGATCGAGCTGAGCTCCCAATCAAACCAGGAGAGCTTACTGTCTTGGCAGTAGGTGTTGTTGTTGCCCTGCTGAGTGCGGTTTAGTTCGTCTCCCCCGAGCATCATCGGCACCCCCTGGGAGAGCATCAGGGTGGTTAGCAAATTGCGCTGCTGCCGATGGCGTAGGGCTAAAATATCGGGATCATCGGTGTCTCCTTCGGCACCGCAGTTCCAGGAGCGATTGTAGCTTTCGCCATCGCGGTTGTTTTCGTGATTGGCCAAATTGTGTTTTTCGTTGTAGCTCACTAGATCGCGGAGGGTAAACCCGTCGTGGCAGGTAATAAAGTTGATGCTGGCGTGGGGGCGCTTACCGTTGGCCTGATAGAGATCGGAGCTGCCGGTAATGCGAAAGGCAAACTCCCCCAGGCGGCAATCGTGATCGCGCCAAAAATCGCGCATGGAGTCGCGGTATTTGCCGTTCCACTCAGACCACAGCAGCGGGAAATTTCCTACCTGGTAGCCCCCTTCTCCCAGATCCCAGGGTTCGGCGATTAGCTTAATGGTTGACAGCACCGGGTCTTGGTGAATGATGTCGAAAAATGCCGCCAGACTGTCTACTTCGTATAGCTCCCGCGCCAGCGCCGAGGCCAGATCAAAGCGAAACCCATCGACGTGCATCTCCAGCACCCAGTAGCGCAGGCTGTCCATAATCAACTTGAGAATCTGCGGATGGCGGACGTTGAGGGAATTACCGCAGCCGGTGAAGTCCATGTAATAGCGCGGGGCATCTTCTACCAGGCGGTAGTAGGAGGCGTTGTCCACCCCGCGCAGGCTGAGGGTAGGGCCTAGGTGACTGCCCTCGCCGGTGTGGTTGTAGACCACATCGAGAATGACCTCAATACCGGCTTTGTGCAGTGCTTTGACCATGGCCTTAAACTCATTCACCTGCCCCCCGGTGGGGCCGCTACTGCTATAGCCGCTGTAGGGAGCAAAGTAGTTGAGCGAATCGTAGCCCCAGTAGTTGCGCAACCCGGTGTTGGCCAGGTGCCCTGGGTAGGCGTGAAAATGATGAACCGGCAACAGCTCTATGGCGGTAATGCCCAGTTGGCTGAGGTGGTCGATGACCGCTGGATGAGCCAGCCCCGCGTAGGTGCCGCGCAGCGCTTCGGGCACAGCAGGATGGCACTGGGTAAGCCCTTTGACATGGGTTTCGTAAATGACCGTGCGGTGCCAGGGAATGTTGAGGGGGCGATCGCCCTCCCAGTCAAAGTCGGGGTCAACGACCACGGCCTTAGGCATAAAGGGGGCACTATCGACCTCTGAGAAGGATAGATCTAGACTTTTGAGGTCGTCGGTGGCACCGATGTCGTAGCCAAAGATAGCGGGGTCGAACTGCACGTCACCATCAAGGGCAAGGGCGTAGGGATCGATCAGCAGCTTGTGGTGGTTAAACCGCTGCCCCGCCTGCGGGGCATGGGGGCCTTGAAGACGAAACCCATAGCGCTGTCCAGGGCCTACCCCCGGCAGGTAGCCGTGCCAAACGTAGTTGTCAACCTCGGTGAGGGGAATGCGAGTTTCTTGATCGTCCGCATTGAATAGGCAGAGATCGACCGCGGTGGCATTTTCTGAAAAGAGGGCAAAGTTTGTGCCCGTGCCATCCCAGGTGGCCCCTAGGGGATGGGGGAGACCTGGCCAGACTTGCATTCCCATGGTGAGCGCGGCTTCCTAATAACTCTAGCGGAGGATAACTCTGTGTGACGCTGGGGTAGCGGTATTTCTCTCAGGGTAGCAGCCCCGGGGAACGGACGCAGGGGTGGCACGGTACAGCGCTAGCCAGGGCGGGGAGGCCAGCCATGATGGTCACTGCCAGGATTGGATCATGCCCCATCAGTATCGCCCAGGGAGCTGTTTGGCTAGGTGTCTCAGCCTGCGTGGTGACCGCCAGGTGTTTAGTATCGCAGGACTTATCAAACTTTTATAGTCTTGGGGTATTGTTTGGCTGTCCTGTGGATCGCCAGCATTAGCCCGTACGGGCTAATGCTGGCGATGGTACAAACCTCATTTAGGTAGGAGTGGTTGGCAATGCCTCTCACAAAGCGTTGTTTTGCTGAGTTTTTAGGTACGTTGTGGTTGGTGCTGGGCGGCTGTGGTAGTGCCGTGCTGGCCGGTAAGTTTTTGGACAGTAGTGGGGCGTTTAATCTGGGCATCGGTTTTTTGGGGGTCTCGTTGGCCTTTGGTTTGACGGTGTTGACCATGGCCTACGCCATCGGCCATATCTCGGGCTGTCACTTGAACCCGGCGGTGTCGTTTGGGCTGTGGGCGGCGGGGCGGTTTCCCGCTCGCGAATTGTGGCCCTACATTGTGGCCCAGGTGCTGGGGGGTATTTTAGGGGCTGGCATTATCTACGTGATTGCCACTGGACAGCCCGGCTTTGCCATCGACCCCTCGACGGGTAACCCGTTGGCCACCAACGGCTTTGGGGCCCATTCGCCGGGCGGCTTTAGCCTGCTGGCCTGCTTCGTCTGCGAAGTGGTGATGACGTTCTTCTTCTTGATGATTATTCTGGGTGCAACGGACTTTCGGGCACCGGTGGGTCTGGCGCCGGTGGCGATTGGTTTGGCGTTAACCCTGATTCACTTGATCAGCATTCCGGTGACCAATACCTCGGTCAACCCAGCCCGCAGCACGGGGCCAGCCCTGTTTGTGGGGGGGCCACTGGTGGGTCAGCTGTGGCTGTTTTGGGTGGCTCCCATTTTGGGGGCGCTGCTGGCGGGCCTGGTGTATGCCAACTTCTTTGCCGACGCCAGTGAAAAGGCGGCTCGGGTGGAGCGCGTCAAGCCCGTAGTGTAGGGGTATTAGGGTTCTCTAACCAGCCGGTAATGGGGCAGCACCCTGGAGGGTAGCTATAGCTGTGGCCAGTTCGGTTAAGACATTTCTGCTCAAAGGTTCGAAGGTTGATCAGGTTTGTTGATCAGGTTTTTGGATGTTCTACCCCAGGTGGCTATGGCTATATCACCCACGGCTGCTAGTTAGAGCGTGCTGCTGTGGTGATGGCCGGAACTCTGGGGCTGGCTCAAAAGCTTACTCTGAAACAATTTAGCTCTAGGAAAACTGGTTTTGGCGGTTTGGAGCTGTGTGTTGGTGGCGGGGGAGGTGCTCCCCCGTTTTTTTATGGTCGGTTGTTTGGGCAGGGGCGGGCCACCGCTTTGCGGTCTTAGCTGACCTGGTGGCCACAGCTGCCACAAAATCGGTCGTTAGAACGCAGGGATTGGCCGCATTGAGTGCAAAAGCGCTGGGCCGCTGGGCCCGTGAGGGGAGGAGTCTCCATGGAGAGGGTCATATCGCCCATGCGCATGGTCATGGGGTTGGCGGACATCTCCATGGGGTCCATTTGCAGAGGTGCCATGGGCGGCAGGGGTGTGATGGGCGGCGGGGGAGATGCGGTCTCACTGGCGGCCATGGGTACAGCCTGGGCTGGCTGCCAGACAGAGGCGTCGGTGGCTGTGACCTGCATGCCCTGCACTTGCCAGACAAATTCGCCCAGGGCTGCAACACAGCGCACTAGGACGCTGGTGCCAAGGGGCAATACCTGGGGAATTTCAAGCCAGGGGCCGGTTTGGGTGCGGGTACTTGACTGCTGCTGCTGCCCGATACCACCGCTGGCCAGGGTGATGATCGTTGTTGTGTCAGCATTGTCGAGATATAACTTTTGGCTAGGGCCAAGATTGTAGTGATAGGGCATAGTAAAACCTGGCAACCGCTATGGATGGCCGCAACGACCTCGGTGCTACGGCTGACACTATTAGGTATGCTAGGCCATGGAAGGAAAACTGTGGTTTCATGCTGGTTTTCTCGTTAATATTTGGCCAAGCCGCCAGGGTTGGCTTGGGCCCCATGGGGGAATTCTGACAGTACTTCAGTGGGCCTAGCGGTGCAGTATCGGCATGGTGCGGCGTTGGAGATGTTCAAACCTTAAGGACGGCCTGCCCTGATCTGAGGAGATTGGTTGGGGGGGTGCGATCGCAGCCATGGCTAAAAAAAGCGCAGGGTTACTCATGTATCGAACCCAGAACCGCCATCTGGAGGTGCTGCTGGTGCACTCCGGCGGTCCCTACTGGGTCAACCGTCGCTGGCAGGCCTGGACCATTCCCAAGGGTGAAATTGACCCAGGGGAAGACACCTTTGCCGCCGCCAAGCGCGAATTTTTTGAAGAAACCGGCCAAGCTCCCCAGGGCACCTTTCGCCCGCTCCAGCCGGTGCGCCAGGCCGGGGGAAAGCTGGTCTTTGCCTGGGCCTTTGAGGGCAACTTCAACCCCGCCCACCTGCAGAGCAACACCTTCGTCCTAGAGTGGCCCCCCAATTCCGGTGTCCTGCGAGAATTTCCTGAGGTAGACCAGGCCGCCTGGTTCCCCTTAGCAGAGGCCCAAAAACGCATTATCAAAGCGCAGAGCCAGTTTCTAGATGAACTGGCCCAGCTGCTGGGGCAGCGGCCCAGCGCCGAGCTCGCCCAGGAGTAGCCTCCCCTCAGGCCGCAGGCTGCCGCAAATACTGCCGCAGCCGAAACATCGCCAGGCTCTGCCCCAGGCTGAGCGGCAAAACCGACACCCCCTCCAGGCGCGACTGCACCCACTGGTCGCCCCAGTACCATTCATGGAACCCGTCAATGCCCCCCGACAGCACCATGTACAGGCTGTGGTCATTGACCTGCTGCACCTCATGGTGAATCTCCACCGGGCCCAGATAGCTGTTGAAACTGAGCCCGCTGTGTAGCTCGCCCGGCAGCCCCTGGCTAAACCGCTGGGGCCAAAGCCACTGGCCAAACTGCCTGGGCTGAGCCAAACTAGCCTGAATTTGCCCCTGGGTGGCGTCAACTTCAAGGCGGAGATGGCTGTGCTGAAATGTGCCAAACATAGGGTGGTGATTGCCCAAACAACACTTCTCAGTATGCCAAAAGAAACCTGGCGGCACCGGCTGAGCCACCGTTGGGCTCCCCCGACGACGACCGGCGAGCCAGGGAGCCCAACGCTCTGCCCCTCAACCTTTTACAATAAGTAATAAGCAATATTAAGGACACACCGGGGCAGGGCATGGTAGATCAACTCATTCGAGCCACCGCCGCCGAGGGCGGCATTCGCGTGGTGGGCGTTATCACCACCACACTGACCGAGGTGGCCCGGCAGCGGCATCAGCTCTCCTACGTGGCCACCGCTGCCCTGGGCCGCACCCTGTCGGCCGGGCTATTGTTGGCCTCCAGCATGAAGCAGCCCCAGGGGCGAGTCAACATTCGAGTGCGGGGCGATGGGCCCCTGGGCGGCATTTTGGTCGATGCGGGCATGGATGGCACCGCCCGCGGCTACGTCGATAACCCAGCGGTAGAGCTGCCCCCCAACGCCCAGGGCAAGCTCGATGTGGGCGGAGCCGTGGGCCGCCAGGGCTACGTCTACGTAGTGCGCGACATGGGCTACGGCTTCCCCTACTCCAGCACCGTAGAGCTGGTCTCTGGGGAAATTGGCGAAGACCTCACCCACTACCTGGTGAACTCGGAGCAGACCCCTTCGGCCCTGGTGCTGGGCGTGTTTGTGGGGGCCAACGGGGTAGAGGCCGCCGGGGGGCTGCTGCTGCAAATTTTGCCCCGCGCCGCCGAAGACGAGGAAATGGTCAGCCTGATCGAGAGCCGCCTGGCCAGCCTCACCGGCTTTACGCCCCTGCTGCGCGCCAACAAGACCCTGCCCCAAATTTTTGCCGACCTAGTGGGCGACCTGGGCCTGGAGATTTTGCCCGAGACCCAGATGGTGCAGTTCTCCTGCCCCTGCTCCTTTGACCGTATGATGCGGGCCCTAAAAATGCTGGGCGAAGACGAGCTGCAAGACATGATCGAAAAAGATGACGGTGCCGAGGCCGTCTGCCACTTCTGCAACGAGGTCTACCACACCGACAGCGATCAGCTGGCCCAGCTGATCGAAGACCTGCGGGAGGAGCGGCAGGCGGCGCAATAATGCAGGGCTCAGCAGCGGAGCTGAGCTAGGGACACTGTATACCCCTATTTCTCCCCTAGGGCTGGTCGATAGAGCCGCCGGTAGGCCAGGGCCAGAGCCCCCTGATCGCCCACGTTGCCAGGGAAGAGCACCACCGGCAGATCGGGAAACTGAGGATGGTCGCTGGGGGTGCGCACGGCGGAGACTCCAGGGAGAATCTGGCCCAGCAGGCGGGCGGTGCGCAGGGCCAGCCCGGTGCTGAGGGTGTCGTTGGAGGTGATGCCGCCCTTGCTGATCAAAAAACCGATGTCCTGGGGCAGGCCCTTGACCACCGCCATCAGCAGGGCGGAGACCGCCACACCAAAGTCGAGCCGGGCCTGGACGGTGTCGAAGGTGAGCTCCTGGCGGCTGGTGTAGACCACCGGCACCTGGCCGTCGTCGTGGGCGCGGTTGACCCGCTGGAGGCTGTCGGCCAGTAGCGCACTGTGGGCGGCTGGGGAGCCCTCGCGCAGCTGGGCCACATCGACTTCAATGCCAATGACGCCTGGCTCTAGCAGCAGGTTTTCGAGCTGCTGGGTGGTTTTTTTGACGTGGGAGCCGACGATGATGACGCCGGGACGACCGCCCCGCACGTAGGTGCCCATGTGGTCGGCGTCGATGGGCTGGGGGGGCAGGGCCGCCAGGGCGGTAAGAATGCTGGCGGCGCTGCGAAACAGGAATTTTTTGCCCTGGGCAGCGGCGGCCAGCAGATCCTGGGCGAACTGGTTGAGATCGGCCTGGGTCTCACCATCCACCGCGCAGCAGACGTTGTGCTCTAGGGCCAGGAGCCGCCCTAGGGAACCGGCCCGCAGGTCAGCCAGGGTAAAGCGCTCTACCGAGGCCGACGGAATACGCCCGGCGGTTTTTTCGGCGACGTAGTCGGGTAGGTAGCTGGTGCTGTAGCCAAACACCGAATCTTGGGCGAACTCGGTTTCGTGCACCGGGGTGGGCTGGCCATTGACGATCAGGTAGTGGGTGCTGTCGCGGGTAATGCGGCCCCCCTCGAAAAAGGCCGGCACCAAAAAGTGAGCATCGAAGGGGCCAAGCTCCTGGGCGATCGCATCGGTCTCCACCGGGTAGTGGCCCCGCAGGGTGGAGTCAGAGCGGCTGACGACCAGGAAATCGGTGATGGCCTCACGCGCGATCGCAGCCTTGAGGTTTTGACACACCTCGCGGGTCACCGCCTCGGCGGCGGCGGCGCTGAGGGCTCGCGTATTGGTCAGCACAAAGAAAATCGGCGACGGGTCGCGCAGGCCCTGGCACAGGGTCTCCACATCCCACTGCATCAGCAGCAGACAGCTGTGCACCGTCTGCGACCCGGTGGGGTCATCATCGAGAACAATAATCTTCGGCTGAGCCATGGGTGCCGGCCTCGACAGCTAGAACAAATATCGCCATTGCCTATGCACTATCGCCCACCGGGGGGACGCTGGCCAAGCCCGGCCAACAAAAAAGGCCCCTAGAGAACTAGGAACCTTTTTTGCAGCTATAGACCAATGGTCTACGGTCAGTTGGTGGCGGGGCATGGATTTGAACCATGGACCTTCGGGTTATGAGCCCGACGAGCTACCAGACTGCTCTACCCCGCGTCGGCTTATTCAATATAGCGCTAAATGTTCTCCATTAACAATCTATTTTTTCTTTTAGCCAGATTATTTTGGAGCAATTAAGCTAAAAGCCTCATTCAGCAACGATTTCAAACTCTCGCCACCTAAGAAAATGGGCAAATCTTAGTGGCGCGTTATCTACTCTGGCTAAGATCCTGATTTCATCAGCGTTGCCGCGCCCGCCCCAGCAACCCCTAGTACATCATGGGCAAGTCGCCAACCACATCGAGCCGCTTAAACTCACCAATTTTCATATAGGTCTCGGCCAGGGTATCGGCAATGGTGGGGGTGACCCAGCCCAGCTGCCGCAGGGTAAAGATAGCGGTGGCGTACTTGGCCCGCCGCGCCCCGTCAATGACCTTAATCGCCAGGCCCAGCCCTTCGCCCACCCGACCAACGCACTGGATGCCCTCCGCCCCCGACTTGCTCACCAGCGCACCGTTGGTGAGTTCCATCAGCGTCGTGTCAAAGGTGTCGGGGCCGCCCACCATGGCGGGGTGGCTGGTCATGGCCCGCACAATGCGTTCCATATCCAAATTGTTGCCCGACGACAGCATGGCAAATAGGGTGGCCATCTGGCTGAGCTGCATAAAGTAGGTCGGGGCTCCGCAGTCGTCGTGGGCGCAGATAAACTCGTCCGCAGGCATGCCCAGCAGCTCGGCCACCCGGTCTAAAATCAACTTCTGCACCGGGTGGTTGCGGTCGAGGTAGCTCTCCAGCGGCCAGTTGCGCTGCTGGCAGACCGCCAGCATGCCCGCATGCTTACCCGAGCAGTTGTGCTCCAGGGGGCTCTTTTTGCCCTCGGGGGTGGGGCAGCGCAGGGCCGTGGGGTCGAGGTCGGCCTGCCACAGAATGTGAAACACCTGGCGCGCCTGCTCAATGGTGCCCTGGTGCGACCCGCACATGATCGCCAGATCGCGATCGTCCAGGTGGTAGCGCTCCAGCGCCCCAGCCGCCGTCACCGCCAGGGCCTGAAAGGGTTTGAGGGCCGAGCGAATGAACGTGGCCAGCTCGCCGTTGCCCGCCACCGACAGCGTGCGCCCCCGGCTGTCACACACGGCCACGTGGGCCAGGTGGTTGCACTCCACAATGCCCTCCCGCAGCAGCTGCACTTTGAGCTCTTTGGTTTGGTGCCGACTAACCCGACTGCTGGTCATAGGGGACGCTCTGCGGTAATGAATATTGACAGGGGCGGTGGGCCGTTTCGTTCGGGCGCGACTGGGCGCGATTGGGTGCGAACAGGGGCGATTTGGCCCATTCGCTCAGAGAACGGCTAGATCAGAGGCCAAGCCACCAGGCCCAGGGCCAGCAGCAGCGCGATCACCCCCAGACTGCGGCGAATGCGCTGGAGCACCGGCTGCACCTGGTAGTCTACGATTAAGCGATCGCGGTTGGATACCTCCTCAGGCTTAACCCAGAGCTGGCCGTCGTACCAGCCCGACTCCTCGTAGGGCACGGTGGTCTGCCGCAGCCGCCCACCCACGTGAGCCCACCCCACGTAGAGCTGGAGCAGGGCCAGCATGGGCAGCACCAGCGCCCCCATGGCCGCGCTCAGTCCAAAGGGCAGAGGATGCTTGAGCGGGGCAAAGCTGGCCGCCGCCATGGGCCCGGCCACCACCCAGCCCAGCCCCCACAAAATAATCAGCGGCTTGAGGTAGCTGGCCATGTCGCGGCTGCCCCAGCCGTAGAACCAGGATTCTTGCACATCCTGATATTCATTGATGGGCTGCTGCTCAGCCGGTACAGGACATCGTTGAGGCATTGCCGACAATACAAAAATCTAGCTCTAGCCTAAACGAATTGCCTACCAATAGGAATAGAAAAGGAATCGCCGCCCCGGAATTTGTCGCCCGGGGCCGGGTGACAGCGCCGAGACCGAGCCCCCCAGCCGGGGCGCTAAAACTGGGCGCTAAAACTGGGCCGGGCTGAAGTGCTGACCGGTGGGCTGGTAGAGAATTTGGTCGGCGTGGCCCCAAAAAGCCTCTAGATCGTAGAAATCGCGGGCCTCGGGCATGAAAACGTGGGCGATGACTTCGCCGTAGTCCATGACGATCCAGCTGCCTTCACCCTGGCCCTCGACCCGCAGGGGCCGACGATTGTGGTCGGTTTCGAGAGCCGTTTCGATGGAGCGGGTAATGGCTCGCACCTGCACCGCCGAGAACCCCGTCGCCACCACAAAGTAGTCGGCCAGGTACGACACGTCGCCCACCTGCAAAATGGTGATGTTGCCTGCTTTGCGCTCATCGGCGGCGGCGGCAATGGCGTAGGCCAGAGCCAGGGCGTCGTCCTCGGCGGGGGCCGGCGGGGGGGTGTCGGTGGCGGGCGGGCGGTGGGAAGACTGGGTCATACGCAGGGGGGTAAAGGGTCGGTCGAGCCGGGAGGCGGTACGGCACCGCCTGGTTCAAAGGCTGTAGCTCCATTGTAGGGGATGACTCCGATGGCCCGCCGGGCGACCCCGACCCCTGGTCACAAACTGTTATGGAACTGTTGCGGCCAGGGGAGGAGTTGGGCAGGCTGGGTTGACAGAATTTGCCGCCCAACCAGGGTGGCGAACCGGGGCAAAGTTTGAGAGCGGAAACCCGGCGCAGCGTATATCATTGATTGTCAATAATGGGCTGCTAAGGCGGGGGATGGGCGATTTTTTGCCCCTCAGGCGTGGAGACTCTACAGCTCGTCTTTACAGTTTTACAGGGGAATAAATACCATGCCTCAACTTACGCAAGGTCTCATTGTTGCCGGGCTGATTGCCCTGTTGCTGGCGGTCATTGTGGGCTATTACCTGCGCCAGGGCCAGGTGAATGAGCTGACCGAGGCGCTGAAACAGCGTCAGCAGCGCCAGGAGGAGCTGGAGCTGGAGCATGAGCGGCGACTGCGGGAGGCCACCCAGCAGCTGCAGCGGGATTACGAGACCCAGCTGGTCGAAAAAATGGAGCGCTACCAGGCTCAGCTGGAGGCCCAGCGCAGTCAGCTGGAGTCGGAATACCGAGCCCGGCAGGGACTGGTGGGTGGCCCAGGGCTGGGCGATGCCGACGGCAGCACCGAGCAGCGCATTCGCAAGCAGTACGAAACGCGCCTGAAGGAGGCGGCGGCCAAAATTCAGCAGGCCTACGAGCAGCATTTGCAGGAGAAGCTGGTGGAGGCGCGATCGCAGGTTCAGCAGGACTACGATCAGCGGCTGGCCGAGGCCATCGCTCGCCACCAAGATCAAGACCAGGAGCGCTTGGCCCCAGCGGGGGGCGACCTCTCGGTCAGTGCCCTGATGCCCCAGCCGGGCCCGGCCGCTGCCCCCGACCTAGAAGCTCGCCTGCGGGCGGAGTACGACCAGCAGCTGGCGGAGCGCGTGGCCCAGTACCAAGACGAGATGGCCCAGCGCCTCGCCCAGCTTGAGCAGGAGCACGCCACCCAGCTCAGCCTGGCCCAGGGCAGAGCCGACTTTACCGCGGTCCCCGAGCCCTCGACCGAGGAGCTAGAGCTCAACCTGCGGCGCGAAATTGAGGCCAGCCTCAAGGCGGAGTACGAGCAAAAACTGGCCGAAAAAATCGAGCACTATCAAGATGAGCTCACCCAGCGCACCCAGGAGCTGGAGCAAAGCTACGAGGCGCGGCTCCAGGTGCTGCAGCTCGGCGGGCTGGGCGAGACCGCAGCGCTGGCAACCGACAGCGCTGACTTTGATCTAGAAGGTGCGATCGCAGCCACCAACGACATCACCCTGGAGACTGGCCCAGACCTCGACACCCTGGTCTCTGACGATTTCGCTGCCCCGCTGGCCGAGCCCACCGATCTGGGGTTTGCTGCTCCCATGGCGGGTGTACCCGACCAGAGCCCAGACCATGCAGCTGGCCCAGACGAGCTGCTGAGCCTAGACAGCGACTTCACCGCCGAGCAGCCAGCCGATGATTTCACCTTCGACCTTGGCACCACCGAGGGCGACTCAGACGATCTCATGCTCGACCTTGGCTCCACCGAGGGCAGTCCAGAGGGTTCAACCCTCGACTTTGGCGCCACCCCAATGAGCCCAGAGGAGGTCATGCTCGATCTCGATACGACCCCAGGCGATTCAGAGGATCTCACCCTCGACTTTGGCACCCCTGCGGACGGTTCAGAGGATCTATCCCTCGACTTTGGCGCCACGGCGGGCAGCCCAGAGGAGGTCATGCTCGACCTCGATGCGACCCCAGGCAATCCGGAAGATCTATCCCTCGACTTTGGCACCACGGCGGGCGATTCGGAGGATCTCACCTTCGACTTTGGCGCGGCAGACAGCTCCGACGACAGCCTGGTGCTCGACAGCGACTTTACTGCGGTTGACTTTACCGAAGCCCCCTCCGGCGACGGCCTTTCCTCCCTGGACGCCGCCTTTATGGCAGACCCCGACTTCACCACCGAAGCCGAGCTTGACCTCGATGCGCTGCTCAACGCCCCGGCCCCAGAAACCGCTTCCGACGACCTGCTCGACAGCCTAGACGACATCAGCGATTTGAGCTAACCCTGGCCCCGACGGGTTGATCGCCCTAGTCATGGGTGAGGACATCCAAGCCCCCTTAGAACCTGCTAACGTCTGGGGCTGGGGCCGCCTATCTACTAGCCAGGCTGCGCAATACGAAGAAAAGGGGTGCCTAGATTATCCAGGCACCCCTTTTTGCTCTCTCCCAGTTGTCTTGGCTCTAATCGGGCTTTTTCTCCGGCATCATGCACTTGTCGGAGTCGCAGCCCGCCGGGCCCGCCTCAATCACCTCACCCGCGTCGTAGCGCGACAGGGCGGCATGGAAGTTGTCGGTGCCGCGCCGCGCCTCCACCTGCTGCTTGAGGGCTTCGTAGGTAGCTTTGTCGATGGGCTCAAAGGGCAGCCGGGGAAAGGTTTGCAGATCGTCAAACCGGGCCAGCAGGGCGGCGGAAATGTAGCCCTCATCGTTTTGGATGACCTGGTAGATGCGCTCAGCCAGCGCCTCCAGCTCGGGCTCGCGAAACTCGATGGTGGCCGAGGTGTTGTGAGTGGTGTAGTGCTTCTGCACCTGCATGTAGAAGTC